>CAYYKF010000010.1:0-5829 GCA_964441035.1 uncultured Candidatus Poseidoniales archaeon
TCAACAGATTTACGAAAAATCACAATAGGTCAAAGGTGGGGAGAATCCCATGATGTAAACGTGGAGGTGGAAGGAAATGTCTGAACAACCCTTGCCAGCAACACAAGAAGGATACAGGGCTCAGGTCACTAGGTTGAATTTGATACTTGATGAGCACATCCGCCTGATCCAAGAATCAATTGTAGACAAAGATGCAAGAGATGCGCGCAGGAGCATACGAAACGCTCGATCCGATATTGATGTGTTGCGTATGCAGGTGGGCCGCATGCACCGTTCAATCGGTATGCTGCACACATTGATGCGCGACCGTTCGACTACAGAGACAGAATTGGTTGACATTCTTCTGACCATGAAGACTGCTGAGACAATCATATTGAGGGGGGCATTCGATGAATCGGCTCTCCAATTGGAAAGATTGGTTGAACACCTTCTTGCAAATAGTGCTGCTTTGAACCCCTTCATATTCTATCATTTATGGATGGGTGTCGAGGCACGATGGTCACCATCTGCTGACCATGGACATTTACTCGTGCGCATTGAGAACACAAGTGATGCGGTTATTCCAGGATTCAATGTCAAAGCCCCCACACCTCCAAACTGGAGAGCTATTCCGGAGGCGCAACCCTCTGCGACCCTCGAACCAGGAGACACTGTTGATTTGACATTCAAAATCCTCCCCTCGGCTATGGCAGCAATTCGAGAAGCTGGAGCACCAGGTAGTTTGCAGGAAAAGTTACTGATTCAAACCGGATACAATCTCACTCCATATGGCTTAGTAATGGATTGCAGGGTTGAAAATCAGAGTCAAGATGTGATGCATGATACCTTATTGATGCCATGGATTCCCCCTGGCTGGAAGGCACCGTCGTGGCCATTCATCAAAATCTTGGAGCCAGGATCAATTGAGACTGTATCCATTGCTCTTGAGCTAATTAACTGATATTTTGCGTTGGGGTAAAGGAGGACCACGGGGGCTACAATAATATACCTCGTGGGCCCTAATTGAATCCACAAGGAGCGAGTCAAATGAGACAGAACAAACCATCCCTGAAAAAGAACGATATGGGCGCCATCGGTATTGGTGCGATGATTATCTTCATCGCGTTGATTTTGGTCGCCGCAGTGGCATCGACAATTATCATCAAAACAGCTGAAGAACTGCAACAAAGAGCAGAAACAACTGGTGATGATACCCGCGACGAAATTAGTGGCAAAATCCAACTAATAGGCGCGTACGTTAGTGCTGAAACAACTCCGGCATCAACACAAGCCGACGAAATCACATTGATTGTACAGATGAGCGCAGGCTCAGATACAACCCTACTTGCCGACATTTCTTGGCTTATTGTTTGCGATTCAGGAACAACTTCGGGAACAAACACTGCAGCATTCTCCACAGTTGCAACAGATCTTGATGGAACAGGATATGCAGCAACTGACGCAGTCGATTCAGGAGTAACCTTCCTCGTACCCATTGACACATCCGTAGATTGTCAACCGACGGTAGGCGACGATCAAGAACTTCGAGTTTTGATTGACGGCGGTGGCGAAACATACGCGCAACTACACTACAACTCGGTTAATGCTGGTGACGCCATTATCTGATTCGGAATCACCCTTGCTCACTCAGAACATCGAGTGAGCAAGAACTTCCCGGAAGTGGTAGAATGGGTTTCCTCGGCAGACTCTTCGGAGGCGGTGCCGATGACAGTGGCGCAACACCAGACATGAGTTCTGGACGTCGCCTAGAAGCCCTCTCTGGCCACTCAATCGACGCCTCAGTTGTCCCGGATGAAGCCATTCCAATTGAGGAAGATGCTTGGACCCTTGCACCATCCCCTACAAGAGCAAGAGTGGGAACATCCGGAATTGAACCCCCTCCACGTGAGGAGAAGATGGTGCAACCAACAGTAGATACAAAGGAAATTCAACAGAAATTGGATAATCGATTTGACCGAATCGAAGCCTCGATGGCTATGATGGATGCTAGATTAACCCAGATTCGTGAGTCCAATGAAATGATACACGCTTTGCCGACAGATACACTCGTAACTGCTGATGGTGAGCCCCCTACTGATGATGAGGACAAAGAGGGTGAAGAAACAGATTCAGATAGTATTGAAGCAGAACCAGAGCCGATTACAGTTAATTTATTGGATTTGTATGAAGATCGGGTCGCGGACCTGAATCCATTCCTCACTCGTCGACCAGACGCCCACTCATCAGGCCCCACTGTGAGTACCAGTGAGATTGCAGCCTTACTATTGGATCACCTTTCTGCCACAGCAACTACATCTTTCCTTGAGAAGGCCAGCAGCAGTGGGATGATTACAGCTGAAGAGAGTGGAGAATTGAACGGTCTTGTTCAATTGGCGGACCCTGCAGTGAATGAAGGTGGAGGGGAGCATCTTCCCCACCGTGAATTGTTGATGTTCAATGCCATGATTGAAGCATGGCGAACCGCAAAACTTCCTGAAGAGGGGGCTTGAAATGTGGGCGGTTCAGTGAGCATCGCAGCTCTGATTGTTGGAACGACATTGCTCGGCATCTTCGCTCTGGCATCACTCTCACTCAGTGAGAGTACGAAACAAGCGGCTGAGGCAGGGACAGAAGTTGTTCGTGAACCAGAAATACGACTCATCAATGCCTCTGAGAATTCTGGTACCATTCACTTGAACGTCTCGAATATCGGTTCTGAATCTGTATCATTTGATCAATTATGGTTCAGCATAGATGGCGACCCTCCAATCCGAGCAAGCAATCACTACACGTTGACATCCACATTATTTTCTGGTGAGGTTCAACACCTCGAACTAACTGGTACAGGAGCAACATCTCCTTCTCGATTGTCAGCATTCAGCATGGGTGCACACTCGGCGGTTGCATTCTCATGAGGTGATTTGGTGGCTGATGGAGGAGCCAGTGAATTGGTGATGCTCATTACCGGCTTATTGACAGCGGGCATCGTGGCAAGTTTGTTGGTTGCATCTTGGGGCAGTCTAGCTGCGACGGTTGACAATAATCAATCAGAGATTGAAGTGAACACCAAAACACGGGCTGCACTAGCTAGTGACCCCTCTCAAATTTCGTGGAACCAAACCGATTGCAACTTAACGTTCTATGTACAGAATACTGGTGAACTTCGATTGAAAACAGATTCAATCGGCGTTGTTGTCAATGGCACTGCTGCGACAATCAATCAAACTGGATTGCTTGATGGCGCAACATCTTGGCTTACAGGCGAAGTTGCGGAAGTGAGTGTATGCCCAACAGGATTAACACTCGTTCCTGGGGAAGAAATACCACTCCTGGTCATTGTTAGAAGTGCCGAACACAAGGGCATTTCTGGACAAAATTCCTTTTCCGAGGTGATTAGGATTGGATGAGAGTCGAGGCTTTGATTTCGAATTGGAAACAGACAGTTTGGCAGATAGCCTTGGCCGATATCTTCCACACAGATCCTTGTATGTTGTGAGTGGTAAAATGGGTTCAGGAAAGAGCCTCATTGCTCAGAGGTTGGCGTATGGGTTGGTTAAACACGGAGCACGTCTGACCCTTGTCACCACTGAATTGACAACGAGGGGTTGGCTTGAACAAGTGGATAGCCTTGGCTATTCATTGAGTGATGCAGCGGACTCTGGACAATTCACACTCTTGTCCAGATTTGGCGTGATTTCTGATGAAGTTGAAAATCGTGTGGGGATTGAAACTGTTCTCGAGTCAGATGCATTGGTAAATGCAGACATCTCAATTATTGATTGTGCATCTACTATCCTCCAGGATTATGAAGGAACACCGGATGATTTGCTCAAATTTCTGCGTAGTTTTTGTTCCAAAGGGCGTTCACTCATGCTGTTGATTGACCCAGAAGAAATCTCTAATGAGATTGCGCGCGCTTTGATTTCTTCATCTGAAGTCGCTTTAGAAATGCGAACGTCAGAAATCGGTGGCGGCTTGACTCGAACCCTCGCAGTCACCCGATTCCTGCGCGCAGTTGGCCCTGTGCAATCACGAATTGGTTGGCGAGTTGAACCAGGAATGGGCTTCATCGTAGACATTACGGCGGTCAGTTGAGGTGATAGAAATGGAAGTCAATGAAGGGGAGGAAACAGAGTTTGCCCAAGGTGACTTGGAGGCAGTTATGTCTCGATATGACCATGTTCGTGAATGGGTTGATGATTTTGAGAAGAAACATGGATCCCGTCCTTACTACTATGGGGCACTTGATAGGGGTGCTAAATCTGATCCAATCAATCTGATTTATCACCTCCGAGGACCATTATTTGCTCATGTCTATCGCCCACCGAGTGAGGAGGAGGGCGCAGGGAGTACACTTTGGTTTGCTATAGAGCCACACCTCACCGAAGAAGAAGAAAATATCAAATTAGAACTTGTAGAGAGATTGCTTCGTGAAGCACCCAGTTCACCTTCGTTTTCAAACGATGCTGAGTTCGAAGCAATGTTGGAAAACATGATTGCCCAACACACAATTGTTACAGATGGAACCATCTCATTGAACGATGCCACAGCATCTGTTCGAAGATTCCTCGGTTTCGGTGAGCCAAAGATACAAGTGACTCAGAAGCAAATGGAACGCCTCATTTACACAGTCACTCGTGACCTCGTTCGTTCGGGACCCCTTGAGGCGCTATTATCTGATGAGATGCTTGAAGATATTCACGCTATTGGCCTTAGATATATCAGCATGGATCACAAAGTGTTTGGGATGGTTACATCAAACATCCGATTCCGTGACCGAGAGATGCTGGAACGATATCTTCGAGCCATGTCTGAACGAATCGGTAGACCCGTATCAGATAGCAAACCAATCATCGATGGCGCGTTGCTTGATGGTAGCCGCATTAATATTGTCTATTCAGATGACGTGTCTATGTTGGGCTCGTCTTTTACGATTCGTAAATTCGCAGAGGAAACCATTTCTATCATACAACTCATTCAATGGGGAACCATGTCTGCAGAAGTTGCAGCATACATATGGCTCGGTTTAGAGAATGGTATGTCATTGCTCGTTTCTGGTGAGACCGCTTCTGGTAAGACAACAACTCTGAACGCAATCCTTCCTTTCATTGACCACAATGTGAAAATTTACTCGGCAGAGGATACACCTGAAGTGAAAGTTAGACATCGATTATGGCAGAGATTGGTCACTCGAGATTCAAAGAACGAGGATTCAAGGGTAGAAATGTTCGACCTTCTCAAAGCCGCATTGCGAAGCCGGCCACGTTACATTATCATCGGCGAGATTCGTGGTGTCGAAGGAGCCACAGCATTCCAAGCAATGCAAACAGGTCACCCAGTAATAGCAACCTTCCACGCATCTTCAATTGTGAAAATGATTCAACGATTTACAGGAGATCCAATTAACGTTCCAATGCGTTTCTTTGACAACTTAAATTTCGCAATTTTCCAAGAAGTTGTTGAGGCACCAGGTGGTGGAATTGCAAGGCGAATCACAGGTATCGATGAGGTGATTGGATACAACAAACATGCTGATGGTGTTCTGACGCGCGGAATGTTTGATTGGGACCCCGTTCGAGACAAACACTACTTCCGTGGAATGTTCCAATCACATTTGATGGAGAATAAAATGGCCGCATTGATGGGTTTTGATTCTAAAAGAGACATCTATGAGGAAATGGCACGCAGAGCTGAAGCATTGCAAAGAATGACCGATCGAAATATTTCACATTACGATGATGTGTTTGATTTGCTCGATGTCTATTACCAGCAAGATTGGGATGCATTTTCCGCTGCGATTGACACTTGGGTTCCAATTGGTAGTGATTGAGGGTTATAGATGGAACGTCT
>CAYYKF010000010.1:5929-25568 GCA_964441035.1 uncultured Candidatus Poseidoniales archaeon
ATTTGGGGAGATTTCCTCGATAGAATGGCATTTTCTGTTGAAGCCGGACAACCTATTGATGAATTCATGAAATCCGAACAGAAAACATTCTCTAAAGAATTCGACACACTTTATGACACTCGTTTGGAATCGATTGACATGTTGAAGGAAATTTATATCTCATTGACCACAACAGGTATTTTTGCGATTGTTGTTGCAGGGATACACCTCATTCTTTTTGTCACCAACGATTATGGTTCATCAATAATAGGAATGATGGCAAGAATTCGCTGGGTTTTGCTCGCAGCCCTCGTATTTGCATCTATTCAAATCGCGATGCTCGTTGCATTCCGTGCGATTGTCCCTGACGACCCCATTTTTGGGAGACACGACTTTGAAACTGAATATGTGAGCCGTTTGCGACAGATGTGGGTCGCAGCGGGAGGCATGGGCATCCCCATCTTCATGTCATCCGCTGTTGTTATAGTTCTGTATTTTAATGCGCTAGCACATTCTTGGGATCAGTATGGATTGGTACTTGCGGCCCTCATTTTCACTCCATTTTTGATTCCAGGTATTACCGCATCTAGAGAAGAAAAAGGAGTGGTACGACGAGACGATTCCTATCCAGGTTTCATTCGTGCACTTGGGGGAACTGCTCAAGCCCGTGCGGCTGAACCATCTGCAACAATCAAAGCTCTCCGAGGTATTGACTTCGGTTCTTTGAATCATCCGATTGCTGGCCTTGAAAGTCGTCTAATGTTAAGAATTGATTCGGAACGAAGTTGGGATTGGTTTTCGGCAGAGGTAAATTCGTCTATGGTTTCACGATTCAACCGAATCTACTTGGAAGGCGCTCAAGCCAGTGGTGAACCAGCTGCCGTTGCAGATTTGGTCAGCCAAAATACAACTAATCTCCTTTCCCTTAGACGGCGACGCTCACTATCAGCCAGCACAATGCGGGGCGTGGCATACGGATTGTTGGTAGCAACAATCGTTTCATTCAACATTGCAATTGCCGTTGTGTTCCGTTTAGGAACAGACGTATCCGGTGTTGCTCAAGGAATGGGGGACGTTGATTTCGGAGACCTTACGACTAATTCTGGTGGCTTGGGCTTACCGGTTCTAGAGGATTCAGGAGGAGTTGAAGAAAACATAGTCTTGTTCAAAATCATCACATCATTGTTGATTATTATGATGGTACTCATACTGTCTGCAATCGCAACTAGACTCCGAGGGGGAGGCTTCTCGATTGCGTTGGGACAGGTTGCAGTAATGATGTGGGTTGCTGCAATTGCAAGTTGGCTTTCAGTCAGCCTTTTAGATGCAACATTAGGTGTTTTCTTTGCATCTGGATAACAGCACAACTGATTTGAATGAATCACTCAGGCCGCCCCCTAAGGGCGGTTCACATGTCGCAGTTTTCAGATGAGTACTCACGAGCGACTGATTGGGCTAACGAACTCCCATACTATGGCAAAATTGGATTGTGCCTTGGTCTGAGTTTTGCAGTGCTTTGTATCACCAAGTTTGTTATTATCAAGAAATTAGGTGACTTCGTTAACAAAACGGAAATAGGATGGGACAACGATTTATTCAAACCCATTGCAAATCGTACACTTGCATTCTGTATGGTATTCTGTGTCAACATTTCTTTGGCCTGGTTAACACCAGAAACGCTACAATCTACAGTTCACATTTTCAATATCATCTACATCTTTATCCTGACCAGCATGGTTAGCACCACGGTTGGTGTAGTGATTCACCCTTTGATTGGTTATTTCCAATCAGATGATGATGGTGCGGGCGTTGCTGTAACTGGAAGAAACGTATTCCTTCAAGGATTCATCCAACTCATAGTTTGGATTGCTGGTTTCTTCCTAATCATGAACGAAACCGCAGTTGATTTGGGTGGATTATTTGCATCCTTCGCAATTTTCTCCTTAATCATTGGATTCGCGCTTCAGCAGACACTTGGAAATATTCTGAACTCCTTCATGCTGGCCATGGACCGCCCATTCGATGTGGGAGACCGAATAGAGGTCGAGGGCATAGAAGGAAAAGTTGTCTCCACAGGGATTCTTTCAACCAAATTGTTGACTTGGTCTGAGGAGTTGATTATCATTCCAAACAACACGCTTGTCTCTAGCACGGTGGTAAACAAAGCAAGGGGTGGTGGTGATGGAATCCCTAAGCGCCTAAATTTGCTAATTGATGTCCATGTCGCATATGATGAAGACCCACCTCACGTCAAGAAAGTCCTCATGGAAATAGCCTCGAGATGCCCTTACACACTTGCGGAACCAAACCCTAGGGCATTGTTAACTCGATTAGGAGATTATTCCATTGATTTCCGCCTCTATGCATGGATTTCAGATTATTCAGACGAATGGCCAGCTCGAGATTGGATTCTACAGGCCATATCAGATCATTTCAATGAAGAAGACATCGTAATTCCGTACCCAGTCAATATAGAAATGAAATCACAACCAACCCGTGGAAGTTCGGAACTCCAAATTCGCCGCAAAGAAGCCCGCCAACATGCAGCCAGATTGCAAATGGCAAGAGCAGATGAAATTCATCGCGAAGAGCGTGAAACTGTGCGTTCAGAAATCGCTTGGTTAGAGCAACAATTACTGGATACATCATTGCGATCTAGGGACAAGGAAAACATCCGTGCCGAAATCGCGGCACTGGCCTCTACTTTGGACATGTTCGATGGCGAATAATTGGCCAAAACTCTCTATTTTCGGAGGGGGCCCGTTTTTTAATAGAGTTCAGCCCCGCACCGAGCATGCGCGCGCGCTACGCACACACGAGCGGCCTTGTCCTAGCAATCCTCATTGCGATGCTAAGTATCTCAAATTCATTGACTGAATCCTCAGATGTGAACGATTTATCTCAACCCACAGAAGATGCGCAATCCGGTTCAGCAAACGCGCCAGGATTCCAAACAGGATCCATTTTCACAGCCGACACTTTTGCGTCGGGCGCAAACCACAATTGTGCAATTCTGGAAAATAGGACGCTTGAGTGCTGGGGCCAGAATACCTTCTCTCAACTTGGTGGCCCCTCATCCGGCCTCGTTGACTTCTCTTCCTTTGGAAATGCTCTCTATGCGGTTAACGTAGCGGCTGGCCAATATCATTCCTGCGCAGTCATGAATGATGCAAGCCTTGTGTGTTGGGGTGCAAATTCGTATGGCCAGATTGGTATTGGTTCAAACTCGACAACCCCCGAAGCTCCTTCTCTTGTATCGCTAAATCCTGGTACATATGCGGTTGCAGTGGCGACTGGAAAGACCCACACATGTGCTATTTTGGATGACGCCTCAGTCGATTGCTGGGGTTACAACAATCATGGCCAACTTGGTGACGGTACCCAAATCACATCATCTACACCGAAGTCAGTTGATTTGGGTATTGACCGTAGTGCGGTATCCATCACTGCTGGCGAATCTCACACCTGTGCAATTCTTGACAATGGCTCCCTCAAATGTTGGGGCTACAACAATCACGGCCAATTAGGTACTGGTTCCTCAGCCCAAGACATTCCAAGTCCCTCATTGGTAGATCTTGGTGGTGTTGATGCTGTTGCAGTAACAACAGGTCAACATCATACTTGCGTATTGCTTTCTAATGCGTCAGTGGAATGCTGGGGTTGGAATGACCGTGGTCAACTTGGAGATGGAACAGTGATAAGCCAATCCTCTCCGACCCCGATTAATTTTGATACCGATGTTCAGGCTATTACTGCTGGAACCAAGCACACTTGCGCAATTCTCGACAATGGGTCTGCAATGTGTTGGGGATTGAATAGTGCTGGTCAAATTGGTGATGGTACGACGTTTAATGCACATTTTCCAGAACATGTAGACACAGGTTCGATTGCGGGCATTACTGCTGGAACAAGTCACACCTGCGCAACGCTCACTGATGGCAGTTCTCTTTGTTGGGGCTCAAATGCACAAGGCCAACTTGGAGATGGCACGACAAACGATTCCACGACACCTACTTCGGTCATTTTGACGGATGATGTTGCACTCGATGACCGAGATCGAGATAATGATGGCATCATCGATGTATTTGATACTCACATGGTTGGTGATGAAGATGGAGATGGAGTACCAACTCCAGATGATGCATTCCCAACAAATCCCGCACAGACCGAATCTTGTGATGCTGGTAACTATGGACGTTACACATGCCAAGAAACAGACCCTGGCCATTATGCCAATGGCACAGGAAATATGGTACAAATGCGATGTAGTCCTGGGACTTATCAGCCCAACACTGGAGGCGAGATATGTATAGATACAGACCCCGGTTATTACGTGGACATCAATGCCTCAGTATCTCAGTTTGGATGTGAAACTGGCACATATCAGCCGTTGAACGCTCAGTCTTCCTGTGATGATGCAGACCCCGGTCATTATGTTGACACCCTAGCATCAGCCAATCAAACTGAGTGTTTACTTGGTTCATACCAACCGCTTTCCGGTCAAGTGACATGTCTTGATGCAGACCCAGGTCATTATGTGGCTTCTAATGGGTCTGCTACCCAAGCAGCCTGCCTGGCCGGATTTTACAATCCAGAGGCTGGTTCCAACAACAGTTCTGCCTGTTTAGGGGCAGAGATTGGTCACTATGTTCCAACATCTGGAAGTGCTACTCAAACCGAAGCCTCACCCGGTTACTTCGTCGATGCCGTTGAATCCATTTCTCAAACATCGTGTACTCCTGGAACCTACAACCCAGATACGGCATCCAACAACAGTTCTGCTTGTTTGGATGCAGAACTTGGGTATTATGTCAGTTCAAGTGGTAGCTCTTCTCAAACTCCAGCATCATCTGGATACTATGTCGATACGACAGCCTCGACCTCTCAGACCCCTTGCCTAGCAGGGACCTACAATCCATCGCCTGCTTCCACCAATTGGTCTGCTTGTTTGGATGCGGATTTGGGACATTACGTAACCTATGATGGCAGTTCAGGCCAAACCCAAGCCTCGCCAGGGCATTATGTCGATACGACAGCCTCGACCTCACAGACCCCTTGCCTAGCAGGGACTTACAACCAAGGTACAGCATCAACCACATCTTCAGATTGTGAAGATGCGAGTGCAGGATATATCGCACCAACATCAGGTATGTCCAACCATCAACCATGCCTTGCAGGAACATACCAACCAAGCACTGGTCAAACCTCTTGTATTGATGCAAGTCCAGGAAATTATGTCAGCCAACAAGGTTCTCCAGTTCAAACACCATGTCCAGCAGGCACATGGGTTGATGGATATGCAGCAAGCAGTTGCATTACAACCCCGCCAGGAACATATGCAGAAGGAACAGGTAACACCAACCCCACTCCATGCCCGGATGGCTCCTCTACCACCGATCCAGGATCAGAATTGGCGTCTGATTGCTTAGTCGATACAGATGATGACGGCACTCCGGACTTGTACGATACTGATGATGATGACGATGGTGTCATTGACATTAATGATGCCTTCCCATTCGATTCCACAGAAACAATGGACACCGATGACGATGGTACTGGTGACAACACAGATACAGACATTGATGGTGATGGCGTTGACAATGAAGATGACCCCTTCCCATACGATGAAGATGAATCTGTGGATACAGATGGAAACGGTATTGGTAACAATGCAGATTTGGATGATGACGGCGATACCTGGAATGACACTGCAGAGGTTGTTTGTGGTAGTGACCCATTGTTGAATAGTAGCATGCCGATTGATTTGGATAATGACCACCTTTGTGATGTGATGGATTCAGATGATGATGGCGACACAATCCCAGACGTCAATGATGTCTGCAGGGGCCACGATGACACACTTGACTACGATGGTGATGGCACACCAGACGGTTGTGACAACGACATGGATATGGATGGAGACGGACTCTCGAATCCGAACGACATGTGTGATTTCACACCTCTAGAAGAAATCAATCTAATTGACCAGTTTGGATGCGGACCATCAGAGGCTGGAGATGATGATTTTGATGGTGTACCAAATTCCATCGATATCTGTGCAGACACCCCTCCAGATGAAGCACCAAACCCCTCTGGGTGTGGAGCATCTCAGCGTGATACTGATGGGGACGGAGTCAAGGATTTGGACGAAATTATCTGTGGCTCAGATCCTGTTGACTCTAATGATAAACCAGAGGAATCTTGTTACAGCGATTCACAAGAGGAAGATGAATCCAGTAGTGAAGCAGGCCTCATGTCGCTCAGTTGCTGGATATTCTTGATTATCTTATTGTTAGTCATTCTCGCACTCGCAATGATTCTTTCGTCCAGTCGAAACGAAGAAGGTAAGATTGTCTTCAGTGTCAATACCTTCACTTCATCAGTTAAGCGTTGGACTGGAAATGAGGATGACGGTGATGGGGATGATATGTATTCTGGAGCAGCCCCATCTGAGCAGGAATCAAAGGCCCTAGTTGATGTCGATAGTTGGGACTCAGAACCAGCAGCATATGTACCCCCAGAGGACGAAGTGGATGAAGCAGCTGAAAAGGCAGAGTCTGAGCGTCAGGCAAAACAAGAAGCAGCAGATGCAAAGATGGCTGAAATGGATGCCAAAATGGAAGAAAAGATGGCTCAACTTTCAGAATTAGATGCAAAGATGGATGAGAAGGCAGAACAATTGGCCCGAATCGCAGCCAAAGCCGAATCAATTGATTTCTCAACCATCGGTGTCGCAGTAGCCGATGAAAAGAATGATTTACAATCCATTCGTGGGATTGGACCATTCCTTGAAGAGAAGTTGAATGCATTACAAATTTTCACCTTTGAACAGATTGCAAATATGACACCTGAAATAGAGGATCAGGTGAACGATGCAATCGAGTTTTTCCCTGGTAGGATTAAGCGCGATAAGTGGGTAGATCAAGCAACGGAGTTAGCAGAACCTGAACCTGAAGCAGACGAAACAGTATCAGAAGAAACCCCTGTAGTGGATGATGATTTCCCAGACATCATGGAATTACTTGAAGACGATGACGACGATTTGTTTGACTGATTGTTAATCGAAAACACCTTTTGCAGGCAATGGGCACGTTGTTAAACACCAACCCAGTCGGGACACCGTAGGTGTCCCACATGCGCACGAAGGCAATTTTGATGATTTTGATAATGATGATTGTACCATTTTCAGCGATGATATCCAACCCATCGCTGTTTGGTGAGTCAGAAGATGATGCTACATCAGCACGGTCTGCCCCAACCCATATCCAGTATTTCCCAGCCTCATTGGTTGGCCCACATGCTTTGGTAAATCAGACCCCAGTCTCTACGATTCCACCAATGGTTTTGCCACTCAATGCTCAGGTGAACTCATTTGGACTTTCGTCCACTGAGGTTGTTGACCCACATCCCACCGAGAGGGGGGCTACTTGGTGGACGATGAATACCCCTGCATTTGAAAATTCAGGCACAGCCACGGGCGATCATGGGATTACATTGAACGGCAATGTGAATTGGATACCTGATGGCAAGATGTATGGTAGTGTAGAATTAGCAGGAAATATTGGTGATAATTTGAACGCAAGTTGTTCAAATCACGCTAACAATCAAAGGCACGGAAGTGGATTTGCAGGATGGTTCAAACCAAGCGCCTTGGAAGGCGAATTGTTTAGCAGAACATTTCTTCGAACAGATGCAACTGGCGGAACAGACGGCATCATTGCATCGCTAAATTCGTCTGGATGGGTGGATATCAAAATCCTCGGAGATGGGCGATTGGCAGATAATCCACTTCGAGAATGGACTGTCGATAATGACAACTCTGATGGCGCAAATGGAATGACGACACAAGTCGAAGTCAATGAATGGAATTACATTGCGGTAATCTATGAGCGGTTGTCTGGCGGCGGTTACAACAATTACAAGACGCGGACTCGTGTTTATGTCGATAATGGTACACATTCTGACACCTCAAATAACTTGGAAATCATATACCACACCGCTTATGGTATCAATACTACACAGAATATGCTAACTTGGGGCTATGAACCATGTATTTTTGGAGATGGATTCCAAGGTCAAATCGATGAACTACGGACCAATCATGCCGATAATTACCTTAGCAACAATCAAGCATTATCGAATTGGAAAACTTCAGGTCCTAAGCCATTACCAGATGGCCTTTCATTCAACTATGTAACTGGTGCATTCACAGGCACCCCAATGGGACCATGGAGCCCCACAGACTATCTCGTGACAGCGGTAGGTGGCGGTTCATCGGTCAACACCACAATTACGATTGAGGTTGTCGAACCCCCTCTTCCAACCATTTCGCACGGTGCGAATAATCAATTCTTCCTAACAACTGGAGACTATGAAGAAATTGTAGCACCAACAAACTCGGGTGGTGCCGATGCATGGTGGAGTTTGAGAGGACAACATCCAAACTATACCGGTGGCATGATGGTTACCGATGGTCGAGCCTGTGCGTTAGTGGATGGTGGAGAACTATGGTGTTGGGGGAATACACACAACTCATACGGTAGTTTACTTTCCACAGAATCCAACGACCACATTGGCCACCCAACCCCACATGCGATTACCAAAGATAGCAACCTTTCATTCACTAAAGTGGATAGTAGCACCCAACATATGTGTGGAATTTTGGATAATGGCTCACTCGTGTGCTGGGGCAAAAATCGGTACGGTGAAATGGGTATTGGAGATTCTCCCGATGACAATTTCATCCACAGTCCAACCCATATTTCATTTGAACCAAATAGTGAGGCCCAACTAGACCCCACAAGCACCAGTTCAGTGTCAGGATTCGATACAGGTTGCACTTATGGCCCAGAACCAAATCATGCCTTTGAGGACTTTGAGAACGGCACCACATTTGAGTGGTATGAAGACCCATTAAGCAATGGAAATTG
This sequence comes from uncultured Candidatus Poseidoniales archaeon, assembly GCA_964441035.1. Lineage (GTDB taxonomy): Archaea > Thermoplasmatota > Poseidoniia > Poseidoniales > Thalassarchaeaceae > MGIIb-P. Next base: position 14,839 of record CAYYKF010000010.1, read on the forward strand.
GTCTTTTGTGGATAGGGATGATGACGGTATCAACGTCAACAACACAAACATTCGAATCAGTGGAGAAAGAGCCCTTGGGTCAGCATCAACTAATCTAGGCAGTTGGGACACCGGGGCGGATTACACAATTGATAGCAGTGAATTCTCATCGATGAAATTTGATGCAGAAACTGGAGATGGATTCTTGAAGTTCTGCCTATGGGCTTCATCTGAGCATTACGATGCTGCTACTGTTTTGTTGGATGGAGTGCACCGCATGACCATCTGGTCTATGAGTGGGTGGCAACAATTTACGATTCCAATCACAGCAGGAAATCACACGTTTGAATTCAAGTATGCTAAGGATTCAGATAGTAGTCATGGCTCTGCAGATCGAATGTTTATCGATAAGTTGAGTTATCCATTGCCGACAACAAATTCTGGCACATCTTCAAACACTTGGACCGAACCAGTTGTGCAGGATATTTCGATGTATGATGGGCTCAGAGTAAATAATAATGAAGAGCGACATATGTGTGCTATTGCTGATGGTAAGGTGTACTGTTGGGGTGCTAACTCCCATGGTGAACTTGGTGTTGGTGACCACTACAGGCGTTACTATCCAACGCAGGTTCAATTCCAAGACCCATCATTGAATTTCACCAATGTTGAAGTCCACCGATTCCGTACATGCGCGCTAGATGACACAGGAGATTTGTGGTGCTGGGGGAACAACCAATATCAATACACTCATGACGCAACCAATTTCCATGCTTCGGGCGACATCCGCTTTTGGAGCTCCACACTCACAACTGTTGTTCCAGTGAAGGTGCCTTTCAAATCAACATACGATGTCACAGTTACGGACTTTGATTTGTCCGAGACTCGAACGTGTGTCATCGGAGATGATGCACTTTCAAGCACCACCCGCATTTGGTGCTGGGGGTACACCTCGTCTTCTAGTCGATATTGGAATGGCCCTGGCGTCTACTACAACCTACTGGCAAAAGATGCAGATCCAGTCGACCAAAACACTTGGGACGGCTCTTTCAACAACAATGACTACCATGGCGGCATTGATTTATCCACAGTAAATCCAGTTAGTTTATCCATGGACCAAAGCACAACTTGTGCCTTGTTTGATGATAAGAGAGTCCGGTGTTTTGGTGACCATGTGCATACACACAACAGCAACAATGCATGGGAATACAACAGCGGTTGGTGGCTGCCGCATTGGCTTTATGGCGGGACCACCTGGGGTGTGTCCAGTCTTCATTCAGTCCAGAAGAATGTAACAGCAATGTATCATGCATCAGGTGCAGGTTGGAATGACGGCTCGGCCACATTCTGCTTTGAGGTTGAGAATGAAATTGCCCCATATTGTGGTGGTTTAACATCGTATATGTTGACTGGTAGAGATATAGTACATGGATCTTCTTTTCTGGCACCAGTGAATCCCGACCCAGCCGGGAAGGATGATCAAGTTCTTCCATCTGGTATGTCGTTCAACGCAACAACTGGATTGATTTCTGGAACACCGACATCGAATCTAACTGATCCAATCGGATTATCAATTCATGCTTGCAATGGAAGGGGCTGTGTTGAAACAGAGATGGAGATTTCAATTTGGGACCGCCCCGAAGTGAGTCAAATTTCAATTGACAGCGAATATCTAGATTATGCGACCACAACAGGCATTCCTGAAGTTTACAAAGGACGCCCAGTCAATTTGAGTATCGTTGTCGATAGTGAGAGAACGATTGTTGATTATCAATGGTCAGTCTCACATACGAATGGGTTGTGGTACAACAATACTTTGCCGAATGCTCCAATATTGACCACAACCCAACTTCCAGTTGGATTGCAAGTGATTTATTTCCAAGCCACCGATGACATTGGTGGCAAGTCCTCAACGCAGTTTGGTTGGGTCATCGTCAATGTGATTGAATCTGATGATGATGGTGACCAAGTATTGCGTTGGAACGATTTGTGTCCAAATGAAGATGCATCCGGGTACGATGACTACACAGGAAATGGTTCATCAATCCCTGTATCAGATGGATGTATTGACAATGCTGACGATGACCAATTCTACGACCCCGATGACACTTGCCCCACAGAGTACGCAGCAGAACAGTGGGACAATTACATAGGCGAAGGTGATGGAACTCCAGGTAGCGATGGTTGTGTTGATGATGTTGACCGGGATACCATCAAAGACAATGTAGACCAGTGCCCAAGTACACCATTTGGTGAACGCATCTATGTTAATCCGCAAGGTTGTGGGCCTTCAGAGCGTGATACTGATGGTGATGGTTACAAGGACAACGTTGACGTCTGTGAAAACACACCTGAAGGCGAATCTGTAGATGAATTTGGTTGTGGCGAATCACAAGTTGATTCTGATGGTGACGGTGTTTTCGATAATGTCGATGTTTGTCCAGAATCCCCACTCGGAGCAACAGTTGACCTGAATGGGTGTGCAGCATCTGAGAAGGATGCTGATGGTGACCAAGTTAATGACGAAGTGGATGTCTGTGATACTACCCCCGAGGGTCTCGAAGTAAACTTGGTTGGTTGTGCAGAAGGTGATAACGTAACCGATGACCACGACCAAGATGGAATTGCCGATATCTTTGACCATTGCCCGATGACACCACTTGGTGATGTTGTTGATTTCGACGGTTGTGGCCTCACTCAGAAGGACTCTGATAATGATATGATTACAGACAATTTTGACCAGTGCCCCGATACGCCAGGGTATGATATTCCAACTGTTGACGGAGTTGGTTGTGGTTCAACTCAACGAGATTCAGATAATGATGGTGTGATAGATTCTGTGGACCAGTGTCTAAACACACCCTCCAGTGTTGAAGTCGATTTGCTTGGCTGTCAAGCAGGCCTGTCAGATTCAGATTTAGATGGTGTTGCAGATCTCATTGATGCATGTCCGGGAACGTCCGCAGATTCGATGGTGAACCTCAATGGTTGCGGACCATATCAATTGGATAGTGATGGCGATGGAATCACCAATGACCTTGATGTCTGCCCAACCACTCCTGCTGGCCAAGCCATCAAACCCAATGGCTGTGCAGAAGATCCAGAAGTGTTTGACCCGGTCGCTGCAGATGCCGATGGTGACGGAATTCCGGATGATTATGACCTATGCCCCGATAGCCAACCAGGCCTAGGCACCGTCATTGATAACCAAGGATGTGTAGTAGAAACTGCAAGTAGTGATTCAGATACTAGTTTTATTTCTCTTCTAATCATTGTTTTGATAGTCCTCATCGGACTTTCATTGGTGGCAACCACTGTATTGCGTCGCAGAGCAGCGCGCCGATCCATGTGGGAGGAAAGAGTTGGTGGAGATATCATGTTTGATGCTATTGATACCGATGGAGATGGAGAGATTTCGGATGAGGAATGGGAAGCTTACAAGCAATATAGAGATACAGGCAATCTTGACAATGAGATTGTAGACCAATCTGACACTGACGATGATTTGTTTGATTAATATGAAGAGGTGAAAATATGCAAAAACAACGACCGATTGAACGGTTAACAATGAAGGGTGCCACAACCCATCTGTTGTCCCTTCTCTTGGTTTGTGCATTGATTACCCCCATCTTGTCTTCATCAACCGTTGGTGGAGAAGGAGGAACAAGCATCAACGTCGATGCTGCAAACTGCCCATCTGTGGGCATAGGTACTCCCGCAGACCCATTTTGTGACATTTCAGATGCGGTTGCAGCATCTTCTGCTGGCGATACAATTTCAGTCGCTGTAGGCACGTATGCATTGAGTAATTCAATCGAAATTGAACATGAATTGACAATTCAAGGAGCAAATGGTGCAACTAGTGCTTTGCAAAGGCAAGCAGGAGCAACATCCGAGAGCATCATTGACATCCGAGATTCTTACGGAGGATTCTACATCCACAGTAGTGATGTGTCCATCTCTGGGTTCGATATCTCAGGTAATGAGAGTACACGTTGGGGATTCTACATTGCTGGTAATGAGGCGGATCTATCAAACATCGAAATTAGCAATAATTTGATTCATGGTATGGCAAGGAAAGCCAGTGCATTGCAATCATCATCATGGGGTATTCTCACCGACGCGGTAGGCAGTGGCCCTACACTGAACACACTATCGGGTTTGCATATTCATGGCAACAATATCTACGATATAGGGGGCCATGAAGATTCAATTGGCCTTGGGATTTCACTACACGAAGTCAATTCAAGTCTTCCAGGAGGTGGAGCATTAATCGAAAACAACCGATTTGCAAACATTCACGACGGCGTCTGGATGTTTGGACCAACGCCGGTACCCACGCCAGGTATGGGTGTGTTCGCCCATGAACAGACTAGTATGTATCCTGGTGATTATCAAGGTGGCGTAACCCTTCAGAACAATCAGTACGAGTCTCTTAGTGTTGGTGCAACATTACAACTAACAGAAGGTGGGCACTTCAATGAGAGTAGCGGTAATTTCCAATCAGTCGATGTTTACCTGGTCAATATGGAAGGATCCACCACTGTCGATGAGAGTACATTAGCACCCTTCGCGCGTACAACCGGTTCTAATCTTACAATCTCTAGCAATACATCCACCGCATATTTTGCGAGTCCATCGGTGGCAATACAGTCTACATTAGCAGCATCAGAATCAGCATCACATTCCATTTTGCTCTCTTCAGGTACATTTGATGAGAATCTAAGCATCATTCCAACATCTGCACAAGGTAATTTGTATGTAGGCACCATTCCTGGCGGAGAGCCAGTATTCACCGGCGGCGTGTTGTTACAAAGCAACTACATGATGAATGACATCACAGTAGAAGGGTTGACTCTTCAGGGCGAAGGTGCCAGCGATGTTGCTTTCAGCGTTGACTCATCAGCTGGAATCTCAAATCTAGCGATTCGCAACATCACCATTGAAGGAGATGGTGATGCAAAATCAGGTATCATCGCATCCGGTCTAAGGGGAACCATTGAGATTGATAATAATCATTTCAACGATTTGGATGGCCCATACGTCTTCAGCACAACTCCGGATGGTATTGATTCAGGAGCTGGCCAAATTTATTCTCTTTCTTTCTCAGGCAACACAGTACAAGATTCAGAAGGACAAATTCAGATTAAGCCGGTATCGGGTTCGATACCACAAGTATTGATGGTAGACAATGATATTCAAGACAGTGGTGTAGCAGGGCAACCGATGGTTACAATCATCGGAACAGGTACAGTTGCGGTTGAAGACAACACCATGCAAAATATTGCTTCAGATACAGGAATAAATTTGCAGAATGTGATGATTGTATCAGCGCTCGATAACGATATGTCTGAAATGGATGTAGCCATCTCAATCGATCAATCAAGCATGACTCTGACGGACGCGACATTCTTGGGTAATTCATTCACTGATATCAACGATTTAGCAATTGATGTACCTAACGTGCACGGTGCTACGGTTGTTGCTGATGACAATTGGTTTGGAACTGCCAATATGTCTGAAATTATGCTTTTGATTGATGGCGATATTTCGGTAGAAGACCAGTTGAATTCCCCTCCAGGAATAGATGCTGATGGTGACGGTTGGTCAGACGAATTTGATCTCTGCCCAGGTCATAATGATGCAGTTGATGTAGACCAAGATGGTACCCCTGATGGCTGCGATTCCTTGATTGATTCAGATGGAGATTTAGTATCAGATACAACAGACAATTGCTTCTCTCTTCAAAACAACGATCAATTGAACCACGATGGTGATTCTCTTGGTGATGCTTGCGATGAGGACGATGATAACGACCAAATTCGAGATACCTTTGATTCATGCCCTCTGGGATATCTAGCGTGGACTCCAACACTTGCAACGGATTATGATAACGATGGGTGTTTTGATTTCGGTGAAGATACTGATGACGACGGAGATGGAGTTCTCGACGTCATCGATTTATGTCCTGGTCCAAATTCACAATGGGGCTGGACTTCAGACAACTCAACAGATCACGATGGTGACGGATGTCGTGATAGCATCGAAGATAGCGATAATGACAATGATGGTACCATCAATTCACAAGATGATTGCCCAGAGGGATACAAGGATTGGTATTCATCAAGAGCGACTGATTACGACTTAGATGGCTGTCGTGACACAATTGAGGATGATGATGACGATGATGATGATATTCTCAATGATGATGATGACTGTCCAAAGGAAAAAGTCAACGTGAATATCGACAAAGATGGAGATGGTTGTATAGACACCATCACTGAAACATCATCATTTGTTGACCGTCTTCTTTCTGGTGAGACAATGGCGCTTGCAATGGTCATCATCCCTCTTATTCTCATCTTTGTTGTATTAGGACGCGGATATGTCATTGGAGAGCGGAAGCAAACCCAGAGGCGTGTTGAGCAATTGATTACCTCTGCCGAATCAGTCAATCAATTGAGAAAGATTTCCAATCAGGTCGAGGACATGATGCATGCAAAGGCAATTACAGCAAAACAATACAACCTCCTCGCCGGATATATTTCCGCCCGTCAAGATGAATTTGGAGAGGGGGCCATCACCCAACTTGATGAGGCCGAAGCCGAATTAGAATCCGTATTTGATGAAGCCATATCGTTGGGTCTCACGACAGAGGCAGCAGTCAACCGAATGCGACGCCACGTCACATCAGGTCGATTCCCACCCGAACATTATCTCAAACTCTGGAATAAGAGGCTCAATGAACACAGTACACCGAGTGTTGTTGAAGAGGCAGTGACTGAAGTTGTTGAAGAGGCAAGCAAGGACGAAGACGATGATGAAAAGCGTTCTGAAGCAGCAGAATTACCACCGGCATCACAATTATCCCGTATGAAGAAAGCTGAATTGGTTGACTTAGCCAAAGAACGTGGCGTTGCACATTCTGGAACAAAGGCGGACATCATTGACCGGCTCACTGAAGAGGAATGAATCCTTACTTCTTCCAAGATGCTACATAACGTGAAATGTCGGGCGTATCGTCATTGATGAATCGATTGAAACTCATAGCAGTAAGAGATTGGAACCGCCCTTCCAACCAAACCCTACTCAATGGCCATGGTGGCGCGGGTTCATTCGGTTCACTCTCATCTAGTAAGCGACCGATAGACAACAGGCGACCATCTTTGTTGAGAAAATTTGGGAGATTGTAGGCAGCAGCATCACGTACAGTGTCAGGAATGGCTTGGAGAATGTGAATTTCGACAACGAGATCGAATACCTCTAGCCATCCATCTACTGGTTCCAACAAGTCTCCAACACAATACTTCACTGAAGATCGTGGGAAACGCTCTCTACACCAGTCAATTGAGGATTGTGAGAGGTCGAAGGCCGTGACCTCGAAACCGGCAACAGATAGCCATTCAGCATCATCACCTAGTCCGCAACCAACAACGAGTGCCCGACCTGTGACTGTGGGATTTTCAGCAACCCATTCGACCATCTTTGGATGTGGTTCCATTCTCGCCCAAGGTATCTCTTCTGAATCTCGATTTGCACCAGCATACAATTCCTCAAACCAGCGTAATGGTTCACCATCCGCTTCAGCAGTTTGTGAGAGTTTGAGAAGTCGAGCCCGCACTTCTGCGAGTTTCTCATCCACGTTACCATCTCACATGTGATTGATGACCGCTCGTCCAAATTCACTACATTTCAGTAGCGTGGCATCATCCATTAGACGCTCAAAGTCGTAAGTCACGGTCTTCGCACTGATTGCTCCACCCATGCCCTTGACGATGAGGTCAGCAGCCTCAGTCCAACCAATGTGCCGCAACATCATTTCTGCACTGAGGATGAGTGAACCAGGATTCACTTTGTCCAAACCAGTGTACTTAGGAGCAGTTCCATGGGTTGCTTCAAAGATTGCGATTCCAGTATCATAGTTGATATTCGCTCCAGGCGCAATACCGATACCACCTACTTGTGCTGCCAGTGCATCTGAGATGTAGTCCCCATTGAGATTCATCGTCGTGAGCACGTCATATTCTCGTGGCCTTGTGAGAACTTGCTGTAGCATAGCATCAGCAATGACATCTTTGATGATAATTTCATTCCCAGTATTTGGATTGGACAGTGAGCACCAAGGCCCTCCATCGAGTTCAGTAGCACCAAATTCACGCTTTGCTAGGGCATACCCCCAGTCGCGGAATCCACCCTCCGTGAATTTCATGATATTGCCCTTGTGAACAAGTGTCACACTCGCCTTATCATTGTCAATAGCATACTGAATCGCAGAACGAACAATTCGTGCAGTCCCTTCACTTGAAATTGGTTTGATTCCAATCCCACTGGTGTTTGGGAACCTTATCTTGTCAACCCCCATTTCATTTTGAAGGAAATCAATCACCTTAGCAACGTCATCAGATCCAGCCTGCCATTCTATGCCTGCATAGACATCCTCGCTATTTTCACGGAAAATAATCATGTCAACAGCACCAGGGTCCTTAACGGGGCTGGGAGTCCCATCATACCAACGAACAGGCCGCACACAAGCGAATAAATCCAGTTTCTGACGTAGAGCGACATTGAGGCTGCGTATACCTCCACCCACAGGTGTGGTGAGTGGACCTTTGATGGAAATTAATCCACTTCGGATGGAATTTAATGTCTCCTCGGGAAGCCATTCACCAGTATTGTCAAATGCCTTCTGACCGGCGAATACTTCTTTCCAATGTATCGTTCTTGAACCGTTGTATGCTTTGCTAACGGCAGCGCCGACAACACCTTGCATTACCGCAGTGATTTCGACACCAATGCAATCGCCCTCGATAAAGTGTATAATGGGGTCATCAGGGACAACCAATTGCCCATTCTTCATCGTGATTGAAGATCCATTTGCCATGCTTCTCAGGCCGTGCGACCCACCACCCGTTCATGATGCTAACCCCTATCCCCTTCCTTCGCACACGCGCGTACATGCGGGGAGTCGTGCGCTGGACTACAGGAGAAGAATTAGAAGGTGAAACTGAGAGTGGGATCAAATTTCCTTTTCATAGCGACACGACACCAAATCCAGTTCAGATGGTATTGCTTGCCCATGGAGGATGTTCATTAATCGATGTAATTACAGGTTTGAAACACAGGATGGAAAATGTGAGATCTTGTTGGGTTGAACTTGATTCGGATAGGGCAGAATCGTCTCCAAAACGCTTCACTGCGGTGCGGATGAAATATGTGATTGAAGGAGATGTGCCTGAGAAATTGGTCTTACGGCTAATTGAACAAAGTCACGAAAAACTTTGTTCGGTTGGAGCGATGGTTATCGGTGCAGGAGCAAGCCTTGACTGGTCATTGGATTTGCGTAAGTGAACTACACCAACCCCAACATACCTGCTGCTGGCGCAAGTGCCAATGGAACAGCTTGTAGTGGGGGCACAACTCCTCCCTCCATCCAGCATCCTTCTGCAAAAGATGCACCAAGTCCCAATTGTTCCATCCACAAGGATGCATTTTTCCATCCATCTCTTGTGATTCCTGCACGCAGTGCTGTAGCGCCTAATTTACGAGCGAGTTCAGAGGAAACCCCCTCATTGGCGTTTGAAAGTGCTCGAATAGAATCTATCCATTCTACAAGAGATGCCGAAGTTTCTCCACGAGGAGCAGTCCCTTCAGAGAGCATGTCTTCGTATTGACCTTCAATATTAGACCGCCCTTCATCTGAAAGATTGAGTGCATCTTGTAAAGCATCGAGTTGTCGAAACTCTGTGGCGGTGAAACGGTCATCGGCCCATGCCAAAGCAAGTCCATGAGCGAAGGGGGTTTCACCGAGAGCTTGCATGATTTCACCCCAACATTTCCCTGACTAGAGAAAGATGTTCTTCAAATGAAATTCCAAGTTCTTTACGTCGTCCAGAGAGTAAACTAACTTCCCCAGGGTCAAGGATTCCATCAACCCAAACGGTTTCAAGAACCATTCTGTAGGCTGCAATTGAATCCATGTCAGTATTTTCATTATTGCCATCTTCCGTTGATTCGACCTGTTCCTCGTCACTTCCATCATCGTCCATAAGCGCAGCCAGTGGGTCTTCTGAATCATCAGCGGTAAGTGCAATAGAGGGACCTGAGACACCCAGAGCTACGAAGGGGTCTTCGTCATCATCGACCCCTTCATCTACTTGAATTTCTACAATTTCAGTTCCCAATTCTTCAATCCCTATGTTTTCCTCTTCATCATCCTCAAGGAATGCTTCTAGAGGATCATTGGGCAGAGACTCGACAGTGGGCGCACCAACACCAAGTTCCTCAAACACATCGACATCATCATCTTCATCCATTTCGTTCACCTGCCCTCTTCGACTTATCGGGGCGTGCCCCCCTTCCCTGAAAGGGCTTACCGCCTTTGGACCTGCTTCTGACCGTCTCGGCGAAATATTTTCTCTACGAGATTATATTACATATGCTCATGCAAACAATTTACATAAATCGTCAGATAATGGCTGGAATGTACAAATTCAATTGCTCTTTGCTCCCCGTCATTGGAATCCACTTCGCACACATAACCTCGTATCTTCGGCGATATCTTCAAAGACCCTCCAAACGGGAGGTCGAGTCCCTGTGTGCGGGACCACCCGTTGCACCGGCCCAGAGACCCCCCACTTTCAAACCTGTACCGACTAGAGATGATGCAAGATGACACAATCGAAAATCAAGGAAACGACCTCTCTCGTAGAGGAAGGTCAAGGAATGATTGTCGAGCGTCGATTCACTCAAGT
>CAYYKF010000010.1:25668-32345 GCA_964441035.1 uncultured Candidatus Poseidoniales archaeon
TGGAAATATGGATACTTCGCAGAAGAAGTAGATGCACAAGCTTACTATGATGAAATGTGCTATCTCATTGCAAGCCAGAGATCCGCACCTAACAGCCCTCAATGGTTCAACACAGGGCTTCACTGGGCATATGGTATCGAAGGTCCAGCACAGGGCCATTGGTATGTCGATCCGCTTACCGGTGAAGATATGAGGTCGACCAATTCTTACGAACACCCTCAACCTCATGCATGTTTTATCCAGAGCGTACAAGATTCTCTGGTTGGCGGTACCGAATCAATCATGGGTCTCTGGAATCGAGAAGCATTGTTATTCAAATTCGGTTCAGGAACGGGTTCTAATTTCTCAAACATTCGCGGCTCGGGTGAACCTCTATCAGGAGGCGGGACATCCAGCGGTTTGCTTTCGTTCCTCAAAATAGGTGACAGAGCCGCAGGTGCGATAAAGAGTGGTGGCACAACGCGTCGCGCTGCAAAAATGGTAACCCTCGATTTAGACCACCCTGACATCGAGGAATACATTGGATGGAAGTTGTCCGAGGAGGAAAAAGTCAGTGCCCTTGTGGCTGGCTCCGCAGCGTTGCAAAAACATTGCAATGCAATCCTCTCTGCTGTATGGGGAGATTCCGAATCTCCAGAATTGGACCCAACTTCAAATGCAAACCTGCAGAAAGCAATGATTTCTGCAATCAAGGCAAGTGTGCCACAACCTCATATTCAGCGAATGTTGGATCTTGCGAAACAAGGTTGGAAGAGCGTCGAATTCCAACCGATGGACACAGATTGGCAAGGTGATGCTTATGCTACTGTCTCGGGCCAGAATTCGAACAATTCGGTCCGCGTACCCGAGCAGTTCATGCAAGCGGTTAACGACGGAGAACAATGGCACCTTTATCACAGAACAGAGAAGGCGAAAGCAGCCAAAGAAAGTCGGAACCCTGAACCTTGCAAGAGTATGGATGCAGAACAACTGTGGAACAATATTGCATACACTGCTTGGGCCTGTGCCGACCCCGGCGTCCAATTCGATACGACAATCAATGAGTGGCACACTTGTCCAGAAGGTGGTCGAATCAATGGCTCAAATCCGTGCAGCGAGTATATGTTCCTTGATGACACTGCTTGCAATCTTGCAAGCATCAATCTCTTACATTACTACGACATGGAATCTCAGAAATTCGATGTAGAAGGATTCCGCCACTCAACGCGTCTTTGGACAATTGCTCTTGAAATCAGTGTCTTGATGGCACAATTTCCGAGTCAATCAATTTCTCGAAAATCATACGAATATCGCACACTGGGCCTTGGTTACTGTAATATCGGCTCCTTATTGATGCACATGGGTATTCCTTACGATGATCCACGCGGCTTTGCAATCTGTGGCGCCCTTACCTCAATAATGTGTGGTGAAAGTTACGCGACCAGCGCTGACATGGCAAGTTTCCTTGGTCCATTCCCGAATTATGAGGAAAACGCTGAACACATGTTACGAGTCATGCGTAATCACCGTCGGGCTGCTTACAATGCTGATACCAGTGAATATGAGGGCCTATCGATTTCTCCAATGGGTATCGATTCCAAGAAATGCCCAAAAGACCTTCTTGAGGCAGCTCGTTCTTCATGGGACCTCGCTCTTACTAGGGGTGAGGAGCACGGATATCGAAATGCCCAGACCACAGTCATTGCTCCTACGGGAACGATTGGCCTTGTGATGGCCGCAGACACTACTGGTGTTGAGCCACAATTTTCACTTGTTCAATACAAGACTCTAGCGGGCGGTGGTAGCCTTAGAATCATCAATAGAGGTGTCCCATCCGCATTGAAGCGACTTGGATATTCAGACGTTGAGGCCCAAGAGATTGTGGACCATGTGATGGGTACGGGATCACTTGAGCGGTGTGAATCACTGTCCTTGCAGAAATTATCTGAATTGGGCTTCTCTGAAGAAGAATTCGCCAAAATGGAAGCAGCAGTCCAATCAGTCTTTGATGTCCGTTCATTATTTGCTCCACATGTTATTGGTGCAGAGTTCTGTAAAGACACACTTGGAATTTCAGATGAGGATTGCGACAATCCGTTCTTTGATGTGTTGGGACATTTGGGCTTCTCTGCAAGCGAAATCGAAGATGCGCATAGTCATGTATTCGGCCACCTTTGTATTGAAAATGCACCTCACCTCAAATCTGAACATCTACCTGTGTTTGATTGCGCAACACCTGGTGGTAAGAATGGCATTCGTTGTATTGATTGGCCTGCCCATGTCAACATGATGGCAGCAGCTCAACCGTTCATTTCAGGCGCTATTTCAAAGACAATTAACATGCCCGCAAGTGCCTCAATCGAGGACGTGAGGGCTGCTTATGATCACTCTCACGCTACCATGAACAAGGCCTGTGCAGTTTATCGGGATGGTAGCAAGTTGTCTCAGCCACTGATGAATAGTTTAGTCGACATGTCTGTTGTGGAAGAAGAGGACGAAGAAGAAGAAGAAATTATCACAGTCCAAAAAGCAGTCAAAGAAGTTGCAGAGATGTTACCATTGCCTGCTGCCAAAGCCGAACCAGTTGCTGAAGCATTTGTCCATAGTTACATTGCAACACGCCAACCACTTCCCGCAGTTCGTGATTCTCGCACAATCAAGGCACAGGTCGGCGGCCACACAGTATATTTGACCTCAAGTAAGTACGATGATGGCCGACTTGGCGAATTAATGATTACGACCTCAAAGGAAGGGGCAGCATGGCGCAGTCTGCTAAATCAATTTGCGATTGCAGTCAGTATCGGTTTGCAGTATGGCGTACCGCTGGAGGCATTTGTCAAGTCATTCACATTCCAGAAGTTTGAACCTAGTGGCATGGTCATTGGTGGTAGTAACCGAGTCAAGATGACGACCAGTATCGTTGACTACATCTTCCGTGAACTTGCCATTGATTACCTAGGCCGCAATGACCTTGCGCACGTATCCGATGAAGACCTCGTCTCTACATCCATCAGTAGACCAGAGGTAACAGAGGATGGTGTTGCTAGAACTCAAGGCGACAAGCGGGAAATTCAACTCACGCTCGATGTAGATCCTGAGGCCCAGATGCGCCAAACCGCACGTGAACGCGGATTCACCGGAGATATTTGCTCTGATTGCGGTTCAAGCCAAATGGTCCGCAATGGAACCTGCTTGAAGTGCAACGCTTGCGGAGCAACCACTGGCTGTTCGTGATGCCAGCACGTTGATGCGCAGATACAACATCCTAGGTACATGCGCGGCGCACTTACACTCGAAGTGGGTCTACCTAGCATTACATTACCAGAGGAATATTTCGATTGTCGCTATACTTGTCTCCGTGCACCTTTGGGATTCCCAGACGGAGCAGAAAGGTTGGTTGATGACTCCGAAGCTATTCATGCATGGTGGGAGGATGAATCAGGGGCAATCGCTGCAGTCGGAAGAATCCACATGATTCCTGATGATTCTGATGGTTCGCAATCAGATTATGCTGGCCCAGATGCAGCAATATGTCCCGCATTCACACCCCTTTCTTCATCTGATTCAGAATTGCGACCGGCAGTTCAAATCCGCCAAATGGGTACGCGTGAAGAATGGCGAAGACAGGGCTTAGCGAGCGGATTGGTCGTTGCCCTTGAAGGCGCAGCCATCAGTCATTGGGGGGCGAGAACAGGGTGGTTACAAGCGCGAATTGAAGCAATTCCATTGTATGAAAGTGAAGGCTGGATTCAATTCGGTGAAGAGTACGATGTCAAAGGAATTGGGCCTCACCGCTCAATGTGGAAAATACTTGGTTTAGAGGATGAATAGTATGTCTTCTGATGAGGACACACATTTGGCAATCTGGCTTGACAAGATGCTCCGAGCAGAACCTGATTTGCGTCAAAGTCTTGGAATTAAGAAGGAAGCAAAACGAGGCCGTAAAACCCCTCGAATTATTCTGTTAGATGAAGGTGAACCCATTGCGTATGCCGAGTTAAGGCGTGTTGGCCGCGCTGTCGAACTAGCCACGGTGGTTGTGGATCCAGCACATAGGGGCCGAGGATTATGCCATGATATCGTGCATCAAGGATGGGAGAGATGGAGGCAAGACCCAATTGTACACGGCCAATCAATAATGCCTGAAGTCGATTTACTCCAAGCATCTCGACCAGAAGGTGTAGGCTCTCGACAATCAATCGTTCGCGGCCCTCTCATCTCATTTACGCGTGATGCTGCGATGGCTGCAGCATTAACCGGTGGTGGATTCACAATGTTACCAAGAAAAAGGCGCGCGTCACGCCTTTGGTTATGGAAATCAGATTGGGCAGCGCTCCCAATCTCGATACAGATATCGCTGACTTTTGATCGATTATTTCGTGGATTACGTTTGCTATTTACTAAACCAAGAGGTTTGATTCATTATCTGAAACACGCGCGCAATTATCGGCTCTTTGCCAGAGTTCCTGAAGACGCGGAACGGTTACCTCCGAGAATGCACTCAAGATCATTGAGAGAATCCGAAAACGAACACGGCATTGCCTATGATGTGCTGGAACGATTGGAAGTAGTTGGCATTTCCAATGAAGAAACTGAATTGGATTCTGCAGAAGTTGACGCATGGGATGAAGGAGAATAATCTCACAATCGCTGTTTGCCATGTCGCTGTGCGTCGACAGCACAAATCGCAGCCATATGCACAACATCACGAACACCATCTCCACGTTGTAGGACATGGACTGGCTTTGCCATCCCTTCCAGTATTGGCCCAGTCATTTCAGCATCGCCCAACCTCTGTAGGAGTTTGTAGGAGATATTTGCAGCTGGTAGATTTGGGCAAATGAGAACATTTGCTGGCCGACCCCCTAATGTCATGAATGGATAATCTGCTTGGATATCAGGTAGCAATGCGGTATCCGCTTGCATTGGCCCATCAATAATCAATGAGGGGTCAAGTTCACGTGCAATTTCAAGCGATTCTTCAATTCGGCCACTCCTGAAGGCACCAGAAGAACCGAAATTGGAAAATGATAGCAACGCCACTCTTGGCTCTACACCAAATCTCTTCGCTACACGCGCGGTTTGAACAGCAATTTCAGCCAGAGTTCTGGCATCCGGATAGATATTGATTGTAGCATCCCCGATGAACATTAGATTTCCTTTGATGGTCATCATGTATGTGCCGATTACACGGTGGATATTATCATCGGTTCCAATGGTTTCTAAGCATGGCCGCAAGAAGTCCGGATAGTGTCTTGAAATACCACCAATGATTCCGTCAGCATCGCCTAATTCAACCATCATTGGACCAAAATATGTTCTTGATTTCAGTAGCCGTTTAGCATCAGTACGTGTGATTCCCTTCCTTTCTCTCTTTTGATGTAGGGCCTCAGTGTAAACTGTAGAGCGACGCGGATCTTCACGAGGATCAATCATTTCACATTCAAATTCGAGCCCAAGTTCTTCCTTTACGGCATTAATTTCATGCAGTCTGCCAAGTAGAATTGGTTGACAAATCCGTTCTTGGATACATTGCGCTGCAGCCTTAAGCATGGTCGGATGATCTCCTTCACAGAACACGATTCGTTTCTTGTCCCTCCCCGCTCTATCCATGACTCCTCGCATAATTGATCGAGTCAAGCCGAGCCTACTCTCTAACTCATTTCGATAAGTTTCAATATTGAACCTGGCAGCAATTTCTGGACTCGCTTTACCTTCTGCAACAGCAGTAGCTGCAACAGCACTCGCTTCCCAAAGGAGGACTCTTGCATCGAATGGTTTTGGAATTAGATAGTCTGGCCCGAATTGGATTTGCTCTCCTCCGTACGCAGCAGCAACATCATCAGGAACCGGTTGCTTAGCCAATGAAGCAAGGGCTTCAGTTGCAGCCATCTTCATCCCTTCTGTAATTTCAGTTGCTCGAACATCCAACGCGCCCCTGAAGATGTAAGGGAATCCAAGAACGTTGTTTATTTGATTTGGATAATCCGAGCGCCCAGTTGCTATGATTGCATCATCCCTAACTTTGGCAACTTCTTCAGGCATAATCTCAGGTGTAGGGTTTGCAAGTGCAAAAATCAGAGGCTTAGACGCCATTCTCTTAACCATTGAGCCAGAAACCAAACCACCCTTAGAGAGTCCCAAGAGTACATCAGCCCCAACTAGAGCATCACCTAAGTTTCCATCAGGGACATCGCGTGCAAACTTGGATTTGTAGCGATTTAATTCACCAGCTTCCTTTCGCTTTGTTGTAATAATTCCCTTTGAATCACACATCAAAATATTCTCTTTCCGCACTCCAAGATTCACGTAGTGAGAAGCGCACGACAAGGCACTGGCACCAGCACCTGAAACGACAACCTTGATCTGACTGATGTCCTTTTCGATGACCTCTAGGCCATTCAATAGAGCAGCTCCTGAAATAATTGCAGTACCATGTTGGTCATCATGCATCACAGGAATATCGAGTTCCTTCACTAGTCGTTTTTCTATTTCAAAACACTCTGGTGCTTTGATGTCCTCAAGGTTAATTCCACCAAAAGTTGGTGCGATTCGCTTCACAGTATCTACAAATTCATCAATATCTTCAGTATCAACCTCGATGTCAAATACATCGATGTCAGCGAATGCCTTGAACAACAAACCCTTGCCTTCCATCACTGGTTTGCTTGCCAAGGCTCCAATATTTCCAAGCCCTA
>CAYYKF010000011.1:0-29033 GCA_964441035.1 uncultured Candidatus Poseidoniales archaeon
GTTGGGGGTTTGTTGTCCTCCCAGCATCCCCTGGGTTCTACTCAAATCCAGAGACCATTGAGGACCTTGTTGACTTCGTAGTAGCACGAATATTGGACCAGATGGGGGTTGAACACCAACTTGGCAAACGCTGGACTGGAGAAGAGGTACGTTAGACCCACGGCTTGAATAATGTCAGAGGCGTACGCATAAAGCAGGATGGGATAGTTATGGGTTACGAAGAACACACTTCTGCCAAACTAGCTGAGATGCTCAAAGAAAGAGATCTACCGCACTCTGGAACGAAGGCTGAAAGGATTGCCAGACTACAAGAAGCAGATACTTCAGGTGGAATATTACTTGCAGAAGAGGTAGGCATTTTTACTCGGATACAGAATCAATTTCCATGGGCAACTACGCCGGTCATTGCAGTTGTAGCGATACTACTCATAGGTGGGTCTGCATCTGCTTTCTTATTCAGTGATGAAATTCTATCGATTTTTGAATCAGAACCAACATATGATTTGATTGATTTTGAGCCTGAACAGGCACGCGCATTTGCAGAAGGATTGGTTGCCCTTGGACATCCTGAATGGGGAGGAAGAATGTCTGGCACTCAAGAAGAACATAATACTGCTCAATCAAATTTTGATAATTTCACTTCGTTTGGGCTATCTGCAACAATGGATAGTTTTGCAGTACCCATGTTTGAAATTTTAGATGAACCGACACTCTCAATCTGTAGTGAAGGAAACATCCCCCTATTGAGTACGACACTGCCGTGTACCTCTTCTGTTGATGGTTCAGTAGAGTCGGTATTCACACACCGAGAAGATTTCGTCATTCAGGGATACTCAGGAACTGCAGAGATTCTATATCAAGACAGGGTGCCGGTAACAGATCTTGGAAATGGTAGTGAAGACCAAGCTTGGAGCAGTGCTGCACTCACCGTAGGTTTAGTCTTTGGACAGGCTGGAGTGAGCAGTAATACAGAACTGTTCCTGCGTGCGCAAGCCAATGACCTCAGCGCATTAATCCTAGTTACTTATGATGCAACAGGTGGAGAAAATCCTCCAAATAATTGTAAGATTCCAGGCGATGAAGGACGATGTGTACCCTACTTCAAATCGGTTGATACAAGCCAGTTTGAGACCATTCCAGATGGTGTTCCATTCATCATGGTCAGTGACGAGGTTGGATTCCAAATTCGAGATGATGTCGCCAACGGTTCAAGTTTAATTCGCATTACAACCAATGTTGATAATCAAGGTGAACGTGATGTCAAAGTTCCTTGTGGAGTATTGCCCGGAGATAGTGAAAAATTGATTATTTTCGGAGGTCACCATGACACTGTTTACAATGGGCCTGGAGCTGTTGACGATACCTCTGGAACCGCAAGTGTCCTTGAACTCGCTAGGCAATTTGCCAAAATGGCCGAGACGCGTGGTGAGCCAAAGTACACTATCAAATTCTGCACTTGGGGTGGTGAAGAAGAAGGACTACATGGCTCTAAGGCATATGTTGGCCAATACCAACCCAACCTTCAAGAAAATCTCAGACTTTACATCAATCTAGATATGAACCATGTTGATGTTGATTACGAAACCCGTGGAAATAGTGTCTGGATGTTTGGTAATGATGGGCGAGACACTGAGCACATCAAAGGAATTGTCAAGACTTTCAAAAGCGAGAATCCAAGAGGACTCGCAACAATTTATGACATCAATGTCGACACACTAGACGGACCGAAGAATGGCCCTAATGGAATGCCTTACAATAGTGATCATGGGCCATTCGTATACGATATTCAACGAGAAGAGGGTGATGACCCTGGGCGTGCCATTGTTTGCTATGGTTCGGGTTCATGGGAATATCATACTTTCCACGACGACATGGACCGGTTCAATGCAGAATCCTTAGCTGTTAGTGGCATCATTTATGGGACCTATGCCGCATGGTTATCTTGGTAGGTGATTACTTGGTAAAACGTGCACATGCAAGCCATATATTGCTGCGCCAGAAATCCGACGCTGTTCGAATAATGTCAGAAATTAAAGCGGCAAAAAAACCACTCAAGGTTTTCCAAAAAGCCGCAAAAAAATATTCGAAATGCCCAAGTGGACAGAAGGGTGGAGATTTGGGTTGGTTCCATGAACGGCAAATGGTCCGCGAGTTCAGTGCGGCTTGCTTTGAGCAGCCCTTGAATGAAGTTGATCGGTTCGTAAAAACTGAATTCGGATATCATTTGATTTGGGTTCATGAACGTGATGAATAGGTGATTGAATGAGCATCACTGTCGGGGTCGAGAAATATCGCCTTAAGGGAAAGCACGGTGTCTTCGAATACGAACGAGAAAAGGCACAACCATTCGTTGTCAGCCTGTGGGTTAGAATCAAAGAAGAAATAGAATTTGATGACTTAGAATCTAGTGTCGATTACGGGTTTTTGCAAAGAGTAATTCATGATGTCATTGCACGGGGGGAATCTGTTAAAATGATGGAAACACTATGCAATCAGATTATCGAAATTGTGTCTGGACATCTCAACGTAAAGGCCATCAAAATTCGCATCGAGAAACCGGATGCTCCAATGCCGCATGACGGAGGATTGGCACTGGTTGAACAAATTTGGCCGGAAGGATTCAATTTCAACTAGGCGCCTAGAGATTCCAGAACTGCATCATAATCTGGTTGTTTACCTGGATTTTCTCCCACCCACTTCCACATTACATCGCCGTTCTCATCAACAATAAAGATGGCACGTTCGCTTGCAGTATATCCTTTCATTCCAGCAAAATCATGGAGAGCTACACCGTATGCGGTAATGGTCATTCGGGAATAGTCTGAAAGAATCGGGAAAGTTAGTCCATTCGCCTCAGCAAATGCTTTGTTTGCAAATCTTGAATCTGCACATATTCCCAATACGACAGCGTTGGCCGCATTCAACCTAGACATGTTGGCTTCAAACGTACACATCTCTGTCGTGCAAATTCCTGTGAATGCTGCTGGGAAGAAAGCCAATACAACCTTTTTACCCTTGTACTGAGAACCTGTCACGAGATTGTTGTCTTGATCAAGAAGTTCAAAATCCGGGGCATCATCGCCTATATCTACCATGGTCATGCCTATGGCGACTGGCCTAAGAAGGTGTGTCTTGTAGCAAGTCCCAATGGGATTCAATTGGATTGTGCTCACAAAGGAAGATTGCCCTCACTGCATTGAACTACAGGCCCAACTAGAAGCGAGAGAGGATGTAGAATGGATGCCACCCGTTGAATCAGCTGCACTTCTGCAGAAAGATCCGCTTCTTGCTGCAAGTGTTGACATCTTACCTTATGCAATTCTGATATCCGAAGATATTCCCGTCGCTTATGTTAGAGCGGCTACTCCCGAACGGATGTCTGAAGCCGAGAACATGCACGTATCATAGCGGTGGGTTCTTTCACCGACCAATTGTCGGACGGGCATGGAGGAAATGCCGAAACAGGTTTTTGTTCCCACTGTGGCAACCCCTGGTGGGAAGGAAACTAGGTTGGGTGTTTTCTCAAAAGAAGATGATGCTTGGGATGTTATGAGAGCATTTCTAACAAAGGCATCTGATACTGATATTGTTAGTGGAAACATTGCTGCTTGGGAAATCGATTATGTCGGCGAGGATGGACAATTCATTCTAGAATCGTTCGACCGCAACACATGTCCCGTCTGTGATGTCCGTTCATTTTGGGTAGAGGGAGATGAATCAAGAGCTAGGTGCTACAATATCAGTTGCAGTGCTTGGATTGAGAAAAACAACTACGAAATTGGAAGGTGGGATTGTGGGTGGCCAGCGGCAAATTGGGAGAAGCGTGCAGAGAATTACAAACAAGCATTACAACGCTTGGTAGAGATGCGGGCTCAATCAACATCTGCCGGGACTGAATATCGAATGTCAACTAGAGATGCTTGGCTAGGCCAGAAAGATCGTGAACGCCGGGATGTTCAAAGAAATAACATGGATAATTTGATTGATGAGATTTCAGAAGACTAATCGTATTCAACACATTACATCTCTTCGATTGGAATGATTCCAATTGCTTCACAACCTCTTCGGAGATGATTTCTGGCCAATTCATTGAGTAGTAAATTTCGCTCATTGATTCCAGTATCTGAAATGACATGGTTTTCGCGATAGAAGCGATTGTAATCTGAAGCAAGTCCGGATAGCCAAGCACAGAATAGGTTTGGTCTAGACATTTTCACTGCATTTTGCAACTCATCATCCATCATTGCCATCCGTCTAATCAAAGCGATTGCAGTTTCATCAAGACCACTAGTTTCGATTGAATCCAATAATTCCGGATTGCCTGCTTTACGGGAGATTGAACATGCCCTAGCATGACTATACATGATGAAAGGGGCGCTGTCTCCTTCAAGGCTTAGCGCTTCCTCCCAACGGAAAGTAATTCCTTTCTCAGGGGAAATCCTAGCAATATTGAAACGGGTCGAAGATACACCAACCGCTTCAGCAATTTCCGCCAGTTTTTCGTCACCGAGGTCACCCCTATTTCCACGAACAATCTCAAGTGCACGGGCACTCGCTTCGTCCAACAAATCATCCATGAAAACAACGTTCCCTCGTCTAGTGCTCATCTTTCCATCAGCCAGTTTTGTGAAAGCATAAAAGACAACCTCAGGGGCCTCTGTACCGAGTTCTTGTAGGGCAATACTAACTTGTCTGGATTGTAATTTGTGATCTTCTCCCAAGATGTTCAACAATCGCTCACTTTGATTCCATTTCCATTGATGATAAGCAATATCTCTTGTCGCATAAAGACTTGAACCATCTCCCCTGCGATAGTAGAATTGTGTTGACTTCCCAGCAATTCCTTTCGACTCTAATTCAAGGTAATGTGCCCCATTTTCAGCCACTTCATGCAATTGGCAATCTTGCAATTTCTGCATCACAACATCGACACTTCCATCAACGATAAAACGAGATTCCTTGGTGAAAGAATCGAAAGAAATACCCATTCTTGAAAGGGTTTCAAGCATTCCCTCAAGAACCGGCTGATATGCTGAATCGAAACGAGACAGAACTTCTTCATCTGCTTCTTCAGAGAGTTGTACTAAATTAGCAACGCCAAGATCTACGGATTCATCTTCTGACTTCAATAGGTTCGCTGCTTGATACCAGCGCACACGTTTGTGATCTGGTTTGTTCGCATGTGGTCCCGACTGCAAATCAATCTCACCTTGGGATAGAATTTCTGCAACTCTTTCCTCAGACAAGTTCTCCAATCCCCAACACAACATTCCGACCTGCTTCCCCATATCATCGACATAATACTCTGCAGTAACATCGTATCCTGCTGCTCTATACATCCGCACAAATGTATCACCAAGTACTGCATTACGTGCTCGACCAACGTGGAATGGACCATTCGGATTAGCGGAGGTATGTTCAATCAGAATTTTTCCAGAACCCGTTGGAGGATTTCTTGTGAGAATACGTGATGCAAGCCATCCAATATCAGCCTTGATATTGAGATAACCACCAGTAGCAATCACTTCTCCAATGGCTGATGAGGATGTGTCAAATAATTCAGCAATACGGCTGGCAATTACATCTGGAGCCATTCCATGTTGTTTGGCTAATGGAAAACAAGGTAATGCTAAATCGCCTTGACTTGCATCTCTAGATTTACCCAGCATCGATTTCCAAGTATCATTTTCACCAAAGCCAGCATCAATCATCGCTTCAGAAAGCGCAGGCATTACTTCAGAAATCAGTGCCTTCATCTAATCAACTCCAAGCATAACGGAGCAACGCGGCTATTCCTCCAAATCCTTTCATCAGTGTTGCCCCTTCCTCAGTTTCCAAGGAAATAAGTTGAACTTTTGATGATGATTGGCTGGCCAATATTGTCAAATCGTCAACGATGGATTTTGTATTCTCTTCATCTTCTCTAACCTGATTGGATGATGCATTGCATTCAGGACAAGGTGGGATTTCAGAGAGTCGGTCACCCGTAATGTTCCAACCGTGTTCACATTGACGACAAAGATATGACAATCGCATCACTCGAAGTCCTTCAGATAGAAGCAATGTATCAACAGCCCCTTGAGAAAGAGCACTCCTAATCATCATCTCACCATACGTTGCCTTTGGATGCGAACGCATGATTTCAGCGAGGAATTGGTCTACAAGATTACGCTCGGCGTCCAATTCAATTTCATGCATCAAGGAACCTGCACGCTGCACCAATTCACGAAGACCTGATTCATTCGAATATCCGACGTCGAAATGAGGTGAACGGATGAGTTTCTGGATTTCATGATGGAAGTAACCATTTTTGACGACATAATCCTTTGTGGCGCCTGGACCACCGACAATAATTCCTTTCATGTCTGAAACCATTGGTAGCCAGTATGTGTTTGCATGTTCTGTACTTCTCTTGAAAAATTTGTGAGCTGCTTCTTCAATCAACCGTTCAAAACGCTGCGCCGATTGTCCTCCCTGACGGTGTTTACCCATGATATTCGATTCAAGTTCTTCCTGGCAATGAACACGCTTACCACTCGCGATTCCATATGCAGCTTCACCACGATCGATTACAAACAGCCCATAACAGGTCTTGTCGATTAGCATCTCTTCCAATTGACTTGTCTCAAAGGTGCTATCACATCGATATCTGAAGGACCTGAAAGGTTCTGGTGGATCATCAATAATCACTGTCACCATTCGTGACTTGTTGTTGCCTATGATTACATGGCCGGTGAAAACAGCCAACCCATGACTAGGTGTCTCGCGATACCTGCCAATTACACTTGAAGCAGACTCGATTGCATCAGAAACATGTTTCTTGGTTTGCTTGGATTTGATATTCTGTGCTTGGCCGATTTCCTGTGATAGTTGCTGACGTACATCATGTATTTGTCGATCAGGGGGTAGAATCACTGTTACCAATTCGGTGCCCATCCCGCGCATCCCTTGCAAATCGGATAGAGTATTCTTGGCTCTGAGGCGTCTCTGTTGAGTCTCAAGATCATCTGCCATAGCGACGCCTCCGAGGGTAACGACTGGGCGAACACCTTCAATCCTACCGCCGGCGAAGCCGGCGCGAGGCCCGTACGCACGGATGCGCGCGAACGGCGAAAAAACGCCGAAGGCGTCTTGAGGCGTCGATGCTACGCCCCCCTAATGGAAGCCCCGGTTGTCGTCGCATTGGGTGGCAGTTTGCTACATCCTGAAGAAGCAGAACGGCACATATGGCTGCAAGACATTTGCGCAATAATTTCCAATCATGTACAATCTGGTGGACGGATTGGATTGGTAATAGGTGGTGGTGCCCCAGCTAGAGAAGCAATTACACTCGCCCAGCCATTGATTGATGATGTGTCAGCACTAGATGAAGTTGGTATAGCTGCAACTCGATTGAATGCAACAGTTGTAGCGCAATCACTGAAAGCTTCTGGTCTAGATGTTTGTCCAGGTATTCCTTCAGATACTGTGTCTGCGGCGCGTGCTATCTCACAACACCAAATCGTAGTCATGGGAGGGACAAGCCCAGGCCATACGACTGACAATGTCGCTATACGGCTATCAATAGAGGCTGGAGCAAACATTTGCATCATTGCAACCAACATCGAAAAAGTCTACAACAAGGATCCACGTCAATCCGATGATGCTCGTTCTATAGATTCTATGACCCTTTCGGAATTACAGCAAATAGTCGGCCCGCCTATTCACGGTAAGGCTGGTGGCTCCGGTGTAATAGACCCGATAGGTGTGCAAGCAGCCATAGACCACTCTTTACCTCTGGCAGTTCTCGATGGTAGAGAAACTGAACGTTTGCAATCTGCTTTATCAGGTAAGCCCTTCATTGGAACAAGTATCAGGGTGGGCTAATCATGTCAAGCAAAGAGAAATTGGCTGACCAAATCCGCGCCAATGTTGCACGTGCAGGTGAAAGTGAATCGAAAAAGAGACCAACAGGGACTGGATTGCCAAAATCTTCGAATTCCTCAGCATATGTTGCTCCGCACCGTCACTGCACGATATGTCAAATCCCTATCAAATTGAAACGTGACCCCCCTGTTTGTGGAGAAAAAAAGTGTAGTGATGAATGGGAGGCTAGAGAACGACAAAGGAAACGGTGGAACTTATTGCTATACCTTGCTCCAGCCATCATGGTTACTGCACTATTACTGTCGATTGTGATGGGTGGTTGAATAGAGGTAATTTGAATGTCAATTATGGTTCGAATATTGTCGATACTCCCCTTTGCTACAGGTTCAATTTGCATCCTCGTTGTCACCGTATCTATGTTTGGATTCGCTTCGGGCACCATTGAGGATGAAATTCCTGCTTTACCATGTGTAGGCTCTGATGAAGATCAATGCTTGACTGGAATGTCAGAAGAAGACTTGGATGTTCCATCCTCATTTTTCCTACTCAGTGTAAATTTGGAAATTTCTCTGGAACTTGATGAGGATGCCTGGATTGGAGTCGTAGACGCATCATATGCTGAGCAATGTCCCCCTGATGATACAGGATTAACGAATTGTACAGCCTCGGATTACAAATTTTTGGCGGGAGGCCCAGATAGTCACGGAACCGTACATCATACACTAGAGCCAGGTAGCCTTCGATTTGTAACCGGCGGAGATAATGGTGCAGTCGCACTTCAGGAAAGTGAAGTCACCACTGAGTGGTCAGTCCATCTTGCAACTTGGTTTGCTGCATTACTAGTATTTGCAGGAATTGGTCTATGTGCATCTGGATTACATATGGCATTCCCAATGTTTCTCAAAGCGAAGAAGAAGGAATGAGACAAAGCGACTCGTTCAATAACCGAAGCGTGTTGGCGATGAACATGAGTGGTTTCTGTTGCTCTGGTTGTGGCGCTGCAATTCGTATCGAAGGGCTTGAACCCGCCATATCCGAACGGAAAGTTTACTGCACACGATGTGGGCATGTCACTGTAATTTGATGATTAATCATCACTTCGATGCCAATTATCTGGTAATTTCAGAGGATCTAGATTCTGTTCTTCATTGATTCGTGAAGTGATTTCAAGACGTAATCTAGCTATACCTGCAGGAATTGTTCCACTAATGACCAAGTGACCGGATATTGGGTTCCGAATTTCAGGAATTGGGCCTTCAGGGTTCGTCATAAGTTCAGATTCCATTTGCACCACTTCAGCCCATTCTTCGGAGTCAAGGTCAAGCAAATCGCCCTTTCCGTCGATTACAATCAAAGGTGTTTGTGGGAGTAAAGAAGCGACTTCTCTCAGTAGATTTTCTTGAGATTGTACACTGGTGCCTCCCGTCTCAGAAGGATCCATCAAGAAAAGACATAGGTCGCCCACGTGCTCAAGCGCTGCGATTGCTTGCATCTCAATTTGATTGCGCTCCTCCATTGGGCGATCAAGTAATCCTGGTGTATCGACCAATTGATATTTGATGCGCCGGTCTATGAAATGGCCAAGATGTAACTGTTGTGTTGTGAATGGATACTCCGCTATCTCGGGTTTTCCCGAAGACATTGCCGCAATCAGGGCAGATTTTCCCACATTGGGCGAACCTGCAACAACCACGCATGGCTCAGATGCATCAATCATGGGCAATGTTCGCAATATATCTCTTGCATCGGCAAGAAAATCAATATTCGATTCTATACGGCCCATGATACTTGAAATACGGCCATAAGCCTCTCTCCTCGTCTCATGCATAGGGGGTAGATTCACCATTCTTCGCAATTTCTTTGCATTCTGCGTTGCAATTTCTTGACATTTACCTGCCGCCCATTGGCATGCACCAAGGCTTTGGCGATAATCATCACAACCAACTGCTGCCTCTACCATTGCTACATCAAAAAGGGACATTTGGTCCAAACTAGGCCAACGATGCACCCATTCTGTCAATGTCGATGATAACGTATCAGCTGCAGAATGAATCATCCGAGTCATTTGCTTGCGTGTGCGATAAATTCGATCTCTGTCAACCACGAGATTACCCGCTTTTTTAGCCCTACTGTAGGCTTTGTCGAGTAATTCTTCCAACGTTAATACCGTTGGAATATCTCTCCAAACAATCGAAACCATCGGCCTCCCTCCAGTATTCGCGCGGTGCCCACCCCTCTTCAAACGAGAGGCTGTAACAACCCATCGATTCAAGTGTTAGCAGCGTCTGGAACATTTGAGGCGTATGGTGAACAATGACGACGATGCTCCTGATTTACCAGATTGGGCTATTTCAATTTGGGAAAATCTTGGTCGGCCAGAGGTAACTGAAGATGTTCTGACCGGGCCCCTCATTGACCGGCGTGCAGGACTACGAAGGGACGACCTGGTTGAGATTTTATTGGATTCACGTGCACTACCTAAAGACTCTGAACTTTGGGTGAGAGGGCGATTAATTGGAACCAACAAGATGAGTGTCGAAGTCCTAGATTCTAACGGTGCTTACAGATATGTCTCAAGGGACGCAATTGTAGAAGTTCGCCTCATTGCTCATATGCGCCCAGCGTACATCGATGATTCTGAATTGCTTCAATATGAACGAGAGGATCAAAAAAGACGTGCGAAGTTACATGAAGATGCTGAAAAGGAAACAAAGGGCGGTGGAGACGAGCACATCTGGGGATGAGTGATGATGCTGCACAACAGAAAATGTGTTCCATGCGAAGGTGGTACCCCTCCTCTTACTGAGGCAGAGTGCAATGTATTGATTACCAATATGAATGAAGATTGGAGAGTTGTTGACAATCACCATCTAGAAAGAATTTGGAATTTTGAGGATTTTCAAAGTGCACTAGGTTTTGTCAACTCGGCAGGACAAATCTGTGAACAAGAATTTCACCATGCAGATTTTGATTTTGGCTGGGGGAAAGCGAAAGTTACAATCTGGACCCACAAAATCGATGGTCTGACTGAATCAGATTTCATTCTAGCATCAAAGTTAGATCAAATCCAGGTGTGAATTGATGGCGAAGGATTCCAAAGGACGAAAAGTACCGGGATATGATTTGCACGTTTTTGTTTGTGCTCATGAAAGACCTGATGATGCTGCGCGACCATGTTGTGCTAAGAAAGATAGTTTACGAATAATGAAGAAGATGAAAACGTTAGCCAAAGAAGAAGGGTTATCCAATTTACGCATCCAGAAATCCGGTTGTTTGGATTTCTGTGAGAATGGAATCTCTTGTGTTGTCTACCCCGAGGGTTTATGGTACACATTGAATGGAGAGGAAAACATACCTGCATTGCTTGAACATCTACGCTCAGGTACTGGTGCCGAACATTTGAGAATGAATCTGGAGAATTAAAGATGAAGAGAATTGTGTATGCTCGAAGAGGTGGTTTAGAAGCCATTGAAATCATTGAGGAGGTGGTGCCAAATCCTTCGCATGGTCAGGTTCGAATCGAGGTGCACAGAGCAGGAATTAATTTCGCCGATTTGATGATGCGACAAGGACTGTATGGGGCTGCACCTGATTTCCCATTCACACCAGGATATGAGATATCGGGAATCGTGCAGGAATTGGGTGAGAATGTCACAGATTTATCAGTTGGCGATCGAGTAGTGGCATTGACTGGTTTTGGTGGATATTCAGAACAAGTCGTGGTCGACCAAAACCGAGTCTGGCAACTACCAGATAATGTATCGTTTGATGCGGGTGCCGCAATGCCAGTCACCTATCTCACGGCCCACCATATGCTTGTTTATCTGGGCAACTTCAAGACTGGAGATACGATTTTGGTTCATCATGCAGCAGGAGGTGTGGGGACTGCCACTGCACAACTCGCAAAAGCCCTGAATGCTGGAGCGGTGTATGGAACTGCGTCGGCAAAAAAATCTGATTTTGTTGAATCTCATGGCATGATTCACATCCCACGAGGAGAAGATTTTGTCAAGCGAGTAAAGGAGGAGGTTGGTGGAGTACATCATGCTCTTGACCCCGTAGGTGGAAAACATGTGATGGATTCTTATCGTGCCTTGAGGAATGGAGGACGATTGTATGTTTTCGGTGCATCTTCGGCTGTAAAAGGACCAAAACGATCCTTGTGGGCTGCACTGAAAATGTGGAAAACTACACCTCGATTCGACCCCATTCGTATGATGAATTCAAACAAGTCAATTTTTGGTGTACACATGGGCATGTGGAAAGATGAAAGTATCGTAAGGGAACAAATGGAGGGACTTGCTGTGATGCTAGAAAATGGCTTTATTGATCCAGTCATCGATTCTGTGTTTCGATTTGAAGATGTAGCTAAGGCACAGCAACATATACATGACCGAGGCAACAAGGGAAAGGTATTGCTCGATTTCAGCCCAAGATAATCAAAGTTTGATGGGTCGCGTTGCCCCACAGGCTTGGCATTTCATCTGTGTTGTTCTCTCAACTTTGATGAATGAAGTATCGGGAGAATTACATTGATGACAAAGGATGTATGTTTTGACATATGCCACAATCTTCTCTTTGATTCTTCGAGGAGGTATCCTACCTTTCAAAAGAACGCGATTCGCCTCTCTGGTCCCACTTGTTCCAAGTTCATTCTGCAAGAATTGGTAAACATGATTTGCATCTCTGTCCATCATTGAAATCAAATCAGAGAAGTTACGCAGAATGGTTTGGTTACCTTCAATCAAAACGTCTGGCTCAGGCAATGACCAACGACTCGCAGAAGAGAGATCTTTGGGAATATTCTCATGTGCGCGCTCAAGAAGCGCCTCATAATCGAAGTCCGTCATCATCACGCCCACCCACATCCCCTTCTTGAGACCACCGACAGAACAAATGTTCTCCAGCGAGACGCAGCAGGTAATGGAAGATGTCGTAGAGGTGCGAATTGCTCGTATTCATCCCGATGCCCTGTTACCTGTGCAAGGCAGTGACCTTGCGGCTGGTTTTGATTTACATTCAGTCGAGCAGATTGAGATAAAGAAGGGGGCGACTGAGATGTTACCGACAGGGCTTGTACTTGCGATTCCAGCAGGATGGGAGGGACAAGTTAGATGCCGATCTGGATTGGGGAAAAAAGGTTTGATTTTACCCAATGGAGTCGGTACAATTGATGCTGATTATCGTGGAGAATTAATGGTGCTTGCGCATTGGATTGGTAAGCAAGATTCTTTTGTTGTAGAAAAGGGTGAAAGAATTGGCCAATTGTTAATCAAAAAGGTACCCAAAGTCAATTTTGTTGAAGTCGAAAAAGAAGACCTTGAGAGTACTGAACGCGGAATCGGCGGATTTGGTAGTACTGGTCGATTCTAGATGGGGTCCCACGTTATCTATCCGGTGAATTCATAGCAGTCAACCCATCAGAAGGGTTTGGTTACATGTCGCTGAGCATAGATGAACTGCGTGAGAAAGTGAATGAACTACGTGCCCAAGGGCTGAATATTCAGCAAATTGGAGACGAGTTGTCAATCTCCCAACGGACGGTCAGATGGCTAGCAACTGGCGCTCCTGCGACTGAACATCCAGATGATGTTCGTATCGGATGGAGAACAATAGGAGTGAGGCCAAATAGAATCAATGCAATTGGTGCCATCATGTCTGACATCGTCGTTGAAGAATTGGAAGAGGTTGACACAGTGGTAGGCATTAGTTTGAATGGTATACTATTCGCAAATGCAATTGGTGATCAACTTGATCTCGATGTTGCCATCTTCCGCTCTGTCGATGCTGATGGAGGCGGTCACCTATCCAACAAATATGGGCACGTTGCTGGTCGTAATATTGTAGTCATTGATGATTTATTATCAACTGGAGAGACTATGCGAAGAACGATTGAAACTTTGCAAAATGAAGGAGCAAATGTTGCGCTTTGTATTGTTTTGGTCAATAAGACCGAGGACAACGAGGTCTCTGGAATTCCTTTACGAGGTCTGATACGCGCTGTTCGCGTATGAGGTGGTACGATGCATTGGGCGGATGCCATCGCTCAAAACCTCGCTCATCGAGGTAAGAAACATGTGATTGCATCAGGTATTACTCCCTCTGGTGAATTTCACATTGGACATCTGAGAGAGATTCTCACTTCAGATATAATCAAACGTGCTTGTCTGGCAATGGAGTTAGATGTCGAATTCGTATTCTTCGTCGATGATGCTGACCCCTTGCGGAAAGTGTACTCATTTCTAGATGAATCATATGAACAATACATTGGACATCAGTTAGCAAACATCCCGCCACCAAATGACAAGGGAGCACCAGATCATGAACGATTTGCACAAGGAATTTCGTATGCAAATCATTTCCTTGAACCATTCATAGAAGCATTGGAAGTAATCGGGGTCCAAATCGATGAAGTCATCTACAATTACGACGCTTACCAATCTGGCAAGTTCGCTGAAGCATCACGAGCTGCCTGTAACCAAGCTGCAGGGATTCGTGAAATCACCGAGCGGGTATCTGGAAGAGAATTGGATGATGATTGGTTTCCTTGGAATCCCATCGATTCCAAAGGTTCAATCGACGGAATTAGAATTACAGGTTGGGATGACCCTCTCGTAAGTTGGATTGATTCAGATGGTAATGAAGGACAATCTGACGTCACCAAAGGAGAAGGTAAACTTCCCTGGAGGGTTGACTGGCCTGCTAAATGGGTGTGGCGGGGCGTAACCATGGAACCGTTCGGAAAGGATCACGGGGCTTCTGGTGGTTCGTATGACACTGGTAAAGAAATCTGCCTACTGTTGGGCAAGGAACCACCTTATCCTACGACCTACGAATGGATTTCTCTCAAGGGGGTCGGCGCAATGTCAAGTAGCACAGGTGTGTCAGTAGGACCTCTTGATGCACTGAATATTGTTCCACCAGAAATCATGCGATTTCTGATAGCTCGTAACAAACCGAATCGTCATATCGATTTTGATACAGGAACTGCACTAATTGACCTAGCCGATGAATATCAAAGGAAACTTGCGGAATTAGAGAAAGGACCAGGGGATATTGAAATTCTAAGCCGACGTCAGAAAGTGGCTTGGGAAGTTCTCAAAGCGCAATTATACTATTCGCAAATCAACGAAAATAATACTCCTGAAAGCGCATCTGAACGGGTCTCTTTCCGCCACCTATCTCTAATCGCCCAAATCCGAGGGAATGATAGCGATATTTGGGCATCATTGTCACGAAGTAAATTGATTGATGATCCTGAGAATCCCCCAGAAGTATTGCAACAAAGACTTCGGCTCATGAGGAATTGGATTGCCTCACCACATTTCCCAGAAGGATTCCGAATACAAATCCAATCTGAAATCACCACTGATGCTCGTGATAATTTCAAAAAGAGTGATTCAGAATATCTCACGGCACTTCATGATGCACTCGGTGAATGCAAATGGAATGCGACTGAGATTAATGACCAAATTTGTAACCTCGCCAAGGAGAGAGAAATCAGGTTGAGAGATGCTTTCCGCCTTTTGTATTGGATTGTACTCGGCCAAGATTATGGGCCGAAATTAGCATCGATTCTTGAAGAGATAGATCGAGAGAGATTATTGTCGCAACTTAAACTGGCAATTTCAACTCTTTGAGATAAATTTCCAGCCAATAGAATCGATTCAGAGCATCCCTTGGGAGCGGACGCTTGAAAACCAATATTGCTCGTCGCGGTAGCGATGCCCGTCTATTGCCCGAGTTGTGAGGCCCCCGTCGAGGCCATTGCAAAGTTCTGTTTGCAATGTGGCCACAACCTCGAAACTGATGGGCCAATCACGTCGACGGGGCACGATGTGAGGCAACTGAAAGAATTGATTCGTGGAAGAGAAGACATCTCGATGGCCGAGAAATTTGACCTGATTGCGAAGGTAGAAGAAGGTGCAAACCCAATTGAATTGGGACTGGCCGCTTCTGCGGAAGGTTCTGGCGTTACTCCCGATGAAATGGAAGCTGCCGAAAAAGCACCGAAGGTTACTCCTGGTTCTCTATCTGAAGCGGCGCAAAATTACACCACTAGTCCTGCTGCAGCGGCGGCTGTTGCTTTGATGAGTCAGCAAACTGATGCATGGAGCCACATCAAATCAGGAACCATAGATACACGGGATTCTCTTTTCGTTGAAGCAATGGCACTTGGTATGGAAGCTAGCCACCATATTCACGATATTGCAGCAGGTGGAATTGATGAGACCGACCTTACAAATGAGGATTTGAGAGCGATTCCAGTTCTGAAACCACCAAAGCGCTCATTTTGTCCAAAATGTGGTTCAGATATCCACTCCCACACCATGTTACAATGGAGAAAATGGCGAGATCATTCGGGTGAAGTTGTGCAACTTCAGGCACAGGCAGCAATGGAAACCAGTTTAGTTCAAGTTGCTGCTCATTATCTCACTGCAACTGAATCAGCTGAGGCTGAACGTGATGCTTTGAAATCCCAATTGGACTCACTTGATGAGGATGCCCTAAAGTCAAAAATTTCTGAGGAACTCAAACCTGCTTTGGCTGAAGAACTGGAAGAACAACTCCGTTCAAAAGTCGAAGAAGAACTTAGAGAAAAGATTGAGGAAGAGGTGCGAGCTGATTTGGTAGCTCGCGGTGGTGGCCGAAAAGTGGTGTCTACATCCGGAGGTGGAACTTTCAAGCCAAAGCCTCAGAAGAAAGCAACTGCACCAGTGGTCCGCCGTGGTGCTACGAAAAAGACCTACGAAGGCGAACCAGATGGGAAAGTGGATTGGTTCCTATCAGATGCTCTAGATACAATTTTTGATCCCCATGGCACCGGCAAAGTCCTCAAGCCCAAAACAATTCTAGCACGTTCAGCAGAAGGAAACGTGCGCGTACAGGATGTTGTCAAAATTTACGCTGCAGAAGGGCAAGATGGACTCTCCGAATTGGCTTGGACCAGCCCTTTCACCAAATATATCATCGAAGCATATGATGCTTGTTGATTAGACATAATCGACAATCAGTCGTCTTGGCTCAGGCATTCCTTCTTGCGCAACAGCGATTGCTTCACATTCCATTCTAGCACCAGATATTGTCGTCACGAATGGTATGTTGAGTTCAACTGCCAATCGACGCATCATGTTACCATCCAATACTGCTCCACCACTATTTCGAGGCGTGTTAATGATGAGCTGAATCTTACCTGTACGCATCAGGTCAAGGGCATCGGGACTTTGCCCTTCAGCAATTCTGTAGCAGGTTTCTACATCTATATTTCCAACATCACGTAGGTGCCGAGCTGTTCCTTTGGTTGCGTGTAACTTGAAACCCATCTCTTGGAGCGAGCGGGCCATAGGAATGAGGTGGTCTTTATCCTCATCCTTCACAGTTAGATAGACACCCCCTTGTGTGGGTACCGGAAGTTCGGTTGCGAGGCGTGCCTTGAGGTAAGCAGCGGCAGCATTGACGTGACTACCCATTACTTCACCCGTACTCTTCATTTCAGGACCTGGCGCTGGATCGAGGCCCCGAAGTTTGAGGAAGGGGAATACTGGTGCTTTGACACAAACTGCATCTGTTTGCCTACGAGGGATTTCCATCTCTGATAGTTCGGAACCAATTGTAAGGTGTGCTGCGATTCTAGCAAGTGGAATTCCAGTAGATTTGGCAACAAATGGGAACGTTCTAGACCCTCTAGGGTTTACCTCTAACACATATAGCTCCTCTCGACAAATTGCAAATTGGATATTGAAGCACCCTTGTATTTTCAATCCAATACCAATTTCTTTAGTCCATTGGTGGACCTTTTCTAGAATCTCTTCACTCACATTTTGAGTTGGGATGAAACAAGTACTGTCCCCACTATGAATACCAGCTTCCTCAAGGTGTTCCATCACTGCTCCTACAAGCACTTCTTTTCCATCACAAACCGCATCAACGTCTAATTCAATTGCTCCACCAAGATATTCGTCGACAAGCAATGGTTTGTCTGGTGCAATATATGCATCAGACATGTAAGCATCGAGTTGATTGTCATCGGTGAGAATCTCCATTCCTCTACCTCCAAGAACATAGGATGGCCGTACCAAGACTGGATATCCGATTTCGCTCACAGCATTTCGAATTTCATCTGGAGTCTTACCAGTTCTACCGATTGGTAATCGTATTCCACTTCGCTTCCCAAATTCTTCAAACCGTTCTCGGTCGCTTGCCTCGTCGACTGCGTCGGGAGATGTCCCTAGCATGGAGCAATGCAGCCCGATTTCAGAGAGGTGATTCATACGTGCATCCAATGGTAAAGCGAGGTTGATGGCAGTTTGGCCACCAAACTGTAGTAAGATGCCATCGGCCCCTTCACGAAGCAAGACTTCCGCAACAGATTCAGGTGTCAAGGGGTCAAAATACAAACGATCAGAAGTGTCGAAATCTGTACTCACAGTTTCAGGGTTATTATTCACAATGATTGCCTCATGGCCAGCTTCCCTAATGGCTTGAACCGCATGCACCGCTCCATAATCGAATTCAATTCCTTGTCCAATTCTAATCGGACCTGAACCAATGACTGCCAATCGCCTCTTTTCAACAACCTTCTCATCTGGAACGTAATCAATTCCAGACGGGGCACTGCCCGATTCGTAGGTTGAGTAGTAATACGGAGTAACCGCAGCAAATTCAGCTGCGCATGAATCTACCATTCTGAAGCGAGGATGGATGGAAAGTTGATGTCGGCGATGCATGACTGCGATTTCACCACTGCCCTCTGGTAGACTCTTCCACCCAGTAGCAGGGAAATTATTCAATGCATCAGCAATATGCGCATCAGTGAAACCGGCTCCTTTCCATCGTCTCATTTGAGTTTCAGAAATTTCGTTAGGAGTACAATCTGCAGATACTATTTCGGCTTCAATTTCCGCAATTCGCTTGAACCGATGAAGGAACCACCTTGTGATATTTCCAGATATCTCACGGACATCTTCTAACGGCATGTCCCTACGGAATGCCTCAACAAGAGCACCCATTCTACGATCTGTGGCCACATTTAGCCATTCTTCAAGAACGGGTTGAGGCAATGGCTCGTGAGACCTTTCGTCCATCGATTCACCATCTGATGCATCAGCCATCGTCAGTGGACGAGGGTGTGGTTGACCGTATTCCAAACTTGCAATCGCTTTGAGAAAAGCCTCCTCGAAATTTCGTCCAATCGACATCACTTCTCCAGTACTCTTCATTGAGGTTCCAAGCCGACGATCTGCAGTGCGGAATTTGTCGAATGGCCATCGAGGGATTTTCACAACTGCATAATCAAGGGTGGGCTCAAATGCCGCAGTCGTACCTTCTCCCGTGATGGGATTTGGCAGTTCATCCAATGTATAGCCAACTGCAATCAACGCTGCCATCCTTGCAATCGGATATCCTGTTGCCTTGGACGCTAGTGCAGAAGAGCGAGATACTCGTGGATTTACCTCAATGACACGATATTCTCCTGTATTCTGATTCACAGCGAATTGAACGTTGCAACCGCCTTTGATATCCAAACGACGAATGAGTCTTAGCGCAGCATCTCGAAGTTCCTGATGGTCACGATCCGACAGAGTTTGAGCAGGTGCCACAACCACCGATTCTCCAGTATGTACTCCCATGGGATCAATGTTCTCCATGGTGCAAACGATGATGCAATTATCGCTAGAATCACGCATTACTTCGTATTCAAATTCCTGCCACCCAAGAATGCTCTCTTCAACGAGAACCTGACCGATTTGGCTGTGTAATATTCCTTGACTAGCAATCTCAACCAGCTCTCCAGTATTCCACGCCGTACCTCCTCCGAGCCCTCCTAATGTAAAGGCCGGACGAATTAATATGGGGTAACTTCCAAGCTCTTCTGCCGCTTCAAGGACCTCTTCTATAGAATTACAAGCGGATGCTTTAGAAATCGGTAAATCTATTTCCGCACAAACTTGATTGAACAAATCCCGATCTTCGGCTTCATCAATTGCTCGTAAATCACATCCAATCAATTCAACTCCTAATTGGGCAAGTTTTCCACCGTGTGCTAGGGCACTTGCAATGTTGAGTGCGGTTTGGCCACCCATGCCTGCAAGAAGGGCATCCGGTTTCTCAATTTCCAGAATTCTTTCAACAACATCTGGCAGAAGAGGTTCAATGTAAATTCGATCGGCCATCTCAGGGTCGTTCTGAATTGTAGCAGGATTGGAATTAACCAATACGACTTCGTATCCATCTGAGCGTAAGGCCCTGCATGCTTGTGACCCTGAGAAATCAAATTCAGCAGCCTGGCCTATGCGGATTGGGCCACTGCCTAGAATCATAATTTTCTGTAAATCGTCACGACGTGGCATCATGCAACCCTCCTGCATAACGGAAGTTCTCCATCGAGATGTTTGGATACCATCTCTGAAAATCGATCAAACAAAGGATTCGCATCGTGAGGACCTGGGCACGCTTCAGGGTGATACTGTATGGTAAACGCAGGTCGACCTTTGACATCCAAACCTTCTACAGTACGATCGTTTGAATTCACAAAACGAACTTCGACGTCGCATCCGGTTAGATTATCCACAGCGCCTGAATTCGCACCTGAAGGATGTGGGGCTAGCATGCCTTTGACTGGGTCTTCAACGGCAAATCCATGATTTTGGCTTGTGATACTGACTCTTTGTGTACGTAAGTCCAGTACTGGTTGGTTACCACCGCGATGTCCATATCGCAACTTGTAGGTGCGAAGGCCACTTGCAAGCCCCATCAATTGATGGCCGAGGCAAATCCCCATTACTGGCAAGCCATCCTTGGTTGCTTTGGCCAATGTATGCCGGGCATCGGTCGCTTTTCCGGGATGAGCAGGGTCACCGGGACCATTTGAACAAAATAATGCGTCGATTTGATATTCATTTCTCAGTGCATCATAATCGATATCAGGGGGACACCAAAGAACTTCAAATCGCATACACAATTCGCGAAGAATGTTGTATTTAATTCCACAATCAATCGCTGCAACCCTTGGGAGAGGATTACCCTCAGAATCGATTGCTCCTTGGTTAAGGAATACCGCATCGTTACGACTGACTTCATCTGCTAAATCTGCTAAATCGGGTGATTCCATCTCAGCCAGCATTTCCAGCATCTCATCTTCCCTCTCGATTGGCCCAAAGATGCTGAGAATTACACCGTATTCCCTTACACGTCGAGTGACATCTCTCGTATCAATACCAGAAATCCCTGGGACTCCATGTGCCAGTAATAAATCATGAACAGTACCAATACAATGTCGATGGTCTGGTGTTTGAATAAGTTCTCGACAAACTACTCCCCGAGGCCAGACACCTGCGCTTTCAGAGATTCCAGGCAATATTCCATAATTTCCAAGCAAGGGCCAAGTGAAAGTCAAAACCTGTCCAGCAAATGAGGGGTCTGTCAAAGATTCTTGATAACCGGTCATGTTGGTCGTGAATACAAGTTCACCCTCGGCGACCTTTTCGGCCCCGAATAAATCTCCTTCATATCTTGAGCCGTCTGCCAACAAAAGCACACCACGGCCAGATGCTTCAACCGATGTTCTATTCGCTGCACCGGGGTGCAATAAATCAGCGGCATCTCTTGCTACAAAGGCTTTCGAAACACCAGATTGGCCGCCGCCGGGACTGAAGCCCGAAGTGACCATGACCTTTGCACCCTAAGATGCTCCCTGAAATCCGGTTATAATCATTCAGATGGAGGCGAGCCTTCGGAGTGGTCTATTACGACCTTGCCTGAAGCGTGTGGTTCAATTTCAAGACGGGCCCCTTTGAAATGTTCCTGTCCTGCTACCTCACCCATCAATTCGTTCATGAAAAGCGCCAACGCAGCGACCTCAGAATGGGGCTGGTTTCCGATTGCAATATTGTAATCAGCTAATTTGTAAATCTGGCTAGGTACCTTTGCACCACCCACAACCACTGCGATGGGGGCATCGACAGGGATTTGTGAGGAAATGGATTCATGTGGCTCGCCATACATCGTTAGATGCACTATTCTACCTCCTTTCTTGGCAAATTGTTTGAGCCACGACATGGGCTTGATATG
This sequence comes from uncultured Candidatus Poseidoniales archaeon, assembly GCA_964441035.1. GTDB lineage: Archaea > Thermoplasmatota > Poseidoniia > Poseidoniales > Thalassarchaeaceae > MGIIb-P. Next base: position 21,937 of record CAYYKF010000011.1, read on the forward strand.
ATGCTCGGATGAGAAATTTCCACCGAAGTTATTGGTGACATCATCGAGTGTCTCCAATACACTCTCATCATGATCTCCACACAATACAAAATGCTCAGCACCCATCGCTCTTGCAGTTAGTCCAAGATGGCTAGTGATGCGCTTATCCCTCTGACTGCGATGGCCCAACCGAACGACGGTGACTTCGGCGCGCATGAGGTTAAGCCGAGGGAGGTACTTCATCAGCCTGTCCATCGTAACTCGGGACTTCGATGGCTGAAATCTCAATGGGGAATACACCCAATAAATTTCGAACCCATGACAGTAACAACGCATCTAGGAACATGGTCGCGCAATAAAACACCATGACTCCCAAGGCAAACAATCGCGATGAATGAAGCATCATTTTGACTGGAGCGCCATCGAATGCGAGATGGCCAATGGGCTCCAACGCCATGAATACTGCAAGGATTAAGAGGGCGCCAGCGAGGAAACCTGGCCAAGGCTCACTGCGTTCCTGTGACAGCTTCATTAGAACTGTGGCAACGAATACCAAGAAAGGTACAACGCCGGCAACGACCATGTAATTCCATCCGAGAATCAAAGATGCGGGGGCTTCATCTGAACCTAGCTCATCTCCAAACACAGTAACAGTAAGCCACCAGAACAATACGACCATCATTAGGAGAATTCCTGATGCTACGGCATTGCGGAAAACCATCTGACCCATTTCGTGTCGATCGGCCGGCTTCAGGCGTTGCAATATTGATTCTGCAAGTTCCAACGCATCGGTCGAAGGGAGTTCCCCCGATTCGTCTGCAACAGACAAACGAGGTTCTCCATCTTCGCCTTCCAAAGGCACAAGAGCCGTGCTGCTGATTTCGTCCACTGCGTCCACGAGAGCCCAACGGGCTCTGCGCACATCATAAACCATGCTACGCTACCGGACCATCAGATGGGCGACTTGGGACCCTTTTTGCGTCGCCGCCCAGATGGGCGCCCTAGGCTTATGGGCATCATCAATATGACTCCCGATTCATTCCATGCTCAATCTCGTTCCTCTCAAGAAGAAGCTGTTTTGCGAGCTATCGAAATGTTGGATTCTGGAGCAGATTGGATTGATATCGGCGGAGAATCTACTCGTCCAGGTGCAGAATCTGTAGATCTTGATGAAGAATTAAGACGGGTCATTCCTGTAATCAAAGAACTCCGTCTAGCGAGACCAGAGGCTTTGATTTCAATCGATACGAGGCGACCTCCGGTCGCAAAAGCCGCCTTGGAAGCTGGAGCCAATCTCATCAATGATGTCAGTGGATTGAGAGATCCGCGTATGGTTGACCTCGTAATCGAACATGGATGCCCTGTATGCATCATGCATATGCAAGGTGAGCCAAACAATATGCAATCTTCACCTGCATACGACGATGTCGTCAAAGAGGTCAGACAAATTCTTCTCGATAAAGCCACAGAACTTGTGGGAAGAGGTCATGACCCGAATTTGATTTGTCTAGACCCTGGAATTGGTTTTGGAAAAAGTTTGACACACAACCTTGAACTTCTCCATCAACGGAATTTTTCTGATTATAGCGTACTTTGGGGGGTCAGTCGGAAATCAATGTTCCGAGAATTACTCGATAGAGAAAATACCTCGGAAAGACTTGCAGGGACCCTTGGAGTTGCTGCTCATGCAATGTTCGAAGGAGTCGATATTCTGCGGATACATGATGTCAAAGAACATGCAGACTTGTTGACAACGATGGCTACACTCCGTCCGGAGGTCAACTGATGACTGTCGTAAATATCGATGAGAACCTGAGACTATTGGGCACTGCACATATTGCGAGTGCTTCAGCAGAAGCAGCCAGACGTGAGATTGAGGAATATAATCCAGATGTTGTTGCGGTCGAATTATGCAAAAGCAGGCTCGCTGCGCTAACTGAACCAGAACAGTTTGACAATGAAGCCCTGAGTAAAGTTTTGAGAGAAGGAAAGGCACCTCTTGTGTTATTCCAATCCATGTTAGCTGCCGAACAAAGAAGGATGGGCCAGGCTGAAGGAGAAGTACCTGGAACCGATTTACTTGCTGCAATTGAGGCTGCCAAAGATTCTGAGAAAAAAGTGGTGCTGGTTGATCGCGATATCCAAGCAACCTTACGGCGTGCTTGGAGAAAAATGAAATTTCGGGAAAAGTGTCGAGTAATCTCATCTCTATTAATGCCAGAAGATGAAGATGAGGAAGATGTAGATGTCAACGAATTACTTGAAAATTCAGATTTAATTTCCCAGCTAATGGATGAACTACGTGATGTTGCACCAGGCGCTGGAGAAGTTCTCATTGATGAAAGAGATGAGTACCTAGCTGGTTCGATACAACGCCTGCGTTCAGAGGGCAAGGTGCTGGCAGTCCTAGGGGCTGGTCACCTAGAAGGAGTTTCGAAACATTTGCAAAATAGCAACACATTATCTGATGAGAGATTTGCGGAATTAAGACACATTGAACCACCCAATCCTGCTTGGAAGGTTGTCAAGTGGGGTATTCCCGTATTGATGATTGGATTGTTCGCTTTTCTTGCCAGTCAAGGAAATACTGAAGCTCTCAAAGATGCTGCAGCTAAATGGCTCGTGCTGAATGCTGCACTGGCTGCATTAGGTGCATTAATCGCTCGAGGGCACCCATTGGCAATTTTGACGGCAGCAATTGCATCACCGATTACATCACTAAATCCAATGCTTGCTGCTGGATGGTTTGCTGGTCTCGTTCAACTCAAAGTTGCAGAACCTTCAACCCGTGATTTACAGGATTTCTTGAAACTTGATCAACTTTCTCTATTTTGGCAAAACAAGGTAGGAAGAGTATTGCTTGTGACTGCGTTGGCCAATGTGGGCTCCTCATTAGGAGCATGGATTGCTGGAAGCGCAATCATCGGTGGGTTGCTCTAAACTTCGGACTTTGCACCCGTTCTGTTGAAGAACCGAATACGATTCGCCAAAACATGGTAGAAGATGTCGTCATCATCGGTGGAGCAAGAACACCCTTCTGTGAGTGGTCTGGCGGCAAACGCGGAGATGGACAACCCGGTGGTTTGCTCAAAGATATTAGTGCACTGAAACTTGGTGAAATCGCAATCAAAGGTGCGCTGGAAAAGACTGGGACCAGTGTAGATTCTGTCGACCATGTCGTCATGGGGTATGCGTTACAAACCTGTGATCAAGCCATCTTTGGTGCACGTCATGCAGGCTTGGGAGCAGGCATTCCACAAGAGGTCCCAATGCTCACAGTTTCTCGAATATGTGGCTCAGGTGTGCAAGCGATAGTAAATGCTGCACAGATGATTCAGTTGGGTGAAGCTGCCACGGTTGTAGCAGGAGGCATGGAAAATATGTCACAAGCCCCACATGTACTTCGTGGCATGCGCGATACATTCAGATTAGGGCGCCCACCACAAGCAGGAACTGAATTGCCCAAGGATATGGAAGATTATCTATTCACCAATTTGTTGGATGGAATGTGCGGTTCATTCATGGCACAAACTTCTGATGAAATCTGTAAGCGTAAAGGGGTGACTCGTGAAGAAACTGATGAATTTGCAGCACTCTCGCACGCACGCACAGCAACCTCAATCGAAAACGACGTGTTTGAACAAGAGATTGTGAAGGTTGAAGATGTTGGCCATAAAGACGAAGATCATGTAGTGCGAGGGTGCACCGCAGAATCTCTAGCAGAACTACGAACTGCATTTGGGCCAGACTCATTGGTCACTGCCGGAAATGCTTCTGGTGTTGTAGATGGTGCTGCTGCAGTCGTAGTCAAGTCTGCCAGTCAAGCAAGTATCGATGGTGACACGCCGTTGGCGCGAATCATCACATGGGGCATTGTTGGATTAGAGCCAGCCATTATGGCATACGGACCTGTCCCTTCTTCTCGTCTGGCTTTAGAAAAAGCCGGACTTACAATCAATGACATTGATCGTTGGGAAATAAACGAAGCTTTCGCCGGTCAAGCCGTTGCCTGTGTCAAGGATTTGGGATTGGATGTCGACAAGGTGAACGTCAACGGCGGAGCGGTTGGACTTGGTCACCCTTTGGCTGCAACCGGAACGCGCCTAGTCCTCACACTTGCACATGAGTTGCAAAGATGTGGTGGCAAATATGGTGTTGCCACGGCCTGTATTGGAGGCGGCCAGGGTATCGCCATGATTATTGAGGCACTCTGAGGGTTGAATTTGGTCTCACTGGAAGTTCTGGGAGTGATTGCACTCATCTTGATGGTTGTCGTAATGTTCAGCCCTATTGGCCTAGGGGGAGGGTTGTTGTATGTTCCAATTTTACACTATGTTGGTGGACTCCCATTTGAAGCGTCCATTCTAGCATCACTAGGATTGGTATTCTGTGTTGCATTCGGAAGCGGTTCGGCACACAATAAGAGTGCGTTGGCTGATAAGACATTGGTGAAGAAAGCGATTACGACCGCCATTCCTTTTGCAATCGTAGGTGCCTTGACATCATTGTGGATTATTGATAAAGTGAGTGAGGATTGGGTGAAGTTGTTCGCTTTACTAATCACAATTTGGATTCTATACCAGACAATAAAAAGAATCGTCAATGGAGATGATGATTCGCAGCTTTCTGATTTCAATCACCCTGTGTATGTCACTGGAACGGGATGTGGAGGGTTCGCATGCGGATTCCTTGGCATTGGTGGAGGTGGAATATATGTCACCATGAATCGCGGGTGGGGTGGTTTGAACCTACGCGAAGCCGTGGGGACTTCATTTCTAATCGCAGCCTGTGTTGAACCAATTGCATTTACAACGCATCTATTGGCCGGTGATTCATGGTCATCACTCACTGGAAAATTCGGATTAAGTGGTATTATCATCACTTTCGTCCTAGCCTTAGTGACTGCATATTTCAGTGGAAGTCTGGCAATAAAGCATATCCCGGAAAGAGCAATTGTCAGCACCTTTATCGTCATGATTTCATTAAGTCTGCTTCGTTATGCAGCAGATCTGTTGAACTTACTCTGAAGATAGGAACCAATGCTTCTTCTGAGGAGAAAGGGGGCGTTTCATCCACAGAGGACGGCGCTCGCCACGTGGATGGGTCTCCTTCTCAAGCGCCATCTCATTCCATTTTTTGTAGTAAGCAAACGATTTCTCAGTATCAACTTCGACATCTCCATACTTCTCATCAGGGCCTGGTTTGGAAAGACGGACCTTCTGCAACCAACAATGTGCACCACTGATTGGGTCTGGTTGTACTGCATGAGTGATGTTTTGGTGAACGCCTCCATCACGCCACCAAATTCGATTGGTGTCAGGATCTCCTGACTTCCAAGGCTGAATGCCTTTGACTGTACGCATTCGCATTTTTCCATCACCTCGATTCTCAATCTTGACTTCATTGGTAAGGAAGCGGTTTCCTGCATCCTGCTTGCGACGCCAGCGGCCGATGTGATGGCTGCATCCAACCACACCGGGTTTGATGCTCTCAGTGACCCATACCTTGTCAACAAACCAACCAATCTCTGTCTCAATCTTCAGTAAGTCTCCTTCCTCAATGCCGATCTTTGCCGCATCTCTCGGGTGAATCCAAATTGGATTTCGATGGGCAATCTCAACCAACCATTTTGCGTTGGCGGAGCGTGAATGAATGTGCTGGGGCAATCGGAAGTTCGGTAGTAGGCAGTATTCATCCTCGCCCTCTAGTCTTGAAGGGTGAACTTGGCTCTTGACACGGTAATGTGGAATTGCGTGTTCAGGGTAACCGAATTCAATCATGGTTTGAGAATAGAACTCCTGCTTGCCGCTCGGCGTGGGCCATCCTTCCTCTTTGTGTTTTTCATAAGTGGCTGGCTCAATCATGAAGGCGCCATGCTTGCGCATGTAATCCAACTCATTCAGACCCTCTACATTGGCTGCTTCAGGCAAGCCTGGAACACGCTCAAACAGATATTGATAATATTCGTCAATTGTGATTGATTCGCCCGGTCTATAGGGGGATTCGAAGTGTTTCTTGATACCCATCTCTCCTTCTGGGTCAATGCGAAGGCTGAGCTCATTCCAGAACTCGTCTTCCTCCCAAACTTCACCTGGATTTATCTCGTGGGTGAAGGTTACATCACGGCCCTCGCGACGGGCGTATTCGCGTAGTACTGGTTGACGGAAAGCCACCCACTTTCCTGAACTGGTTGCATATGAATTGACATCGTGTCTTTCGGATGCATGGCCCATTGGCAACACATAATCTGCGAAGAATGCGGTTTCGTTCCATGTTGGCGTAAGTGCGACGTGGCAGCCTATGCTATCTTCATCTTGTAACATCTCCATCCAAGAGAATCCGTCAGGATAAGTCCATACTGGATTGAAAACGCGTGTGAAGTAGACATCCATTGTGCCTCGGCCGTCCTTCACGAGATGTGGCAGGATGTGGCTCATCTCGTAATGAGCCAGCATGTATTCAGGAGGGAAGTGTAATTCATTCCACCCATCTGGATCTGGAGGGACATCGAATAGTTCAGGCTTGAACTTTGACCATGAATTGGGTGCAGTCCCACCCTCTGTTCCAACACTTCCAGTTAACACATTGAGGAAATGAAGGGCCCTACTTACCTGCCATCCTCCCAAGTTACCAATTGCTGCACTTCGCCAGACGTGAGTACATAATTTCGTACCAGAATTGGCTACAACTTCGCCTGCCTCAATGACCTGTTCAACAGGAATTCGGCATTCTTCAGCAGCATATTCTGGCGTATATTCTGAATATTCATCCAATAGTAATTCAAGGAATCTCTCGTAGTTACAATCATCATTGGGGTGAACCGCATTCATCCAATCCTTCCAATTGACCTGATTCTCTACGAAATCTCTGTCAACCAATCCCTTCTCCATAATCATCCGTGCCCAACAAAGGAATAATGCTGGCTCTGAACCTGGCCATGTAGGTAACCAGAAATCAGCCATCGCAGCGGTGTTTGAAAGACGGGGGTCAATGACGATGAGTTTGGCACCATCCATCATGCCTTCGAGAATTCTTTGAGCATGCGGATTGAAGTAATGGCCAGTTTCTAGATGAGAAGAAGTCAGTAGGATGACTTCTGCATTGGCATGATCCGGTGA
>CAYYKF010000012.1:0-28734 GCA_964441035.1 uncultured Candidatus Poseidoniales archaeon
ACCACCGACGCAAGCGGCGACCATTGTTTCTCCCGCGAATGGCGATATTCTGTGGGAGTTCCCATCAATGTCAGGCGATGATAACCCGGTATTCTCGTGGAGTCACCCAGCTACCTCCAGTCTCACGGGCTGGCGATTTTTCTCATACTACACGAACGATGGTCCTTGGGGCGGCTTAGGAGTCGTTGACAGTCGAACCTGCGGTTCTGGCTGTATTATTGATATGACAAATTTGACGTACTCTAGCGACATGGCCTGGCTAGATGAAGATGATGAATATTCATGGATGATTCAACCGATTCAAGATGGAATGTATGGTCCACGTTCAGCGGTTGAAAACTTCATTGTTCCAAACGACATCGGTGATGCCATCAATAGTACTGATTATTGGGTTGATTTGGCGAATGGAAATGCATACTCTGCTACAGGAGAATATGATGTTGCACAGGGTGCACACATTGATTCCTGTACCGCCAACATTGCATATGGGAATTACAACACCGCACTATCCGTTGGCAGGAGTAATGGTGGTCCAAGTTGCAATAACCATGAGTCTCGAACTCTAATGCGATTTGATATTTCGAATATCCCAATCATGGACAACGACCCTTGGCAGGTAATCGATGCTGAAGTGTATTTGTACAGAACAGGTGGCTCATCGATACTAAACACGAATATCTCAGTCTCAGATGTATATTGCAACTGGGATGAAGGTACTGTGACATGGAATGATTGTGCGACCAATAATTCCTGGCAAGTTTCTGGTGCAAATGGTGCTAACGATGTAGATATCCCACTAACCATGACCAATGTCAGTGGTAATGGATGGTACTCTTGGAATGTCACACAACTCCTGCAGCAGGCTCGTAATAGCGGCTCAGACACCCTAAATTTGTTGTTTAGTTCTGAGGACCCAAGTTTGTATGCACGTCACTCATTCGTGAATGAACATGCGACAGGAAACGATGAAGAAAACAGACCACTTCTTTCAATCAAATATCGTGCAGGTGCGCAATCAATGCCAACTACACCTTCTTGGGACTCTTTGCTTACCACAAACAGTCCATTCACCGCTTGGGATACGAATGCTTTGAGGCCAATCCCGGAAGACCCTCTCGCCGCCCAATGGAATCATCCTACCGCAAGCAGCATTGATGCTTGGCAGATTCAATATGCAACCAACGACAGATTCACAATTGATGCTGCGATTTTCGATTCGAGCGATCAAACCACATGGGGGGGCAACATCACCTTCGATTTGACCAATTTGTCGATGAACGTCCCTGCGATTACAGCGCAAGGTGATCATTGGAACCACCTGCGGATTCGTGCCGTTCAAGACGGCGTTTACAGCAATTGGTCCACTCCATTCCAAGCCCGTGTACCTGACGAGCAAGGTAGCGATGATGGAGCTGGAAATTTCACTGTGACGATGCAGCGTGGTGCTGTATTCGTAGATACTGGACTATTGCCAAGTATGCCAGACACATGGATTGCTTCAAATTCCATAGGTCAAACCCAAAATCATGGTTCAGATTCGACAATTGCAGTTGGTATTGATCCCGGCTCACCTGCGCACGATGCAGTGGGTTTGGTCTCAATTGATTTGTCAGAATACCCCTATCCCGCAACAATGCTTCCGACATCGGTAACATTGAGGATGTACGTAGCAAGCATTTCAGGTTCAGGGGCACACAGTATTGCAATTCACGATTGCAGTGCATTCAGTGAATCATCTGCAACTTGGGGCAACTTCAATCCGAATTCTCAATGTACTGCAACAGCGGCCTCCTCAATGACTGCCACAAGCGCAAATGATGGAGTTTGGTATGAATGGGATGTCACAGGCCTTGCGCGCTCATCTTGGGCTAGTACTGGCGTAATGTCTATGGCATTGAAAACAACATGGTCGGGTACAATTTCATTCACATCTGCAGAGGGTTCAGTCACCTATGCTCCGAAATTAATCGTTGATTATGTTGACAATCCAAACAATGCTTCATCGCCCGCCCAGGTCTCACTACTTTCTCCAACCCACCTTGAAGTGATTTATGGCGTGGATGCGATAAACAACATTCTGGACATCGAAACTCGTCCTATGTTGACTTGGGACACCCTTTCGGATGCGACTGGTTACGTTTTGCATCTAACCAATGAGAGCGGAACTCAAACCTACAAGTCTTGGGATTCAAACAGTAACTCGGGCTTCATGATTGGCACTGCGCCCGCGAATTCCTATTGGATGCCTGATTTCGACCTTGCTGTAGGTGAGATTTACACTTGGTCAGTCCAAGCGCTCAATGATTCAGTCCCAGGCCCTCAATCGGTACCGTGGACCTTTGGAGTAGGCAATCCAGATATCACTGATGTAGGCAATCACGTTTACAGTATTGAAATTCAAGAAGGTGCGGATGTTGAAGCATTAGGACACTTACCAATATGGGATGCTCACATTAGTGCGGGCAATCCAGATACGGCCCATGGAAATGAAGACATTGTGCAGATTGGAAGAGGATGTGATTCAGGTTCGACAAATCACTGTCATGGAATCTATGAGATTGATATGAGCCAGATGGGGGCATTAAACTCACTGTCGGTCAACACTCATTCATCGACCCTGTCGATATACATGGATTCCATTAGCGAGTACAATATGGCGAACTATATCGATCTAACTGCGTATGCGATAATCAATCCAAATTACGATGAAATTGGAGCGACTTGGAATGCTGCAGATATTGGGATAAACTGGAATGCTTCAGGCTTACAGTCTGGCGTTGATTATAGCTCAACTGCATTGGACACGGTGCGTGTCCATATCAGTGCCTTCAGCGCAGGTTGGATTGAGTTTGATGTCAGCGGTGCAATGACAGGTCTAAATGGCTCAGTTTCCATTCTAATCATTGGGACTCCTAATGCTGGAGAGATGGTAATTGATTTCATTTCCAGCGAAGATGGAAGCCAATTGAATAGACCATTCTTGCACTTTAATTACACAATTGTGGACTCAATTTCATTGAGTGGTCCTACGACAACTGATGCCGATACTCCAGTTAGTTTCTCAGGTAATCTGCTTGATGTCAACAGTGCTATTTTGCCAGGCGCTCTAATTTGGAGTGCAAGTGACGGTACAATTGATTCAAATGGATATTTCACTCCAGATAATACTGGAATTGTAGAGATTACTGCTAGTTTTGGTCAAGTAACAATTTCTCAGAATATCACAGTTGCAGCAGGAGCTCCGATTACTCTAATCGCCACACCTCTAGCCATACAACTGGATGCAGACACCCTCTTTGAACTTGATCAACTCAAGGTAGTTGATGCAAATGGAAACGTTGTTCCTGGTGAAACAATCACACTTGAATCAAGCAATGGTACAATCTATCCTGGATCCTCTCTCACAACTCCAATAGCATCGGCCAGTTGGGAGCCATGGACCGTAGGCCTGCAATATCTGAACGTAACTTGGGAGACTCAAACAATCTCGATTCCAATTACAGTTACAGTGGGTGCTCCCAACTTTTTCGTCATCTTTGGAAACACTGGAATTGAGGCAGGTAATTCGACGAGTTATGACTTAACAGTCCATGACCAGCGTGGGAATCTCGTCGACCGAAGCCAATCTGGAACCCTCACATGGGGTGCCATGAATGGAGAAATGGTGAATGCCACAGGTGAGTATACAGGTAATCTGGTTGGTCAGTGGACGATTTGGGCAGATAGTGACTTGGGAATTAGTAGTACATTCGAAGTCACGGTCACATACGGTGATATCGCAGATTTGAAACTCACAGGTGTTGGTCCGACAAATACCGTAACCAGCACAAGTTCGTCAACATCCTCTGTATCTACACGGGTTGCATTGACTGCGGATGAGGAGGTGGAATTGTCCTTACTACGCATCGATGTTAGAGGAAATGAAGAACCCTTTGATTTGGCTGCGTCTGGTTGGACATGGGATAGTGAGAAAGGAATCCTGTATGTTGGTTCACCAGTCATATGGAATACCTCAAAATCAGTAGAATCATCAGTCATCGCAACTTTAGAAGGTGTCACAGCAACAATTTGGGTTTCAACCACACATGGTTCACCAATTTACATTGAGGCGAACAGTACAGAAACCGTGCTAATAAGTGGTGATACACGGCAATCAATCTTGGCTTTTGCATATGATTCAGATGGGAATCGATGGAGTGATTTAGGGGGCCAAAATCAATGGCAATGGACTTTGATTACCAATCCAAATGATCCAAACCCCTCTACACCAGATCCTAACTGGTTACTGTCTGAGAATGTTCGAGCCTACTTCTATCCAGGTGAGGCCAGTGGAGACTATCCTTGGACGGTTCAATTATTGGGATACGACTATTCTGATTATATTGAAATTACAGTTGTACCAGGCGAACTTCAACACATCAGTATTGCCTCAGCAGTTCAAATTTCTGCTGATGATACATTCAACCTTGCCCCTGGTGCTACAGATGGATTTGGAAACGAATTAGAAGTTCTCAATTTACAATGGGCTCAAAGAACGATTTCAGCAGCACCAACACTCAATCCAGCAAATTGCTTGAGTGAAGAATGGGAAGACATCACCAATTCGATGCGTTCAAACAACTTTGTCTGGGAAGCAACAGAAATCGGTATGTACGAAATTTGTGCTCACGGTGGAAGTAACTCCAATGCAGCACCGAACAGCACCTATGTCGAGGTTGATGTCGGAGCCATTGTCGCAGTCTGGCATCAGGCATATGTTGAGTATTCATCCTCAGGCGGAATCACCGCACCTGTTGGTGACTTGGCGAATATGGTATCCACATCCATCACTGCTGGCGATACACCCTTCGTCACCATATGGGTGAAAGATTCTGATAACAACGTCTATTCTCCAAGTGATGTGACTTGGACAATCGACGGTAATTCTGTTGAGAGTTATTTCATTGTTGATTCAACTTCAGCCGATTATTCTGCCACATTCATCGGCACCAACAATCAGACCTACACACTTTCCTACACCGTCGATAATGGAATCTCCGGCACTTGGCAGGTCAATGTCGGCTACGCCAAATTGCATTATCTGATTGCTGTGGTAAGTGCTCCTGGTGTGGAGCCGGCAAAATCGATTACCGTTGAACAACAGACCACAGTGACGATTACTGCATCCGGTTTCGATGAGTACGATAATCAAGTTCCAATTTCACTAGATGACATATTCTCAAGTGATGATGGAACTGAGCTCAATGACATTACCTTGGTAGATGAGATTACATTTGAGATTTACATGCTCAACGAAGGTAAAAATTCGTATACAGTCTTGGATGGTATCACTAGCGACCACCCTCAGCGCGCAGATAATACTGCTACCGTTGAGATTGAGGTTGGTGGAACCATTGCAGGTTTCTTCGAAGCCAATTCACCTTGGTCATGGATTGGGCTGAGTTTTGCGGTTCTTCTGTTGCTCGGTGTGATTCTCATCGTTGTGATTATTGCTCGACGTGCTAGACTTGATGATGACGAATATGATGCTGATGATATGGAATATCCAGAGGATGATTACAGTGAAATGCCTGAGGCGCCATCTTCGCCTCAAGTGAGTGAAGAACCGCAGTCAGAAGAAGAATACTCCGCTGAAGATGATCCGAATTACAAGGTTGATGAGGATGGAACAGAATGGTGGGAAGATGATGATGGTGTTTGGTGGTATCGAGATCCAGAAATGTCTGATTGGGAAGAATGGAAGGAATAGTAATCTTCTCAATTTACCGTCCGCCTAAAGGCGGACGGTTCGGCGTGTCTTTCAAGTTGCATAAGTTTCTGCGAAGGTTGATGCAGGCGGATTCGAATCGAGTGTTTACAGTGGGAATGCTATCGGCATTCCTTCTGATACAGGCTCTCACAGGATTCGCATTACAACCAAAAAATTTGGATGAAATAGACGAAAATCACTACTTTACTTCATCATTGGATTATCTCGAGATTATAGGGCCAGAACGTGTGGTTCAGGCTGATGAATCAGTTCCTTTGGATTTGAGGTGGCATGATCGTAATGGGAACAATTTTTCAGTCCTCCTGCCATTGGAAAATTGGAGTGCAGAGAATGGCAATTTTGTCATCAATGGTGACTATGTTGAATGGCGACCTACACTAGTGGGGAAATGGCAGATTTCTGCCCAAGCAGAGGATGTACAAGCAACGATTGAAATCACCGTTGTCAATGGTACAATTACCATGGTTTGGATTGATGCAGAATATGAAAAAATCACAGCTGATGATGAAACTTACCTATATTTACAAGCAGAAGACAGCCGTGGTAATCGTTGGCCAATCTCTGCAGAATGGTCCGTGGTTGAACCTGAAGCAGCGGGCAGTCTTGTGAGTGATAATAGCGGGACTCGTTTCATCGGTGGACCTACGGGCGAATGGAACATTGGAGCAGTTCATTCTCGTTCAGAAGGTGACCTGAATGCTAGTTTAACAATCGAAGTGATACCAGGTAGTTTGGTGCGAATTGACCTGCCTACAGATGGTACCACAGTTTCAACTGATGATGCTGTTGACCTAGCTCCGATCCTGAGTGATGCAGATGGTAATACAATTGAGGAAATGACATTAAATTGGACAATCAATGGCGAGGATTTTACACAAGAAATTGTGATGTCTGGTAACATCTGGCAACCTGAAACAACAGGCGATTTTCTTATCGAAGCAGAGATTTTGGGTCGCGTTGCAAGGGCTAGAATGCATGTGGTTCAGGGCGCACCGCACCGTGTCATCATCGAAACCGATTTAATGACCTCTTCTGTTACAGAGAGTGGAAGTCAGTTTACCGTATCCACGTTTGCTGAGGACATGGAGGGAAATAGGGAACCGTGTCAAGTTAACTGGGAACTTGGAAATGGTCATGTTGAATTTGAAGAGACCACGCAAACTGGTGTCTATCATGCTCGTGGTCTTGGAAAAGGTACGTGGGAATTGATGGCTAGAAATTCGACGGCGAGTGGGACTCTAACCCTGCAAGTTGAAGTCGGTGAGCCAGTTGATTTACGAATTGGACCACATAGTGGAAGTGGTGAACAAGGTGACACAATTTCTATGTTAATCGAACTGGTTGATTATGGAGGAAATCAAGTCCCGATGAACACCAATAAATTAGATGTTGAGACCAATGCAGGCCGATTGTCCTACGATGGTGATTCTTACTGGCTTTTGCACTTAGAAGAACCAGGAGATTCTCAAAAAGTAGTAATCCAATATGAGGATTGGGAGGCGCAAACCTTCGTCGATGTAGAACCCACAGGAATAGATTGGCTGATGGGAACTTCCGTCGGTCAAATGTTGCTTGGTGGTTTTGGAGCAGCCATCGTTCTAATTGCACTTCTTTTCTTCATCTTGCGCCGCAACAAAAATCCGCAAGAGCATTGGGATATGGAATACGAATGGGAACCATCCGATTTAGAAGATTCTGAAACCGAGACAATAATTACGTCTACAAGTCAGCAATCGCAGCAAATTGAAAATCACGTGAAAGAATCCACCCTTATACAACCCTCAATATCTACTGTTGTGGAGGCACAAAAAACAACATCGAGTTCCGGTGTTTTGCAAGCACTTTCTGGAACCGTTCAAGGTCAAAGTGGATGGTACCTTTCTGCAAATGGTGAAAATCAGTACTGGGAAGTCAATGCTCAGGGCCAATGGAACAGGAGGAATTGAAATGTCTCGTCGTATTCTGTTCATGGTAACAATCATCCTTCTTACGCCTAGTATCTCCTCATTTGAAGTAAGTTCTGAATCCACAGGTCGAAGTTGCACAGCTTCACCTCCATCGGGTACCTCTGTGGATTACATTGAGATTACTCCAAGCGCTCCAATTTCAATTCCTGCAGATGTGAATCTTGACTTATCAGCTAAGGCATATGATAGCAGTGGTACTGAACTTGGTTCGATTCAATTTTCTTGGTCGGTTACAAGCGGGGACATCCAATCGTTTGGAAGTACAGCTCGATGGCTACCTACAACCATGGGGAGTCAAACAGTGACTGTTTGCACCGGTGAGATTGAATCTCAACTTCCTGTGCAAGTTTTGCATGGTACAGCTCTCTCGCTTGAATTGGTTTCTGAGTACGAAAATATTACCGCAGATCAAGAAATTTCATTGACACCATTGCTACACGATGCGCATGATAATACTTGGATTCCAAATGTTCCATTTGCCGATTGGACTTTACCTGATGGAACCAGTATTGATTTGCCAAATGATGGAACATCTCCCACTTTTACACCTGGACCAGTAGGTCCAATGGTTGTAGAAATTTCTTGGGAGGAATGGACAGCATCTTCGACAATCAATGTGAGTGCAGGTACTCCAACATCGCTTGAAATCGAACACGACTCTACAAGTAATTCTGCAGGTCATGCATTGACATCATCTGGTGAAGAATTGGAGATGTGTGCACGCTTGGTCGACCAGAATGGGAATGCTTGGGGTATCAGTGCAACATGGCTTAGTCCTGGTGATTTAGCATTACCATATATTTCCAATACTGTAGGCGAATGCATCTTCTTCGAAGCGGAACCAACCGGGCAATGGGCCGTTTACGCAGAACATCAAGATACGGGCCTAACAATCGGCTTAGTCATCAATGTGAGTGCAGGTGCAATCGCCCAAATCGTGCTTGATTCTCTCCCCACCGAGCTCAATATCGGAGAACCATATCCTCTCTCAGCGGTTGCTTTGGATTCTGCCGGAAATGAGGCAGAAGTCAGCGAATGGAGTTGGACTGTGATTAGCGGCCCTTCACAAGATGCTATTGTTTCAGTTGATGGAGTAATGCACTTTGAACCCAGTTTAGCGGGACAACATCGCCTCCAAGCGATTGCATCTGGTTCCATCATCCCAGGTATTGTCGATGTTGAGGTTTATCCAGGAATTCCTGTATCTTTAGAAATTGAGATTTTAGACGAAACAGTTGCTGATGAATTAGAATTGGTAACAGGTTCTGATATCGAAATGCAAGTCTATGGGGTTGACGTAAATGGAAATAAGAATCCAATAAATGTAGAAAATTGGACGATAGAATTTGGATATGGAGAAGTAGCGAATGCTTCGGCAACTATTGGCCGTTACACATTCACAGCAGATGGAATCAGCTTCATCAGTATTTTTGCAAAAACAGGGAATGCAGAAGGCTCCATCATCCTTGAAATCCTTCCAGGTGACCTGGCATATCTGGAGGTCATCATACCTAGCGATGGTATGCAAGGTCGAAGTACAACTTTCCAAGTGAAGGGTTATGACATCTCTGGAAATGAAGTATCTATCTCGCATCCCTGTGCTGTTGAGATAATCACAGATATTGGAAAATCCGAATGTGATGACGAGGGTTGGACGTTGGAATTGGATGAGCCAGGAGAAAATACCGTTTATGCACGATTGGGCAATGCCGATGGAAGTGCTTTCATCGATGTCGAAGAAACTTGGTTTGGATGGGGAGATAACACTGAAGTCATCATTGGAGGGAGTTTGCTAATTGTTGCGGTCATTTCAGTCGTTTTGGTTTTCCTATTCCGTCATCTTGGGAATCGTATTGAAGAGGAAATTGAACTGATTGAAGGTGAATCTGAAGAGACTTCAACATCTGAAATCACAATCGCCCCTACAGCGCAATTGACATCAGGTTTACCACCTCCTGCATTCGATTTTGTTCCACCTCCAATGCCAATGCAAATTCCAAACCCGTCAATTTCTCCACAGCCTTTGCCTGTTTCAATTCCAGCAGTTGAACAAACTCCTCAGCAGAATTTACCACCGGTTGTCAATATCAATGAACCCCCAGTTCAACAACCGTTCACCGATCCGTTTGCGGTATTCATTTCGACACCCGCCGAAGTTGGACCCGAACCAGAACCCGAACCAGAAAAAATTTCTGCACCAATAGAATATTTTGATCCAGAATCTCCTCCTGATCACTCAGTTATCACTGAATCTGAAGAAGAGGTTGAATTGATTCGAGATGATACTTGGGGTGAAATGGCAGGTAGTTGGGGAGATGGTTCCGACACCGTCAGCACTGCGGCTGCAGAATTCGCAAAAATCCAGCATCAAAATCGACGAGGAGAAGGTCCTAGAATTAATTCTGAGGAATCACTCCGCCCTCTTCCAGGGACAGAAATTGGTAGCGATGGATGGTACTTTGATAATGAAGGTCGACCAACTCATTGGACCCATTCTGAGGAGAATGGATGGATTCAGGAATAGCGTTCTTCTTCGTTGGGGAATTCTTCAGATCGCACATCAGAAATGTATTGTGAAACAGCTTCGGTAATTTGTTCATGAAGATTCAGATAGCGACGCAAGAAGCGTGGATTGAATTCATGTGTGATTCCCAATAAATCGTGGATGACCAGAACCTGGCCATCTACATCGGAACCGGCACCAATCCCAATGGTTGGTATGTTTACAGCATCAGTCACGCGTTTGGCTAAATCCGATGGAATCTTCTCAAGCACAATTGCAAAACATCCGGCTTGTTCGAGAAGTTTGGCATCCTCAATCAACTTCTCAGCTTCATCTTCCTCGCGCGCGCGGACTGAGTAAGTGCCAAATTTGTAAATGGATTGAGGGGTTAAACCGAGGTGACCCATCACAGGAATGCCTGCGGTTAAGATTCGTTCAATGGAATCAACAACTTCTGCACCACCTTCTAGTTTGACGGCATGCGAGCCACTCTCCTTCATGATTCGTATCGCACTGTTGAGGGCTTGTTTTGAATCCCCTTGATAACTACCAAAAGGCATGTCGCAGACAATCAGCGCCCGGTCTACTGCTTTGACAACACATTGTGCATGGTAAATCATGTGGTCAAGTGTAATCGGAACTGTTGTATCATTTCCAGCCATGACATTTGACGCAGAATCTCCAACCAGAAGCACGTCGATTCCAGCCCCATCAAGAATTCTTGCCGTCGAAAAATCATATGCTGTCAGCATTGTGATTTTTTCTCCCACGCGTTTCATTTCTTGTAGGGTATTCGTGGTGATTTTCATCGCTTTTCCAGCAATCGACATGGTTACCCTCCGACATTGCGAGAAGCGCACCACCCTTCAAGGACACGGCGATTGAAACAGACCTATTCTTGCTCACTAAATTCATCTTGCATGCCTTCCAAGAATTCATCGACATCGATTACTCCATCTGCATTGGTATCGATTTCATGGAATAGATTTCGGATATGGAATGCGTCGTAATGTGGTGCGATAACCTTCATTGCATGCACAAATTCACGTTCGTTCAAATAATCCGGATGTGATTGCTTAGCAGCGGCAGTATGGAATACCAGCCATCTCTTTTCGCGTTCGTATTTGTCCACATTCGTGAATTCTGTTCGTACGGTCCTCCAGGGGGTGAGTGTTGGATGTGCCCTAGATTTTCCATATGAGTAGTAAATAATCAGCCCGGCAACACAGCAAGCGGCTGCACCAATAATCGCCTTTGATCCCATCAGATAGATTAGAATAAAACCGGCAATGATTCCGAACAATTGGATAAATGGGTACAGGGGTGATTTCCATTCAGGATTGTACCAGGAGTGCGTTGATGATGCCCTTCTTAGAACAATTACACACATGTTGATAACAATAAAAATCATGATTTTGAATCCAGAAGCGAGTTTTGCAATATCATGAACTGGTAGTAGTGTGATTGCTGCCGCCATCGCAAGACCCGTTCCCAAAATTGAGAGATGTGGTGTCTGATACTTTGGATGGACATTCTCCAATGCCTCCGGAAGGAGATTGTCTCTAGCCATCGCAAATGGGAATCTGGAAGAGGCCATTATGCCAGCAAGAGCCATTGAAGTCATGGTTGTAACTGCCAGAACAGCAGCAATGATACCAACAGTACTTCCGCCAACTGCTTTCGCAAAGACATAGATTGGGTCTTCTCTTGCCCCTCCATTTTCCATGTATGCAGAAGGTTCCACTGCTGCGACCATGACAATTGAAATGCTGACATAAAGAATACAACTGATTAACAGAGATAGGAGGATACCATATGGTATGTTTTTGCCAGGATTTTTGATTTCTCCTCCGACTGCCGCAATTTTTGTCACTCCAGCATATGCCACGAAAACAAAAGCCGCAGTTTGGGCCACAGATTCCCATCCTGAACCAAAGGCTGCTTTGGAAAATGGTGCATTCCAATCTAAATCCATGGTCAGCATGGCCCAAATACAGAGAGCGAATAGGAATATCACCGAGGTTAGTACAATCGGTGTTTGCACTTTTTTGATTCTCTTTAATCCCAGGATATTGATGAACACAATCATGGTCAGAAGAATCAGTGCGGCGACTTCGATGTTAATCGTAACATCGAGCAAATTTTCCAATACCCAAAGGTAAGCCTTGAAACCGATGAGTGCAAAGGCTGATTTGAGCATGAAGTTCGCCCACAACCCTAGTCCTGAGATGGTGCCGATGAGAGGGCCAAATGTCCGTTCAATATAGACATAGGATCCACCTGAGGATGGCATTGCAGTTGCGAGTTCACCTTTGGAAACGGCTCCAGGGAGTACAATTAGTGCTGCGACTAGGTAGGCCAACCAAATTCCTGCAACAGGTGTTGTACCCCCTCCCATATCCAGCATTGCCAGAGCAGGTAACACGAATAGTCCGGAACCAAGCATTGCTGAGAGTGATATGATGACCACTGAAGCCATGCCGAGTTTTCGCTCTAGAGTATCGCTGACCAACTCAATCGGTTTGTATACGAAATCGATTAGATTGGAAGGTTTTAGCCTCTTCATCAGTAGTTCGGCTTTGGTCTAAGCATAAGATGCTACGCATCTTAATTCACCCACTAATTCGCTTTAGCGATTACTTTCATTTCCACCGCGATTGGTGTAGGTAGTGCTTGGATTGCCAATGTCGTCCGCGTTGCTTGAATTTCTTCGAAATGTTTCGCGTAGACCTTGTTGTAACCATCAAAATCACGTTTCATATCAACGAGGAATGTAGTCACATCGATAACATCGTTTAGCGACGCCCCACTCGCTTCAAGAATCGTTTTTACATTTTGAATACAGGCTTCTGTTTGGGCCTTAATATCATAATCAAGTGCCTTTCCTTCCTTGTCTTCAATCGGTCCACCAGGGATATCGTTTGTGTCAGGTTGTCTTGGACCTACGCCAGAGAGGTAGAGTAAATTCCCTTCCTTTCGAGCATGCGGGTAGGCCCCCACAGGTGCCGGAGCTTTGCTTGTGTTAATCGTTACATCACGGTCCGAGTCATCTAAAGGGCCTTCAACGCCTCCTGCGGCTTGCATATCTCCTGCACCAGATTCCAAAACGTTGCGATCTCCACGATAAAATTCGACATCATCTTCATCAAATTCCTTGTCTCCAATCGAACCTGTAGTTGGAGTTAGTTGAATGACGGCACCACCACAACCATGGAGGGAGGCGTAGGCCAGAACCTCTCCATCGTAGTTGTTGTGTTGTCCCATGGTGGAAGCCATCCACCACGCTGGTTTGTATGCAACCACTTTTTGCACACGAATTTGGCCATGAATATCGCGTGAAAGTTGACTCAAATCCTCAAGCCTTCCATCTGAAAAGAACTCCAACATTTTTTGATTCCATTCATCGTCTTTAGGACTATGAATTCGATCTTCATGTGGTTCAATATGTTCTGTAAACATTCGATTAGAGAGAGAAGCGACTACCACGATTACTGCCTTCTTGCCTTGTTTGTTGAGCGCATCTCTTGCAGCCTTTCCAAGGACAATTGTTTCTGCGCGATTGGCATACATGTTGCTTGAGACAATACAAGCAGGGATTCGATTGTCAGGATTCAGTAAGGAAAGGGCGACCACTGAACCAGTGTCGATGGGAAATCCATGGTATGCCACAGTTCTAGAATGGAGGCCCCGGTTCTCCGCTGCATCTCGATATTCATTGCAGAAATCAACATCCATACGGAATTTGTAAGGCATTGAGCCTAGAAAGTGAAAGTCATCATCGACATGAACCCATTCAGGTTCTGGATGTGATTGAATTTGATGGCCGACGATGGATGGCCAAGTGGTTGAATACACCAAGATGATGTCAGCCTCACTCTCTTCGATTCTGCGGCGACATTGATCAAATGCTTCTCTTAATTCACCCCACCCTTTGTTTTCGTTCGGTGCTAGCAATGGATGGGGGTGTGGGGGCACATAAAGGCCGAAGAGAACCGGATTTTCATCGCTCAGAGAACCACCTCCCGCGTCTCTTCATTTGGGTCCCAGCATGCTACGACATTGCCCGTTCCGATGACTGATTGATATCCGTAAATTTCTGCAGGATAGTTTGGCATACCCATCGCAGCCATCATCCAAGTCAAGCCTCCACCTTCGGTTTCAGCAATTGTTTGTTCAGTGAACTCGGGCATCAAATCGATAATCTGCTCCATTTCTCCTTGTCGCATTAGTTCAACCAATCTCATGTCCCAAACGTATTGGCTGTGATTGTAGATGTGTTCTCTGCTCATGTCTTCGGGCAGGGGTGCTTCTGTTGTGAAATGCCGATGGGATAAACTGTGACTCGCGATTAGGACGACTCGTTTGCCACTTTCTTCAATAGCAGTTCTGCAGGCTTGTCCAAGAGCACTGGCTTGTTCATTCATCACCTCAACAGAATAGTAATGTCTGTTTCGATTGCTACTGATTGTAACAACCGGTTTGTCCCATTCTGGATTCAGTAGGTGACAAGATGTGATTGTTCCATAATCAACACGGAAATCTGGATTCCTCATCATTTTGGTAATGATACCGACCTCACTAGCAGCGTCGCACATTTTTTCAGACAATTCCACATCGACCTCAAGGTCGTACTTGTAACGAAACAGGTTTGGGAAAATCGGGTCGACACTCAAGGATTTGAAAGTGTCACATCCTAGAAAATGTGTGCCAATGTATGTTTGCCAATGAGGTGTGAGGATTACCATAGCATCATAGTCGATATTCTTCAGTTTGCGAGCTAATCTTGCGTATCCCCAACGTAGTGTTTCCCATCCTCCTTCGGACACAGGTTCGTTTTGTGGTGGATTCTCTGCATAGACTAGGTGTGGAGGGTGTGGTGCGAGGCAACCTAAGACAATTTCACCCTTTGGCATCGCGCCTTCCATAGGAAGGCGGCACTTGAATCCCTCGTCGGGGAATTGTCATAGGTCTAAGCCGAGAGGCTTTGGTATGAAGTGGAAGAATCCGCCGCTTGGCCTTTTCGCGATTCCTCCAATTATTGGTGTAGCTTCCGCATTCGTCGGCTTTGCGTACGCCACTTTCTTAGTGCCGTCAATTGGGCTCAAAGAAGGAACAATGCTCGGTGATTGGGCCCCATTATTCTGTGCTTGGTTTTGCTTGCTACTGTCTACCGCAGCGACTGTGGTAACAATTCCTGTAGAATGGGGAGATCCCAAGGAGATGAGGCTCGGCGTATGGTTTGGTGTTGGTGTCATGTTTGTACCACAAATTTGTGGTGTTGGATTATTGTTCTGTGCGTTTTGGTTTCTGGCCATCATTAGTGGCTGGATTTTCATGTCATCTTATCAGTGGAAGTACGATGTTTCACCTTTCCGAACGGGGTTCTGGTTGGGCCTTGGAGGCCTAACTGGAATGTTCCTAGGTTCTTGGGTTATGGGTTCAATATTGTTCTAATCATGCTTAACGCAGATGTTCATTGGTTCAGAAAAGAAACTCAAACTCCAACGCCCTCCTTCTCTACCCACGCCACTGTTTTTCACACCACCGAAGGGAACCCTAAGATCACGATGAAGCCAACAATTTACCCAAATCATGCCTGAATCAATTCGTTCTGCCATGGCCGCACCAGCACTCAAATCTGTTGTCCATATTGAACCAGCGAGACCATATTCTGTTGCGTTTGCAATATCAATCGCTTCTTCATCGTCCGAAAATGGATGTAATGTGACCACTGGTCCGAAAATTTCCTCGGTTGCACACCTGCTCTCTGGAGACAATCCATCAATCACCGTTGGAGCGACCCAGTTTCCACCTGCAAAGGCATCTGGGATGTCTATCGGCGGTCCTCCACCACATAGAATTTCACCACCTTCTTCAACTGCAAGGTCAATGTAACTCAGAACTTTGTCACGATGTTCAGAAGATATGAGTGAGCCAAGCATTGTTTCTTCATCAGAGGGGTCTCCAATTGGCATCATTGAAACCTCATCAAGGAATCGTGCAACAAATTCATCATAAATTACCTCATCAATCAGGATTCTAGAACCGCAGAGGCAAACTTGGCCTTGGTTGAGGAAAGAAGCCCTGACAACGCTTGGCATGATGGAGTTGAGGTCTGCATCCTTCCGAACGATAGTTGCATTTTTTCCACCTAATTCGAGACTGAGTTTTTTGAAATCTGAGGCTGCAGCAGCCGCTACGATTCTCCCAGTTGACGTTCCTCCTGTGAATGAAATAGCAGCGACATTGGGGTGAGAAGTAAGTGGTGCTCCAGCATCTGGGCCGGTACCGTGAATCAGGTTGAAGACACCAGACGGTAGGCCGACTTCGTCTACAACTTCGGCGAGCAAACTGGCAGTCATGGGCGTCAATTCGCTTGGTTTGGCAACCACCGTATTTCCCATTGCCAATGCTGGCGCGACCTTCCATGATAGCAGATAGAGTGGTAGATTCCAAGGCGTGATGAGTCCTACAACTCCAAGTGGTTTGTGAATGACGCGATTGGATGCATCGTCCATCTCAAATTTCTCATCCAAGAAGGAGCGAGCCTGTCCTGCAAAAAACCGAAAATTCGCCACACTGCGTGCTGCATCTACTGAACGAGCAATTGAGATTGGTTTTCCCGTATCAAGAGATTCCAATTTGGCAATATCTTCGCTTCTATTTTCAAGTTCATCAGCGATTTTGTCAAGCCAATCTGCCCGTTCATCGATGGACAACGCACTCCAATCATTGAGTGCACCAAGAGCGGCATCCACCGCCGTATTGACATCATTTTCATCCGAGCAAGGAATTCTTCCTATTTGCTCTCCACTGGCTGGCGCAAAGTCATCTATCCAATGGTTGCACGTTGAAGGATGAAATGCCCCAGCAATGTAATTGCCAAGTTCAATGACATCATCCGTCATGACTTCCCTCTCCTTGGAATGGGTTGGAATATTTTCGCCAATCATAGTACCAACGGTCAGAATTCGGATCCCATTCATCCCAGGTGACAACTTGCTCTAGATTTGCAAGGAGGTGTTCAGGCACGACTCCTGGGACGATGAAGGCCTTTTGTCTATGCAATGGATATGGATTGCGTAAATCAAATCCGAGGACACCAAGAACTGCGCGTGCAATGTACCAGGTTGCTTGTGAATTCCATCCATGTGCAATTTTTATCACGATACCCAGACCATTTGGATAGTTATCGTGTATGATTGAAAGTCCAAGCAGACCATCCGCCCCTTCCTTGGCCAGCACCCGACCGTTACCTGCCTTGATGCAGGTTGAATCTAATCGATTGAATCCTCCGATAAGGTCCGGATATTCGCACATTGAATCCCAAATCCAGTCATCATCCTTCTCTTTGGCCAATCCAGCAAACATGACTGCCAATTCGTTCACCGTATTGGAGACCGTAGGTAGTCCACAACCATCCTTTGAGACACGCTTTGGTTCCCAGTACGGGTTGTCTAGGAATCTTCGAAGAACTTGGAGGAATTGCGGAAACCAATCGGATTGTGGAAGGGTGTAACCTGCTCGAGAAATACCCATCAATCGCAGTGCTTTGAGAATCGCTGCATGTTCTCCAGAACACGTATGGAACCAACGACGAGGCCTGCGGACTTGCCTGCCAAATTGAATCAATGGAACATCGAGGGGGCATTGCATTAATCCCCATTCAGATTCCGTCAGAATCGATTGTGCAGCCGCGACGTGCTCGGTATCGCCATTGTGAGATGAACAGGCTATGGCTTTCTGTTCATCAGTGAGTGTTTCACCAAGTACATCTGCAAACGTTTTCATTAGAATTGGTTTCATCATGCTACGACCATAACAGAGAACATTGCCGCCAAACGAATGTACCAATTCTGAGCCATGTGCCCATGCGATTGCCCCATGAATCGTGTTTTCGGAGACATCGTTCCGCCGGAAGTCAACCAATGGTTCCCACTCTACATCTCGTCCGGTTGCGATGCCCTTTGCACCATCTGAAATTGGAGATGTAGGATAGACTCCAGACCCCGGTCGTCCAGGATTGACAGACGAGGGTCTTTGTTCCATCAAGCATCGCCTCCGTTGACAAGGGGTACGACACGCTCCATGAATGCACGTATGTCACGACATACACGTGCGGAATCATGTCTAAAGAAATCAAACCAAAGCATCAGACGGTCATTGGGATTGAATCGTTCTTGGATTTGGGATGCGATTTCTTCTGCATTTCCAATGACTGCATTGTCCGTTGCTTTCTCAACTTTTGCGGGGTCGAGTGTACCTTCAAGTGCCTTCCAGTAGGATGCCAATGCCGCTTCACTTTCTCCCTTCGCCGCTTTGCTTCTCTGTTCGGGTGATAGGCCCTCTTCTTCGTTGAGGAACACCATCACAGTTCGCGGCATCATGTGTCTTTGCCATGCACCTCCATCTGGATGATAGCAAGCAGCCATCCTTTCATGGGTGGCTTCGATAACCTCTGGAGGCGTAATACTGAGATTGAAAACTTGGACTGGTAGAAATTTGTTCACATGTTCTTGCAATGTAGGCTCATGACTACCAAGAACAAGATTTAGTTTGGATCGATCCCATTCTTGTGGGATTGATTTTATCTCTTCAAAGACGTAGCGGCGTGGGATTTCAATCGCTTCATCCTGTGACCCTTTGGCGGCTTGAACAGACGCCCAATCTTCATCTGAACGGAAATTGTCCCGAGTTAGAACTGTACTACGAATATCATCTGAACAGATGGTGTCTCCTCGAACAAGACGCAACATTATTTCTGCTGCTTCCCAGAAAATTTGTCCTCTCAAAGCAGGCCATGCTGCTTCCTCAATCGCATCGCGTGGCACGATACCATAGGGTGCAGCCATGAATTGGAATCGTCCAGCACTAAATCCGACGTTCAATTTTCGAGAATCCCCTCTTGCTGCCTGTAGCGCACAATAATTTCCGATTCGTTCAGCCACGGCCACCGGACCCCCATTGGCTAGAATAGAAAGCACAGCGCTACCGACTTCGATGTTTTGGGTTCGCTCCATTGACAACATTGCAAGTTGGAAGAAGTCGGTACAGAGCCCCACTTCACCTTCCCAATGAGGAATCACAGGCCGCTTGTTGCGTTTCTGCACTTCTGTTGACAAATGCGCTTGTGCTAGCCATGCTACTCCGTATCCAGCTTGGTCTGCTACCTCCAGTTGCTCGAGATAGTTCGCATACATTGTCGCTTCATCTGGAGTGTACCCACTTGCATCAGGAGTTTGAGAAATCGAGAAGAAGACATCAAACTCCACTACATCACCTCATATTGAGCGTAATCGTCCACCATCAACAGCGAGATTGACGCCACGAATGCCACCTGATGATGGCAGAGAAAGGAAGGTGATTGCTGCCGCAGTCTCCTTTGGATCAATCAGGCGCTTGATTGGGACTTGCGTCATCCACCCCTCATGTACTTCGTCAACACTCTTACCTGTTTTATCATGGATTGATTGCGCCAGTGAAGCGAGTCGAGTTGTATCTGTAAACCCAGGTAAGACATTGTTGATTGTGATACATTCTGGCAACTCTAAGTTCAGTGACTTTGACCAAGACGCCATCGCTCCTCGTAGTGTATTCGAGAGTCCGATGTTCGGAATTGGTTCTTTCACACTGGTAGAGATGATGTTGATGATTCGGCCCATTCCCGCTTCAGCCATGTGTGGGACAACCATCTGTGTGATTCGATGAGCAGCATGCAAGTGTCGTTTGAATGGTGCCTCAAAATCTTCGATGGAATTGTCTAGCAGTGGTCCACCCGGTGGACCTGCTGCATTGTTGACTAGGATGTGAATCGGCCCAGCCACCAATATTCCTTCAATCGTCTTCTCGATTGCCAATTGGTCTTCCAAATCGACTTCTATTGAGCGTATTCCATCAATTGAAGGGGCACTTCGCGACAAAGCGATGACATCCGCGCCGCAGGCCACCATCATCTCGGCAGCAGCTCGTCCAATTCCTTTCGATGCGCCACATACGAGCGCCCGCGTTCCTTTCAGTGCATCAGATGCAAATGGTATTTTCATTTCTTCACCTTCTTTGACATAATGTGCATATGTTTGTTCAGCCAACTTTTGGTATACTACTTCCAGAATCTCTGGTGGAGCGTTGCGGAAGGTAGGCCATGGGCTTTCTCCCTGTGGATGCCGTATCTCTGGCCATTTTCCGGCAACATATGCCATCAACGCCTCTTTCATCAAAACACCTGAAAGAACAAGCGTTTCGTAGCACAGGTCCTCATAGGTCATTCCACGTTTGACAGGAAATTCTCGACGCAGCAATAGCTCGCCAGTGTCAATTCCATTGTCACAAAAATGTGTGCTGCTACCAATTGGAATATCGTGATAAACAGACCATGCAGGACTGGCTGAACCTCTGCAATCTGGTAGCAGACCGGGATGAGAATTAATCACACCGTCCTTTGGATGATCTAAGATTTCTCCACGAATGATTCTGGTACCTCCAAAGACAATGAGGTCCAAATCCATGTCTTGGATGTGTGGCATCACTTCCTCTGAGTTGTGAATGGGAACAGTCACATGGACTACATCGAGGTCTGAGATTTGTTCAGCGATTGTTGGTGCGATAGGGTTGCCTTCAATTCGCTTGAGGAACTTCTCCCGTTCCTCGTCACCAATCGCAGAATCTTCCTCGATTATGATGGCTGGAACAAATCCTTCTGAGAGAATTTGTCGTAGCATCTCTCGACCATATGGATGCTCTTTCAGGAGCAGGTAGGCAAAGACTGGCGTGTCCCCCATGTGTCAGCGGAGGGGGTGAAAGATACCCGTTCTTTTCGGTCGTCTATTCAATTTTCAATCCCAAACGAAATCACGTTTGCAGTGTGGGCAATCATATGTCCCCTTCACTCCTGAACCAATGGCAACATCATTGTTGCAATGTGGGCAGAGGACAATTGTACTGGCAGCGATCCCGACAACAGTTGTACCGGCAGCATTCGCAGCCTTCTTGCCACCCCCTATCATTTGTACCAGTTGTACAGTACCACCTGTCGTTAATGTGATAATTCCGGAAATCCCCATCCCTAGGCCGATACCTATGAGCAAGAACCCACAAAGGCAATACTTCCATGAACCCTCATTATCATGGTCTTTGGAAGCATCACCAGCACCTCCGTTAGGAATTGATACTTCAGCACCACTAATTGCAGCATCCATTAATGATAGCCCTCCCCAAAGCGCAATAGCCGAGAGGACAATCAGTACAAGACCTACGACCAGCGTCGAATTTGGCCTCATTTTTGCACCTCATTTCTTTGATTCTCAACACGAGGGCGTGTAAGCACAGCAACAACGGAACATAGCATAAGTGATTCAAACAATCCGACAGCCGGGACATTCGATTGATTGCCCCCTTCTTCTGAATTGGTGTCAGCCGAGGCATTATCATAATCTCCTGGTCGAATCATGAACCAATCAAGGTCACGAGGGATATCTTCGGAAAGGAATTCGTGTCCGTCCCCATTGACAAGGAAATCATCCTCAATTCGGATTCCAAACCATCCGTCATGATAGATTCCTGGCTCCACAGTAACAGCATCCCAAACCATCAGTGGTTGTTGGTTGTACTTCAGTCCGAAAAGCGGGTCATCAGCGCCACTAGAGAGCAACGGTGGTTCGTGCACACAGACTCCAAAACCATGGCCGAGGGAATGGATGAACAAATCGCCATATCCCTTCTCTTCAATATGTGTGCGCGCGATGTCATCAGGCACCCATGCTGGTGTACCTGACTCAATGACGGGGAAGGTGAGATTTTGGGCATCATAGACTGCCATATACGAATCAATGATAGTGAAATTATCCGTTTCTCCAACAACATATGTGCGCGTGATATCACTGACCCAATCATTCACACGCGCCCCTAAATCTACCACGACAACATCCCCAACCATCACTTGCTTTGGCCCGGCGCCATTGTTGTCAGGATCTCCGTGTGGAATTGCTCCATTTGCACCACTTGCAACAATCGTGTCAAAGGAATTCCAATTTGGATTTGAACCAGCCTCAATCATTGCTTGGTCAATTTTCTCAGCGATGTATTCCTCAGTGTAATTTGCACCCATCAGGACTTCCCACAACATGAAGCGAGCAGTTTCTTGTCCAATGCCAGCAATTCGTACCGTCTCACGAATTGAGTCATCCTTGTCTGGTGAGATGCCTGTGGGTGACGGTATGCGACCGATTTCGGTCTCACACGCAGCTGCCGTGGGGATGTAACTCAGTATCAGTAGAGCCAGTACAATGAGAGGTATTCCCCGCTTCAGCATGCCCGCACCACTGTTGCGTATGCACGAAGTGATTTGACGCTTCGGGAAAACCGGAGAGCATCTCAGGGTGTGACACGCGAGCGATCTCTTGGGAAGAGCACAACTTCGCGCACATTCCCAGCACCAGTGAGTACCATCAATAGTCGGGCCACACCAAGCCCCCAACCAGCATGGGGTGGAGCCCCAAATCGGAATCCGTCGGTGTAGAATGTGAATTCTGCTGGTTCAAGGTCCATGTTTCGCAGATTTTGTTCTAGAACTTCAACACGATGTTCGCGCTGGCCACCACTGGTCATCTCATCTCTGCCATAATTGAGGTCAAATCCACGTGATAGTTGACCGCCAGACGAGCTCTTCTCATTCTCATCATGGAAGATGTAGAATGGCTTCATGCTCATTGGCCATCTAGGTAGGAAATGGAATCCTGGATATTTTGCAGCGATTAAGTCGCAGTGATGCGATTCGATATCGTCGCCCCACTCGATTTCTCCGTCTCCAGCTTTGACGATTTCAATCGCTTCACAATATGGAATTCGAGGGAACGGTAGGCTTGGGACTTCAACAGTCACAGGCTCCTCATCTTGACTTGCCTTGTATTCGTTAATCATGTCAATCAGGTGCATGTCATTGGCTGCAACTTGACTCCAAATATGATGAATCATCCTCTCTTGAACACCCATCACATCCTCATCATTCATCCATGCACCTTCAATATCAAAAGAGATGAACTCATTCAGGTGACGATAGGTATCATGCTTCTCTGCACGGAATGCTGGACCAATCTCAAACACCCGCTCAAGACCTCCAAGTACGGCGAGTTGTTTGTACAATTGAGGAGATTGACTGAGGTAAGCATCCGTATCGAAATATTTCATTGGAAATAGATTGGTACCGCCTTCAGAAGCACTGGCGATAATCTTTGGACTATTCATTTCCATGAATCCTTCTGTAATCAGGTGGTCACGGCCATATTGCAGAACCTTGCTTCGAAGTTGGAACATTGCATTCACATGTTGGCGGCGCAAATCGAGATGACGATTGTCCAATCGAGTGTCCAATCCGACGTGGACATCATCAACCACACCGACCGGTAGGGGTGTTTCTGCAAGAGCAAGGATTTGTCCCCCAGTTACATTGATCTCAAATTCCGCAGGTGGTTCAGGTTCTCCTTCAGCCACTTTAGGTGGTCTTTTTTGTGCCACCGTACCAGTGACTTGAATGGTTGATTCCCGACTAGCTCCTTGAATGGCATCAAATGTATCGCCATCCATGTTGTCTTTTTTCAGAAACGCTTGCAGATGTCCTGTGCCATCTCGCAGCATCAAGAAACAGATTGCGCCTCGACCACGAACTGCCTCTGCATATCCTGATACTGTGACTTCATGACCAATCATTTGAGCCCCACCATCGCGCACTTCTCCAAGTGTATGGGTTCGATAGGAGGTCGCCTCCCAATCACTACCGTCGCGCCCGGTCATGACCTTCGGCGGGTGCGTGAAGCACTTGAATCGCTCGGCTAATCAGGTGGTATACGAGTCGAGCGTAATGGTATTCTTTGCGCTCTACCTATAATAGGCGAGAGAGGAAGGCCCCCTCATGAAGCACACAATTGCATTGTTCATGACCTTGCTAATGTTGACCCTTCCGTTTGCAGCTGCGGACCCGAACCAGCCGCCACCAGAGGATCCTCCGCCCCATGGTGATTCACCACCTCCAGAAGATTCCCCCCATATCCAACCGGGTGCACACATTGATTACACGAAGGAAACGCTTGTGATTGAACGTGATGACCAAAACAAAACCGTTCGATTGAACATTGGAGAGGCGCATATGGCAGTGCTCTATTTCGATGGCACTATTGCACTATTCACTGAACAGACCCGATACCTAGGGATCGCAGATTTACACGATGAGAGTGGCAAACATCAGCGTCGTGTTGGAATTCCTGTGAAATCAATCTTGCATCAGCGCTTGCTTGGTACAATCGAATATGTTGATAGCAATGAGAACGGACTTTTGGACTTGAACACAGCAACTGCAGCAGCCTCTTTCACGGAAGTGATGAATTCTCGAACCGAGAATGAAGAGATTATCAAATGGCTAGATTATCGAGACATTTCTTGGGTGATGGCCGATTGGAATCTTGAACGAGAGGACAATAATGCCACAATCGAATTCACATTACGTGCTGAGAACGTGGCCTATCAAGGTCCACAAAGTGGCAGTGAAGTTGTCGAGCAAGTCGAATACATCTTCAAGGTACAAACCCGGGGTGAGGAAATTAATGTCGATGCAGTCCCACATCATCGAATAGATTACCATGGTGATGCTGAAGAACCAACGATTGATGATAGCACTCTCCTTGCTCGTTCTGATGTGACAGGTCAAGTATTGAATGCAACTTGGAAATATGACCAACACATCTCTGGATGGGATTTGGGAGGAAATCAGGATAACCATCGTTTGTTCACCTTGACATCCATCAACATGGGTACTTATTTTGAAGAAAGAGTAAGCAATTGGATGGCTCAAGAATTCAAAGACACACCTGAATTGAAGGCCAAAGCAGGAAAGGCGAAGCACCATCGTAATTCAAACGATATAGCACAACACGATAAGCAAGGAAATCCGATTCAATGTAAGGTTGATTATGCCGCCAATCACGATGTAAATGTGAAGAAATTCAAGGATACAAAATGCCGTGAGATTGATGCGCAACTCATTCCTGACGATGAAAATTTCACCAAACCAGAAATCATTCGGGCTGGCGCACTTCGCTTTGATGATGGAGAGGTCAACCTTGGTCGTATTCGATGGGCTTCTAATGCTACGGTTGATGGGAATGAAACTGAGGTTTTATTCCAAATCCACGGTGTCAAGCCAGGATATTCTGCCGGTGTTCCTTTCCATCCAGATGGTAGATTCATTGGAGTACATCTGATTGGAGGCTACAATATTGTGGCAGGAAATGATTCGTATCATGATCCTGAATTTGGTACGGACATGGTAACACTCAGCACCCAATCATTTGGTGAACCTGTAGATGAATCTTCATCAAAGAAGGGTCAGCCACTGCGTATACTTGGAATCGCGGCTGCAATATTGGTTGTCGTTGTGACAGTCGGTACAGTCAGCAATCGGCGTCGTGAAGCACCTGTGCCTGGAGCAGAATATGCAGCAGTGGGTGGCTGGTCGGAAACTGACGATGATTGGGAAGCATACCGAAATCCCTGAGCGAGTGCTTCATCAACCCAATTGGGTTGTCAGGTACAGATTGCGATGTCACGAATGCCACGCATCACGAACCGCGAACGTGTTTTACTTGCGTTAGAGGACGCCAATGAGTATGCAGATCGCTATGAGGTTCCACGTCGTTTCAGCCAATCTGGACTCGCAGGACGACTTGAGATGGCACAGTCTCATGTCTCAAGAGCCATCAACCGATTGAGTGATGAGAATTTGTTGCGTTCAGAACGCCGTAGAGTCGCCGGTGAACGCCGTAGAGTCATGGCTTATGCACTTACAGAAAAAGGGCAATATGAGGCAGATTCATTGCATCGGGAATTACTTTCTTCTGACATCTTGACTACCGCAGAAGATGGTACTTTAGAATTAAAATCTGCCAAAGAATTGTTTGGGCAATGGGAACGCCGAGGTTGGAACCGCCCAGCAGATGGGCTAGGAGTTGCCGATTTGTTACGAACTTCAGAACAGCATGAAGGTCATCCAAGAATCGATGCACCTCCAACACAAGTGATTGAACCGGAGGCAGATCTCTCTAGCGAGACTATTGGGTTACACCTTGAACTTGCAAATTTACGCCGGGCACAGCATGATATTCCTGGGGCGATTGATCACCTCAAGCGTGCAGCAGAATTGCATCGGGTTCGTGGTTCAAAATCTGGTGAGGCCAGATGCTTACTCGCTGCAGTCACTTTGGGTGCAGTTGTTGAAGAGCCAGAACGGATGCTTCCTGCAATTGACAAAATGAAGAACCATTCACTCAAACTTGATTCATTGCTTATTGTGCATGATGCGATGTCTGTTCGTGGGAACGTGTTGGATGAGGTGACTAAACGTCTTGAAAAATTGGATTCAAATCACCCAGAAGTATTGCTCCGTCGATACGAAGCGTCGTTGAGTGCTGGACAGGCTGGACCGATGCAGAATTTCCCCCCTCACTCCTCCATATTTGCTGCAAACGTGATGCGAGTACGTTGCTTAGCTGCAATACAGGGTCATGAAAAATGGCCTGAGAGCAATGAAATTCTCTCAGTCCAGAGCGCCCACAAACAACCCACTCTGGCTGCAGCACTTGCGTTAGCTGCATCCAATCACCCAAACATTTCAGATGCACAAATAACCGAACTTCTTGGTCGGGCTTGGGAATTGAAACCACCTCTCCCTCTAATGGGTCATGTTGGTTTTAGACTCGCATCCCATCAAGATGATGATACTGCCAGCATGACTTTGGAAATTCTTTCTGCAGCCTTTGAATCAGCAGGTGATTCGAGAGGCATGGATGTCTGTTCCTCACGCATCGCCGATTTGAATTCGTGAAACGCTTGAACCTACATGCTGATATGTGGGAGAAGACGCGCGAACTCTATGTCAACTGATACCGAGCGCGTTCTGTTCACCTCTGAATCCGTAACGAATGGTCACCCTGACAAGTTGTGCGATGCTATTTCTGACGCCATCGTCGATGCCTGTATCACACAGGATCCACGGGCACGAGTTGCTTGTGAGACATTGGTTAAGGGAACAGAGAAAGATAGTGTCATCATTCTAGCAGGCGAAATTACTGTTGCAGGACCAACACCTGATTATGCTGCAGTTGCGCGTGCAACTGCTGCGTCTATTGGATATACATCCCAAGACGTTGGTATGGATGCAGCGACCTGTGATGTTGAAGTTAGAATCACCACGCAATCTCCCGATATTTCAGGTGGCGTATCGCAAGGAAATATCGACCAAGGAGCGGGAGATCAAGGTATGATGTTTGGATATGCAACCAACGAATCAGAAGGATACGATTCTCTCAAAGGCACTTACATGCCCCTTTCTGCACTTCTTTCTCAAACACTGACTCGTCGCCTCACTGATGTACGTGAACAAGGAATTCTGCCTTGGGCTCGACCAGACGGTAAATCACAGGTCACAATTGAATACTCTGAAGATGGCAAACCACTCCGGATATTGACAGTAGTAATCGCTCTTCAACATGAAGATTTGTCGACAAATCTCGGTAGCATGCAGGCAATGCTTGATTTCATCAAGGATGAAGTCAAACAACATGTGGTTGATCCAGTCATTCCATCAGAACTTGTGGATGAAAATACGAACGTGATTGTGAATGGAGCAGGTCCGTTCATCCGAGGCGGTCCATATGCAGATGCAGGATTAACAGGTCGAAAAATCATCGTTGATACTTATGGTGGAATGGGCCGCCATGGTGGTGGCGCATTCAGTGGAAAGGATCCTTCGAAGGTCGACAGGTCGGCAGCTTATGCTGCTCGGTGGGCCGCAAAACACGTCATCGCAGCTGGTTTAGCGTATGAATGTGAAATTCAATTGGCTTATGCGATTGGAGTGGCTGAACCGGTAAGTGTTAGGGTGACCACGAACGGTACGACTGCTGAAGGAATGACGGAAGAAGAAATCAGTCGCAGGATACGTGCTGCTTTCGATTTCCGTCCATGGGAAATCATCCGTCAATTGGACCTTCTCCGTCCAATCTACACAGAGACTTCTTCAGGTGGACATTTTGGTCGAGAATCTACAGATGGGACCTTCCCTTGGGAGCGTCTAGATGGGTCCAAACTGGACGCTCTTCGACAAGGATAATTCAGATTATTGTCTTGAGAACGCTTACGCGTTCTCCCGTCAACGTCAAAGTAGGGTTCTTGTTCGGTATGTCGAGGCCCGCCTATGGATTCGCAGCGTCGACGTTCGTTTTCGTTGACTTTCTTGCTTTTGTTGAGTATCTTGACAACTGCCTTTGTCCCCCCGGTTTCTGCAGATAGTCGAATTCTTCTCGACCTCTCCTCTGATCACATCACACTGATGCAAGGAGATTCAGAAAATGTCACTCTGACAGTAGAAAACAATGATTCTTACATTCACTATTTAATCTTGTCACTGTTTTCTACACTGACGCCCACTGCTTGGAATGTGACTCTTGCAG
>CAYYKF010000013.1:0-4251 GCA_964441035.1 uncultured Candidatus Poseidoniales archaeon
CCATGCTGCCTGACTCGATATTACAGAAAATCGATGCGATGGATGATTACGACCGTTTACTATCATTCGACAGAATCGGTCGAGACCACCGAATGAGTGCTGCAGAGGTTGAAGCACAGTACAATGCTTGGAAGCGAGGTGAGCCGATACCTTCTGCTGGCTCCCCAGTTCCACAGCATCCTCCAATCCCTAGTGGTCAAGCAGCAACTCAGGTAGCGGATGCCAGTCGTTTCCGGCCAGGATATGACCCGAGTCAAGAAGGGATTGCGCGCCGGGCCCAGATTGAACAGGCTGTCATGTGCCCTGGTTGTGGCTCTGCTTTGGGAATCCCCGCAACACGACCAATCAAGGTAAAATGCCCAAATTGCATGTCAGACTTCACTTTCACGTCCTAAACCCCCCTCATCGTACAATGATTGAAATCAGATTCGCACCCCCCAAGGGGTGCGGGAGAGCCGCGAGAGGTGTTCAAAATGGTGCGTACACTGGTCATGACCGTTGATCGGGACAACGATCTCGGCGTCAAAGCAGGTATTCGTGGCTCAGTGGTTGGCAGGCGACAAGTGTTGACTGCTGCACTTCGTCTTGGTATTGCTGATCCCGAAGAAAGTGACACCAACGCGATTCTCGGTGCTCTGCACCAACACGACCTGCTGGTAGAACAAGCAGAACCCAATGATGAAGTCGAAATCGCCATCCTAACCGGTGATGAAAAAGTGGGTATCAAATCAGACAGAATCATCTCACAACAACTCGAAGATGTGATTGCTGAATTCCAACCAGACCGTGGAATATTGGTCACCGATGGAATGGAAGACGAATCGGTTATGCCCATTCTATCAAGCAGGCTTTCAATTGACCATGTAGAGAAAATCATTGTCCGACAATCAAAGGGCATTGAAGGAACATACTACTACATCGCCAAGGCGATTGAAGACCCTCGATGGCGGGCCCGTCTCTTGGTCCCACTCGCAGTTACACTGATGATTCTTGGATTGGGAATGATTCTGCCAAACGGTGCAATTCTTATTGGTGCAATGCCTTTGCTGCTCGGAATTTACCTCTTGTTCAAGGGATTAGGAGCGGAAAAGCAGTTGGAGAGATTGATGCGAGAGATGAGAGAATCTGCAGATGCGGCTATTTTGTCATCCCTCTTATGGTCGATTTGCGGTGTGGCAACACTCTTGGCGATTGTATCCGGTTACGACACCTACAACGAGGGTGTCGGCGAGACGGAAATCGTTCTCCTCGGTCTACAAGTGATGCGGGAATCGCTGACATGGATTGTTCTCGGTGCGCTTTCATTCGCACTTTCGCTGATGGTACTCCGAGTGAAAAAGGGTAAATTCACTGGCCGTACTATCCTAATCATCGCCTTCGGTGGTGTCTTGTGGACAATGGCTAGCGCAGCTCTAGAGGTATCCATCCGAATCGTCGGAGGAGATGGCTACGAATACGACTTCGCTACGATTATGGATGATTGGGGTCAAACGCTACTCGCCTTGTTCATCTTCTGGGCTGTACGAACTGCGGTTCGAACATATTCAACTCGTCAGGATACTGCCCGTTACTGGGGCGTTTGAGGCTCTTCAGTAGTCTCACTATTTTCCTGTTCATCGCGATGTTTTGAACGCTGCTTGACGCGCAGATATTTGATTGGATGATCCATCCATTCACGGGTGCATAGTGAATCTCCAACTTCTCCTCTGGAAACTGGACAACAAGCGCTCATCTGGAGTTTGCCGCAACCATGCGGTGTGTACTCATGCTCATACACATGTGCGATTTGATATCGAGTGGTTTCTTCTGAATAATCTGGAGCGTTCTTGAAGAAGGTGTGAGTCTCCTCCTGAGTGAGCCCAATCAAACGAGAGATGCTGGCCAAGAATACCCGGCCAACATGATTGACGTTGACGGATTGTGCTAATTGAGTGGTAATCTCCATCATGCAAGGAGGCCAATCTGTTTCATCAGTGGAAGTGAAGGACACCTCTTGAGTAGCCTGATTTTGTAACTCACTAAGAATACGGCCAACCTCTTCTGCCATCTTTCCTGCAAATGTCTCGTCCATTCGTTCCATTCGCTCTCTACAATCCTCGATGAGTGCCATACGTATTCTCTCCTTCAATAAGCGAGACAAGCGCTGTTGACTGTTTTCACTAGCAGATGCAGACATCGTTACCCAGCCATGATGGACCGGTCGATTTGGAAGACGCCAATATGAGCCGCTAATCTTTGGACACAATTCAATGAAATCTATGAGTGGAACTTCCCAATCACCTGATTCAGCCACCCTAATATCAGACAGATAGCTAGAGGCAAGAACTCTGAAATCTTCGGGCTTCTCGATTGTGCCCCACAGGTGATCTGCTCGACTGGATTCGCCTTCAGCCCACCTTGCCAGTAAACGCTCATCAAAAGATGCACAGACAGTAATCATCGCATACAGGAAAGAAAGGCATTCGACCATTTGGCCATATGAACTGTGAATATCAACATCTGTGTTGATGTCTATTTCTTTGTGAAGAATCGATTCTATCAAGCGTACGCGTGCACGCGTGCGAACTTCCTCTAACCAATCTGTTTCCACCAAGGCCTCGATATCGACATTATTCGCCTCCATGTGTGCCTTAATCGCTGGACGTGCTTGAGGCATGAATGGATAACGTGCAACAATCACTGCATCCTCGAGGGGCGGTGGGTGAATTGGCACTGGCATGGGAGAGATGCCCTGTGAACGAGGGTTCTTCAAGACTATGTGACCCCACAGCAAGACGTGGACAGACGTCATAATGCCAAGTTGCCAGGTGTACCGACTCTTGATGGGGAGGTGCGAAGTATCTCAATTCAGGATGAAATTCGCACTGCTTTCGGCTGGGAATTGGAAGATGATTTACAAAGCGCTCACGCATTGAAAGCGTATTGTACGCAGAAATCCATTGATTCATGGAGCAAGGAAGGACGAGCTTCTGAATTAGAGAAACTAAGTGTAAACATGGCAGCGGACCTTGCTCTTTCACGTACAATCACTATACTTGGTGCGGCTGCAGAGGTAGAGGATGTATTGGCTGCTATTGAGAGTGATTATGCGATAATTGCAGCAGATGGAGCAATTGGTGTATTGACTGAATTGAGTGATTGGCATCAGGAAAAAGCGTGGAGACGAATGCGATTCATTGTTTCAGATGGTGATGGTGACTTCCAACATCTAATTGAGGCGGCTCGTAGAGACATCCCATTTGTCTTACACGCTCATGGTGATAATCAGGAGGTTTGGTATGAATTGTTAGAATTGATTTCTGAACACGCCCCACCACTGGTACTGACACATCAAACACCCGCACAAATTATTGGTATGTACAATCCAGGAGGATTTACCGATGGTGACCGCGCCGTATGCATCGCAATGGCGCTTGGAGCTCGTGCTGGAAATTTGATGCTCGCAGGATTTAGAACCGACGTAATTGGAAAGTGGACTGGAAAAACGATTCCAACTCAAAAGATGAAAAAATTACAGTGGATGGAGAAAGTACTCAAACAACGGGGGCTGTATTTGTGAATCTCATGCAAGAAGCGTTGGTCAAGGAATCAAGCGAAGATGCTCCTCCCAAAAAAAAGAGCAAGAAAAAGAGTGCACGGATACGGTGGGCTACAACGATTATTACTTGGTTGCTATTGAATGTCATCTGGGCATTCGCAGTAAATGCACCCTCTACCAATGAAGTGATGAGTCATGATACCAAATTAGTGGAAGATCATCAACAAGAGGTACCAGACATATTGGGGCTTGATCACGATGTTCCTCTTGTGTTGGAATGTGATTTTAGGCTCAAGAACGAAAGTACAGGAAAGACTGAAGTCGATATCTGGATGGAAGATGGTAAGGGGAAGCAGACACTTCTCTGGAGAGGTAATACCACTGATGATTGTCCGGATATAGAATTAGACTTAGCACCTGACAATTACAACTTCATCGTAACATACAGCACGAGTGGACAGGTAGATACCACTGGAAAACCGATTACTGGTGAAATGACACTACAGATGTATATCTGGAAACCTCTGACCCTGCAGGGTTACATCATCCTCAACATTCTTGGATTGATTCTAGTCATTACAGATGGTGCGATTCGGAAATGGATGAAACAAAAACGTGCAACCAGTGACCGATTCCTGCCCTTGCATAAACAAAGGCAGAAAGAAGATTGGGAGGATGTCATGCACTCAATGAGTGGCGGAGACGCTGTCGAT
>CAYYKF010000013.1:4351-7468 GCA_964441035.1 uncultured Candidatus Poseidoniales archaeon
GTTGGTGATCTTTGGAAACAACTCAGTGAAGATGATGAGAAGAAACGTTGATTCTCAAATAAAATCATCAAGTGTGAAAACTTTTATTCGGTCATTCTTGAACAAAGAATCAACGCTATCTGCCAACCATTCAACCCTTTGACGTGTGTAGAGATTGACACCATATTCCTCAATCACATGTTGCATGACTTCGATATATTTTCGAACTGCACCTTCACTTACAGTTAGCGCTAGATTGCCACCGCACTGTTGTGATTCGCCACGCGGTGCAAACGATGAACCAGGGCGGATTGCACCGCCTTTGGTTGAATTTGGATTTTTGATACACTTGGCAGCCAATGGCATTCTTCGATATGATTCTCCGCAACGGACACAACGAAATTTCTGACGTGTAAATGCCATCAAATTACCACGTAAATCCGGCAGAAAATGTGACTCTACAACTTGGCTAGCAACTTTTCTGACATCGACTGCCCGCAATATACCGCCAAGCAATAATTGTCCACCCATCTTATCTCTCATCGTTTCCAATATCTTGTATGATGAATTCACAGGGCCAGCATCGATTTTTCCTGATTCGTGGGTGTATCCATAACCACGCATCGCTCCTATCGTTTCCAATCGACGCTCGACGATGTCCATTTGCTCAAATATTTCCTTGGGATCTGGCTGACTTTGCGTGGCTTCGTAGAAAGACCTTGGATACCACCAGGCAGTATCCACATTCAATGCCTCTTTGTCCAACTCTGTAGGTTTGAGGCGCGTTGTCAATACGAGGGGGACATCCATTCGTCCACCTCTGTTGCTAGGAAGTAATACTTGTGAGAAATTGAGGAGACCGTCTAGCAAGAGGATGAGAGCGTCCTCATCCCCGTCACAATTTCTGCGTTTTGCAGCATGGAACAGTGTGTGTCCATAACCAGCACTAACACCTGACCAACCGATGATGCGAGTCAATACACCACCTGAAGTGTGTGGCGCAAGAGCGATGCAGAGGTGGCCCACTAAATCTTCACTGCTCTCTACATTGTAGAATGGTTCCATGTCATAGAATCGGGTCAACAATTCATCCACATAACGACAGGTGCGAATCAGATAATCTTCAGCGTGGCGGCTGGGAATGAAATCTTGTGGATACAATTCCAGAACCTGATTGTCATTCTTCAGAGGTTCTCCATCGATATCGTGTGTATATCCCAATTCAACCAAGCGTTCAGGCGATGTGCCAATGTCACTGGGTTTGAAATGGGTTAATGGAATGTCAATCATGTCAAAACGAATGGTACCTGCTTTGAATGTCGGTAACTGATGTTTCGCGCGAAGAATCCCTTTCTCCAGTGGTTCTGGAAATTGATTTAGTGATGTTAATCCCTTTACGCCTTTGAACTTCTTTGGTATGCGATCAAGTCCCAAACGGCGACGTTTGACTTCAAGCAGTTTTGAGACATCAACAGATTGATACTCGCCCCTTCGACGTTGATTTGCGGATGGTTGATTATCGAATTCAACTGTTCTTCCTCCACACTCTATTGGGTCATCTGGAATGGTTCGATGATGACAAATGGTGAAAGGTGAAACACGACCACAATGTGTGCATTCACGCTTGCCTAATTGTGTTCTAACAGATGGACTGTTTGCTGCCTGAGTAATCAAGCGTTGTGGGCCTCCTTCATTTCCAATTGGGAAAATGCAATGTGGTTTGCCTTTCATCTCTCGGGGTGCCGCTTTCTCTGGCCGGCCCATTCGGCATCCGATGCGACACGGGGCAGCGGCGACCCAACGTAAATCACTGCACTTTCTCACCAACCAAAGACTGCCGTCGACTGCGTGTTCATCCAGCAATTGTTCGGCTGCAAATAGCAATTTCTCGTCTGCCGGGCCGGTATCTTCCACAGTACTTGCAGCTTTACGTCCTTCAGCTTCTGTAGCTGCAATTGATTCACCACGTTGTCTTGCAGCAGTTTCTGCTTCGATTCGAAGAATTGCACGACGCTTGTCCAATACACTACGCCTTTCATTCTCTTCTTGTTGGGTACTTATGGCTGATGCTAATTTTGTTAATCGTGCTTTGGCATGCGCAATTGCATCGGCTCTCAATTTAGGTGATTGGCCAAGAACTCCTGCACTGATTTGTAACCCCAATCCTTCTAACAATGGCTGCCAACCATGTGTAATCAAGATGTCATTGCCATCATGAATGTGGGATACTCCAAGAAGCATTAGAGATGATTTGACCAAGCCGTGCTTTACGTGTTCAGTTCTGGCTGGCCAATTGCCGGTGATTGGACTGAGGGGTGATTCATCCTCTTCATCCACGCTCTTCTTCGGCCAATCGGAAACGGCATTTGAGATCCTCAACCAATTATCGGTGGGATGTGGAAGCATCACAATCCCATCACCAGTTTCTTTACCCTTCTCAAGAGTGCTCGATAGCAAACTCTCGACTAAATCTGGAACAAATTCGATTGGTAAATCATGCCACCAAAGGTTCCATGGTGCCGGAATTGCTGTGAGGAACTCTTGTGAAATACGTACTGCAACCGGCCAATCAACAGTCATACGACGAAGGCGCTGTTGCC
Organism: uncultured Candidatus Poseidoniales archaeon; assembly: GCA_964441035.1. GTDB lineage: Archaea > Thermoplasmatota > Poseidoniia > Poseidoniales > Thalassarchaeaceae > MGIIb-P. The sequence goes on from CAYYKF010000013.1 coordinate 6,931, forward strand.
ATGCTCTCTGACGCTTATGTGAATCTAGGACATCCTGATTATCAGGTAAATGTCCAGTAGAAGGTATGCCTGGTGGTAGGCGTCTACGCGGCGCACCTAATATTGCAGCAAATTGTTCCACCTTCTCTTCTGAATCTAGGGCTTCAAGGAGATCCGCTGCAAACCATTCTGGAACATATCCAGATGGAACCAAATTCTTGTTGTTTTCAACGAATTCACCATATCCAATCATAATTTCTCCATTGTCCCAAATTGACATCACTTCAGATTGGACCTGGTTCCACATTTCGCTAGATTGAATGCGGCCATACCGGCCACTATTGAGGAGAATGGTTGGCCCATCAAGCTCCTCACATGGCGTAACAGCACAGGCTTTGCCGGGGCGCTCGATTTTCATCTGGGTTCCAACTGCAAGGAAATTGCCCATGGCATGCATGGAGGTGGGGTGAATGCCCGCAGCTGCAAGTCCTGATGTTCGAGGGCGGCCGTAGCGCAATCGGAATCCACCAGGAGTGTTAGGCTCACCAAATACTGGGCG
>CAYYKF010000013.1:7568-28677 GCA_964441035.1 uncultured Candidatus Poseidoniales archaeon
CCGAACTCCTCCTTGACACGTTCTATTTCTGCATCTGTTGGCATATATCGTGCCAAATTCAACTCGCGGCGAACCATGTCAGCAATCAGGACTGCAAGCGCTTGTGCGGTTCCACCTGCTGCTCTAATTGGGCCACAGAAATCAATGGAAACGAATCTTGAACCATCTAGATTATTCAGCACTTGTACTGCGCCGATTCCTTCGAGGGGGGCAACAAGTACTGCTTCTGTCAGAACTGCTAATCCAACCCGTAATCCCGTATCGATACTCTTCTGAATATCTGCAGTTTTGTCATGCATTGCCACTGCAACCTTGACCGCCATGTCAATAGAAGCTGTTTCACGATCCTTTTCCGACAACATTTCTCGAATTTCATTCGCAACAGAAATCCCATCGAGATAACTCTCAAGCAGTTTTTCTGTCCGTCCAGCCAAATCCGTTGCTCGAGGTATCTCAACAGTATCGCGTAAATCAAATCCTTTCGAGCGAGCGATGGTGGCTAATTCGTAAACATCCTCGCAGTGCGCTTCCATCCAATCATGATAAGCATCGATCTCATTTTGCAAACGTTCTGTATCAAGGGGGGCTGTCGATTGCTTCACGCCGTCCTTCAACATGTATGGGCCTCACGAGTGAACATCTCCTATCGGATGAAGAGCGCCCAAAAGCATTGGCTTGGTGCAATACACTTCCATAGGAAGTGATTGAGGAATACAGTTCGTACTTCTCGATTAGACAATACCGGGTAACATGTGAAATTTTCAATATTTTTTTTGGTAATATTACCAATAGATGAAAATTATTTTAATTCTAATTTATTAGTTAATAAATCAATTAATTTCAATAAATTATGAAAATTTAATATTATTCTTCATACATACATTTGAAACCAGAATGGAAGATTCAGTTGTCAGAATAATTTCATATATTGAACTGAATGCTATCAGGGTCTCTTTTCAGTAAATTCGAATTAATAGCGCTTTTTTCTAATTAATATTAAATAAACCTGATTAATAGAAATTAATTCATTCTGAATATGATTGCTGGGTACTGAAGATTACCAGTGGATTTCATTGAGATAGACTGACCGAAGGTTCATGGAAGGCCTCCTTACTACGTTGGTGTGGAGATAGCATGACTGACCCCACCGGTGTCGCAGATGCAAGAACGCGACTTGTCGAAAAAGTGCGTGAGCTTGCATATCTCTGTACTGAAACTGAAGAATTTACTTTGGCGTCCGGAAGAACCAGTCGGCACTTCTTTGACACTAAGCCAGTGATGTGTGATCCTGAGTCTGCTCACCTCCTGGGTGTTCTCATCCACCATACAATTGAAGATATCATCGGCGAAGTTGATGTGATAGGTGGCCTCGAATTAGGCGCCGTCCCCCTCACTGGAATTGCCATTGCTAAAGCCGGCGTGGGAAGCAAACTCAGAGGATTCATAATGCGCAAGGAGGCCAAAGGTAGAGGTGGACGGAAAACTGGAAATCCTCCAGGCATTGAGGGTAGTACTCTGCAATCGGGAGACCGTGTTGTGATTCTAGAAGATGTTACAACAACTGGAGGTTCTGCATTGAAGGCTGTTCAGCGTCTTCAGGATATGGGGTGTGATGTAATTGCTTGTATCAGCATCGTTGACCGTGAAGAAGGGGGTATGGAGGCCTTCAATAACGCTGGAGTTTCCCTAATACCACTCACGACGTTATCGGATTACGCATCTTGAACTTGTTGTTGAGAAACTATTGCAGCAGACCCAACACACACACTCAAAGACCTCAGTCAGGGACGAGTTGGTATGACTAACGTGATTATGAAGACAAGTAAGGGTGACATCACCATTGAACTGTTTACTGACAACATGCCTATTACTGCTGGAAATTTCCTTGATTTGGTCGAGAAAGGATACTACAACGGATTGCATTTTCACCGGGTCATTCAAGGGTTTATGCTCCAGGGCGGATGTCCACACAGTCGCGACCCAAACAGTCCAAGATGTGGAACCGGTGATCCTGGATACAAAATTGCCGATGAACATACTACTCAAATTTCCAATGAGCCAGGGACATTGAGTATGGCTAATGCTGGCCCTAACAGTGGTGGTTCCCAATTTTTCATCAATACAGTGCACAATTCATTTCTGGATTGGTGGGATACACGGACCAATTCCGCACACCCAGTCTTTGGCAGAGTAATTTCGGGAATGGAAGCAGTTACCGCAATTGAAAATACACCTACAGGACATGGTGATCGGCCTCATGAGCCTATGCAAATTATTTCTGTTGAACGTTGTTGATATTTATTAACGATGTGCTTGACAACATTATACATATTATTTATTAACTAATATATGTCGCGCTGAGTATGGCCAAACACAGAGCGGGGGACCGCCGCATACTGAGCATCAGCATACCCGAAGATCTTGCGAAGCGATTGGACAAGAGAGTGGGTAAAGGAAGGAAGGATGGGCGAAGTGCTACTATTTCTAAGATGATTCAAGAGGGATTGGATGGTCAAAAAAGGGCACCCATCCCCTTAGAGTTTGAAGCAAGAGTTGCACCATCTAAATCCGGCGAAGTTAGACTCGAAAAAGATACTATGGGAGAATTGGAAGTCCCGGCTGACCGATACTATGGCTGCCAGACTGCACGCTCGATGGCAAATTTCGATATCGGTACAGATTGCATGCCTAGGGCCATTATTCGTGCGTTTGGAATTCTAAAGCAAGCTGCTGCACGAACAAACAAACAATTGGGAACAATAGATGGAGAGGTTGCAGATTTGATTATCAGGGCCTCTGAAGAAGTCATTTTGGGCGAACTAGATGGTCACTTTCCATTACGCATATGGCAAACAGGTAGTGGTACCCAATCGAATATGAATACAAATGAAGTAATTGCTAATCGTGCAATTGAGATTTCGGGAGGTGTGCTTGGAACAAAATCTCCAGTTCATCCCAATGACCATGTCAACAAAGCCCAGTCAAGCAATGATACCTTTCCAACCGCCATGCATATCGCGGGAGCTGAAGAATTCACCCATACACTTTTGCCGCGAATTCAGCATCTGCGCAACGCGTTGTCAATGAAAATTGGTGAGTTCGAAGGGATTGTAAAAATCGGGCGGACGCATCTGATGGATGCTGTCCCATTGACACTCTCGCAAGAATTCAGCGGATATGTGCATATGCTCGATGCTGACATTCGCCGAATTGAGTACGCCCTTGAAGACCTCATGGAACTAGCATTGGGCGGGACTGCAGTTGGCACTGGCTTGAATACACATCCTGATTTTTCAATTGCTGTTGCAGCCCACATCGCTGAGAAGACTGGTTTACCATTTATTTCTGCTGAAAATAAGTTTGCTCAGCTGGCAGCTCATGATGCGGTCGTTGCGGCCAGCGGTGCACTCAATACTCTTGCAGCGAGTTTAATGAAAATCGCCAATGATGTTCGGTGGTTGGGGTCGGGCCCTCGATGCGGGCTTGGAGAATTGTCACTACCAGCAAATGAACCAGGGTCCAGCATCATGCCTGGAAAGGTGAACCCTACACAAGCAGAGGCTATGACCATGGTTTGTTGTCAAGTCATGGGCAATCACACAGCGATTACAATTGGAGGAAGTCAGGGTAATTTTGAACTCAATGTGTACAAACCAATGATGATCTACAACCTATTGCATAGCACCCGATTGTTAGCAGATACTTGTCGTTCCTTCACCGACAAGTGCATCATTGGATTAGAAGCGAATGAATCTACAATACAGAATCATTTAGAAAATTCATTGATGTTAGTGACGGCCCTAAACAACCACATAGGATATGATAATGCAGCAAAGATAGCAAAAAATGCGCATGAGAAAGGGATAACTTTGCGTGAATCCGCACTGGAACTTGAATTACTGACAGATAATCAATTCGAAGAGTGGGTTCAGCCTGCAGAGATGACTGGCCCCAATGTATGACCTTTGAAATCACCCTCTATGACCAAAGCAAACACGCAATCATCAAAAGGCGATTTGGAAGGAAGGCCCCTTATCCTCAAGGTAGGAAGTTGGGAGCACTGGCTGGCGGGTTCAAATCGAGTAGATCTTCTCCCGCCAGCCAGACTCCGCGTCGGTACCCTTTCATCGCTCGAAAGCGACTTCCGAATCCCGTTCGGGTCGGCACGGTGCCGAAGCACCGTGCCAGTTATCCCCTTCTGGACGCATAGAACAGTTGCCTGTTCAAATTCCCATGGCTTTGTCCGATACCCGAGAGTGTCTTTCTCTTCCATGTTCCCGACTTGGATTGCTCCTTCGGATTGCTCCTTGCCGGCGCCCTGGGTGGTGCACGTTCCTTTCGGTTCGTGCCCACTTCAGGTCTGCTCCTCCTTACGGATTTGTTTCCCTAAAGTAGAAAGTGACATTGCTGTCACCCCCTATCCCCTTCGAATGTAGATTCCTTACGGATTCCACACTCTGGGCCGATTTCAACTGCAGTATCCATCGTCCCATCAGCAGATCGTTCAAGCATTGCTGCTTTGTGAACTACTGACACAGAAGCTTCGTCAGGGTTCATTCGTTACGGCCGGCGTTCGTGGTCGCTACGATGAGGTTCTGATTCTGTTAGGTCCCTGAGGTCACCTTACGGCTTCCAGTGTTTCCCTTCATCTTCTTCATCTCTCCGTGACATCCATTCATTCCTTCCGTCCGGTTCCCGTTCTTTCGAACTAAAGACGATTCCTGTGATGCACCGAAGTGCGTGTGTGCTTGAGCCCAGCTCCCCCACACGTTCACAGGTCGATCCATTACGCACCGAAGTGCGTGATGTTCGTCTCCTGTGGGTCTGCGCTCAATCTTACGACTGTTAACACACCCCACCATATTCCATCTTGCGATTGAATACAATGGCCCACTGCTAATTCCCGAATTGGGTCCCTTGTGGGCTGGGGCCTGCCGGTGACGCTGGGCGCCCCGACACCGCTCCTCGGGAGCAGCAAAGTTTGCGTGGGAAGAGGTGCTCGATAAACCTTTGCATGAATGTGGGTGTTTTCGACAGGAAATGTGTGTATGCAACCCACATTTCCACTGCAAGTGTAAGCAGAATTTGTTATGAAATTCGCTCAGGATTTCTTTCGGAGTGCCCGAAGTCGAGCTGCCAAATCAGGCTTGTTAGAATGAATAGAATCCTCGTCTTCCATGAGACGACGTACGAATAAATCAGATTGGATCAAAATGATTTTTCCATCATCGAAACCGATTGCGATGTAATCTTGCTCGCGCACGCATGAATTTATTCGGCTTTCTGGCTTGAATCGTGCCTCTTCATTACCATCCAACTCAGCATACACGATGATTTCTGCACATACGCCATCCCAGGAAACTACCCATACTGATGGATTGTTATTCAAATCTGGTCCATCTATGACATGCTCAATATTTTGGCCCTTAGGAGTTTCAATTTGCCAGCGCAAATGCCCATCTGGGTTGTAGGCTCGTGCCAACCCCTCTGCACCTCCGAATCCTGCACCAATGGGCCCTGATTCAATTGATACTGCAACTATGAGGCCATTTGGTGTACAATCCAAATTCGTAATAGAGCCAGGTTGCTTAGGAAAGGGGCCCTCTTCAAGGACGATTCCTTCGTCAATACAAGTCAGGGTCCCGTCAACATGACCAATTACAACTCGATGTTTGCCGCTCAGCCCACATGTTGCAGGTGTCTTTGTGGGTAAAGGGTACCAATGCAATCCTTCTTGGTCGACTCTAACCATCCCACAACGAGGGCGTCCGAGAGCAAGGTGAACTACTCCATCTGGACGCATTTGGATAAACCACGGCCTCTCATCGAGTGTGTAATCTCGTTGCAAATTTCCCTGACAGTCAAACCGCCAGCACTTCGATTCCATGAAATCATTGACTTCGATGTCAAAAACCGAAGATGTTGCAATGGCTATTTGCCCATCAGGTGTACATGCCACCAAATCAGAACTGCCTTCAAGTTCCGCCACCCAGAGTATCTTTCCGTTCTGTGAATCGATGCAAACAAGGTCTCTACCACACGCCGCATAAACAAAATTCCCACCAATCGCGAAGCCTGAGACACGATCGCTTGTTTGCACATTCCAAATTTCATCGCCATCTAGAGTCCAGCAATGTATGTGCCCATCCCAATCCCCAGCATAGAGATGAGTGGTGGTCAAATGTAAGGCACTAACACTTGCAGTCATTGATCTCTCAAACCAGGCGACATCTCGAATATTACGCAACGGCGCCTGCTCCATGGTTTTGGCTGGACCGTACTACAACATCATAGTTACCTACGGCGAAACGCCATATAGACGTTCAATTTTTGCACGAAGATAATTGATAAAAGGCTCAGGTGAGGGTGGTAATCCTGTTGATTCTTCAATCAATTCTGATGGACTGATGATGCTACCACGCGAATGCACGTTGGTACGCATCCATTCGAGTAATGGGTTGAATTCGCCTCTACGCCACATGTCTTCTAGAGATTCTTCGTTTTCAAGGTCATTTCGGGCCGCGGCTAGCAACTGTGCGGAATATAAATTACCCAGCGTATACGTCGGGAAGTAACCAAATGCACCCATTGACCAGTGAATATCTTGCAGTACTCCTAAACTTCGATTTGGAGCACGAATTCCAAGAAATTGTTCATACATATCATCCCAAGCATCAGGTAAATCGTCGACTTCTAAATTCCCATTAATCAATTGTTTTTCAATCTCATATCGAATCATAATATGCAAATTGTACGTTGCTTCATCAGCCTCTACTCGAATAAGGCTCGGCTCTACAAGATTTACACTTCGCCACAGATCTTCTGAAGATATTTTCGATGTTTGTTCTGGAAAGTACTCTTTCCACAGAGGCAAGGCCCATTCACTGAAAGCAAGGCTTCGTCCAACTTGATTCTCCCAGAGCCGGCTCTGAGATTCATGAACACCAAGTCCATCTGCATGCCCTGCTGGTTGAAAATCCAAATCCCTTGGGCGCCCTTGCTCATACAATCCATGACCGGTTTCATGCATGGAACCATACAAACTGCCGAATGGATCTTTCAGATCATACCGTGTTGTCCAACGTACATCGTCGGGATTTGCGCCCCCACAAAATGGATGTGTCGATTTATCTCTGCGGCCTGCTTTGAAATCAAAACCTAAGGCTTCAGCAACTGATTGACTTAACATGGCTTGAGAGTCTTCTGGCCATTGATTGTTCTCCACCCAAGACATATCTGGTGAATCACATGTACCTACTGCTGCAATAAGAGGGACAAGTGCCTCACGCAATCCAGCAAAAAGAGGATCTACTTTGGCGACAGTCAATCCCGATTCGTAAATGTCGAGAAGGGCATCATATGGATTTTCTTCATAACCAAGATATCCTGCCAATTCACGGCTTAGTTCTATCATTTCAGCCAAATCATCACGGAAAATTGAGAAATCATTTTTCTCACGTGCTTCCGTCCAACTAACCAATGCCCTCGATTTGTGTCTTGCGAAGCGCTCAACAAATTCTGCAGGCTTCTTTGTTGCCTTGTCATATGCGTCCCGCATTAGACGTAAATTTCCCGCGGCAACTTCGTCTTGTGGACCATCTGCTTCGGCTGCGGAAAGCGCTGATCCCATCGCTGGGTCTGTCATGAGTGAATGACTGGTTTTAGAAAGCCAAGCCAGTTGTTCCGCCCGTAGTGGGCCGGCTTTTGGTGGCATCATTACTTCCTGGTCCCAACCCAATAGACCCTGTATTTGGCCAATGGTTTCTACTTCGCGTATGCGTGACATCAGTGTGTCATATGCTCCACTCATAGACTTGCGAGTCACGTACCCATCAAGGGTCTTACGTTGGTTGCATCTGTCAGAGTTTAGGACGATTCTGAATCATCCTCAGAACCACCCATCATTTTGTCCCATAACAATACTCCAAGTAACGAACCAAGAATCGGGCCCACCGTATAGATGACTAAGTCAATATTATTCTCCATGTCGCCAAATACCCATGTCCCAGCCCAGCGGGCGGGATTCATCGCTGCGCCCGTTAATGGGCCACCCATCATGATGTCTGCCATCACCACCAATCCAATTCCAAAACCAGCGATTCCTGCTGGTGCTCGATTATCTACTGCGGTCCCCATTATCACGAACATCAGTAAGAAAGTAAGGACTGCTTCAACTAGAATTGCCGTCTGTGTGTTGACCATTTCTCCATCAAATTCCTGTGGGGCAGGGGTACCTGCGCCACCACCTCCAATGGAATACAGCATTGCGCCAGCAAGAATGGCACCACCCATTTGAGCTGCAATATATGCTCCACCTGTCTTGGAATCCATACGTTTGGTTGCCATCATCCCAATTGTTATTGCAGGGTTGACATGTGCTCCAGAGATGTTCATGGTTGCACTAACCATTACTGCAAGGATGATTCCGTGTGCAACTGCTACATGTAACAAATCTACATTATCGCCCTGTACGTAAATTGAGCCTGCGCCAACAAAGGTGAGGGCGAATGTAGCAACGGCTTCGGCTGTGAGTTTTGCTTGCAAGTTTGAGGTCATCTTTTCATCTCCTTATTCAACGAATAATCTCTTCCCTTTGAAGGATGATTATGAACAATGCGGCGTGTTCAACTTACAGAGTGAATATCCAAGCAATAATAGCGGTCGGGCAGCAGAGAAGATTGATGTGTGCCAATAGATGGCCTTAGTCTGTGTCCGATACGATTCTTGAGGCTGAGGTCATCGAAGAGGTCCCCGCTGAGGAGCGGCGTGAAGGTCGTCAACTAAACCTCGCAATGGGCGCAACTGTCGTGATTGTAATCCTCTTCATGATTCTAGCCGCGACCTTCGGAGTTGGATTTTCTAAAAGCATTGCAGATGGTGAAGAAAGCATTGGTCATTGGTTGCCACCCGTTGAAGAAAGATCAAAACTCATTTATGAAAACACAGATGTCTTTAGCCGGGTTTCAATGAATGGAAGTTACAATATTTCTACTGTCCAATCCGTATTTGTGGATGTGCCTGAAATCACACTTTCAGATGGAGGTGCGGGTGCAGCAGGGGGTGCTGTGGTACATATGGGACTCTGGATGCCTGAAATTCCTGGTTGTGATTTCACACAGCAAAATATCTCTGCAGAATGCCAAATTCCAGTGATTACTGAAATCGGCCCGTATTATGATGATGGTGATGTTGATGCACTTACACCAGCGGACCGATTGGGCCGATTCCTAATCGAAAATTTCGTCCCACACGGATATGGTGTCGCTCAAGTTTCTGTTTTCGGAACGGGCGAGTCCAATCACTGCATGGATTTGATGGGACTTGATGAACAAGCAGGTATCAAAGCAGCAGTGGATTGGCTTGGTAGCCAAAGTTGGTCAAATGGAAAGGTTGCAGCGATTGGGAAATCATACGATGGGTCGACTCCCTGGAATGCTGCTGCATCTGGGTCTGAATATCTAGCAACCATTGTTCCAATGTCTGGTTTGATTGGAGTGCACGAATTGATGTGGCGTAACGGTAGCATGGAAGCGCGAGGAGCGATAATGCACAACGGTGTCTACGGTTCATTTGGATTAGACGGTGATGGGGGAGATGCTGAAAATGCTTGTGAAGGATACATGGAGGGATACTATGCTGGCGTGGCTGCATACCTATCTGGAGACAATCTAGCGTGGACTGGTAGCGACTACTGGGAAGAGCGATATTTCCTAGACCGGGCATTGGATGTATACAATGGTTCCATCTACATCATCCATGGAATGCAAGATTGGAACGTTGACCCACACATGGCATTCCCCACACATCAAATTGCCATCGATAATGGATTTGATGTCAAAGGGTTGTATGGTCAATGGGGTCATGATTATCCAGATCGGACAAGTGGTCATCAAGGGGGGGTTGGATTCCCTTGGTCTCTCCGTTGGGATTGGGCAGATGATTTACTGGAATGGTTCGATTATTATCTGTTAGATCTTGGCCCAAAACCAAGACTCATCGCTGAAATCCAAGATGACATGGGTGTTTGGCGGGTCGAATCAACGTACCCTCCTGAAGATGTCGAGTGGGTTGACATCGGGCTTGATTCATGCAACGTGGAGTCTGGTGGAGGTACAATCACATCTACAAGCCAGACTCAACTCAATTGTGGCACTTTTGAGAATTGGACACGGATTGTCGGTTCACCTACGTTACATATTGAAGCGCAGATTTCTCTGACTGCTACCGGTGGACATCTCTTCGCAGAAATGGTCAGGGCCAGTGATGGGCAACATCTAGGACATGCTGTCATGGATTTACGATTCCATGCAGGTGGTAAAGATGGAGAGGTCCTCACTCCTGGCGAAACCGTAATCGCAAAGATGGAATTCTTTGCGATGGATGTCGTGGTCCCCGCAGGTGATGGGATCGTATTGCTGATTACACAAACAGGAGATGATTACGTTCCTAGTCCAGTAAGCGTTCAGCCTGTGACGGTGTCATTGGATTCGAACAGTATTCTTTCTCTTTCGACCATACAACGTACGTGTGACGATCTCTTCATGCCACCAATGATTGTCAATCAAGATATTATTGTTCTACCTGAAGGTATGCCCTCAGGTTACGATTGTAATTGGGGAAATATGTGAGGCTATCTGTTAATTTTGAGAAATCGAAGTAACGGTAGTTTCAGAAGACAACGATACAGGGGCACAATTATGAGTGCACAAATGAGTACTGCAATGCCATCATTACACATGCTTCATACATGCCCTTTTTGTTGGAAAATTCGTAGTATAGCTGAACTTCTAAACATCGATTATGAGAAGAAGCAAATCAATGCGATGAGAATGAAAAAAGAGCTCAAATTCACCGACGGTTGGGGGAAAGTCCCAGTTTGGACTGAAAAAACTGGGGAGATAGTAGTGGATTCTACTCCAATCATGAAACATATTGATGCCACATACAATGAGGGAAAATTGTGGGCAACCAGTGATGAAGAGCGACGCGATAAATGGATGGAATGGGCAGACACGAAATTGTCGAAGGCGACCGTTCCAATACTGTACGGTACAATTGGTTCGGCTCTCAAAACTACTACACGAATTTCAAAATTAGAAAAATTTGGATTCTTTTCAAAGCGATTGTATGCCTGGGCAGGGTTCCCTATTATGTGGGGTATAATTGCAAAAAAACGTGTGAAGAAAGATGGACGTAAGCCCAAACAACTCTGGCATGATTTGCTCACTGATTTTACGAATGAATTTGGAGGAGAACCATTCTTTGGTGGAAAATCACCAGACATTGTTGATATTACCGCTTTTGGCTATATGCGATCAATTTCACCATTCTCACAATTTTCGTTATTAGAAGATCATGCAGCAGGGATGGAATGGTATCGCCGTTTGGAAGATATGCTCAAGACTCAATGAGAAAAGTTGGCTGAGAACACCAGCCCGAGTGACAAGACGGTGTGACAAACCAACTAGCCAGTGAAGCGTTAGCGGAGGATGCCGGTGTTCTCTGCCGAACCGCGATTGGTTCTTGGCGGGATATAAACTACCTACCAATAATGCTCTATTTCCAGTGGAGATGTCTTTTTTTGACCGGAATCGCGGGAAATTAATGGTATATTTTTCCAGTGGAAATTGGGGTCAATCGTCAACTGGTAAAAAGAGAGTCAACAGCGTGGCCAGAAAGCCAAGGCCACAAGATATGTACAAATGGCCCATGGAAAACAAACTGGTAATACCACCCATGCGAATCAACCCTACACTACGTTGACGGGTTCCAGTCATTACCAATATTATTGAGAGAAGGCCAAGTCCAGTAAATGCTGTTCCAAACATGTCGTACACTGCACCTGCCGTAAGGTCGTATGGTTCCGTACCGTTCTCTTGCTGAGAACGGCTGTGATCAATCCAAGCATGTCCCGTTTCAGATATCGCGTTGTCAAAATCTTCATCGCTTGGCCAAATCAAATTCAAATGAGTATATCCTACTGGTTCGAAAATGGATGGGGGCGTTAACAGTACACGATTACGTACCCAATGCATACCATCTGGTGAATCAATGTCTAGTAGTGCAACACCAGGATCCAACTCCTCAAAACTGAAGCGGCCTTCTGAATCAGTGTATGTACTGACCTTTCTTGATTGACTACCAGTATGTACAGTAATTGTGTAATTGGCCATTGGTTCCCCACTTTCATTGTTTACCAATCCAGTAAGGCTTGCAGATTCATCAGGTGCATTGGTTGATTGAGCGTATATCATTTGGCGATGTGTGTATATTCCACCATCACCATCAAGATAATCTAAACCGACGTAAACACCCGCAACCGCAGCCAATATGGCAAGGAATGCTGCGAGGCGCGCTCTAGGATGAAGGGGTCTTTCACTTGGGAGAATAATCGTCGCTCCTGACGACTTGAACGTTGTCTCTTCTTCAGGAAGAGACGTTAATACTTCAGTGTCCACCATTGATGGAAAGAGTTCTCTTTCAAGATTGTTCGCCCCTGTAGAGTGCGATTATTTTCCGATCCAATGTTGCTAGAGGAACGCTATCTGGATTAATCAATTCGTGTTCAGTTTTTGCGCCCGTCATCAATACAGTAATCTCAATTTGCTTATGGGTGAAATCATGTCGAATATGTCCAATTTCCAATACATCTTCTCTAGCAATTTGCAATGATTCTAGTAATATTGTTGCAGAATCTTTACCTTCAAAATATGGCAACCCCCAGAGGCCTCCAAGCGTTCTTCCTTCTCGCACTTTCAGCAATAACCCTGATTTGCCCTGTATGATAATGGCCGTTGCTTTCACTTTCTTTTGTACTGTCTTTCGTTTTGATGGCCATTCGGTTGGGGATTCTGTTGCAGCTGCTAGACACTTTGAAACCAATGGACAGGATTCACATTTGGGGTTCGAGGGTGTACAAATTAGCGCACCTAGTTCCATCATTGCCTGATTCCAATCCCCCGGCCTATGTTCAGAGAGCAACTCTTCAGCGATGCATTGCAATTCATTATCTGAAAGATGTTCGGCTCGAAGACGAGATAATACACGCCGGACATTTCCATCAACACATGCAACTTTTTCTCCAAAAGCAATCGAGGCTACTGCTGATGCGGTGTATGGTCCAATGCCTGGAAGATTGATGAGTTCTTCTTTCGTAGAAGGTAATGGTTTGGTGTTAACTTTGCAAGCAAGTTTGTACAAATTTCTCGCGCGCGCATAATAACCGCACCCTTGCCACAACTTCAGTAAATTCTCTTCTGAGTCAGCAGCTAAAGTAGCAGGAGTTGGATAAGCATCTCGAATACGATTCCAATAAGGGAGGCCGGTATCCATCTGTGTTTGCTGGAGAATGACTTCAGCAAGCAATATGTCCCACGCTGAGACATCCTTGTCACGCCAAGGAAGAGGTCTTGCCTCTGCATCATACCATGATAAAAGTGCATTCTGCAACTCAGCCATAATCCTCGCAGGACATCTAGGATGATGGGAATTGCTGTGACCGATGCCGCCATGAGGGAGAGAGGTTTCGCGAAGATTATGCCGACTGGAAGGGCCCGTTGGATTGGACCCAATGAAAGGGGCCAAGCACTACTAAATGCAATTACTGCTGATGATTCAGAGTATTTTGATGCTCGTCTGGTCACTCTCACGGAAAATCAAGTTGAATTAATGATTGAAGTAGAAGCTGAAAATCTCGCATCATTAAGGGCTACAATGGATGATCTACTGGCTTGCTTATCTGCTGTAGAAACAAGTCTTGATGCCATTCAAAATTGAGATGCTACGCGTCCGGCGCGGATTCCTGTATTCACTGCGTGATCTCCGGGTCTGGACTCCATTTCTATGCCTGAGCCTGCGAAAAGTACTCCATTTTCTTGTAGTTCATCAAATGCTAATTTGGAATTGATTGATGCATCTGAAATCCGAAGTTTTGTATTTACTAAATCATACTGAATTGAATCTCTCCAACCGCTACATTGTGCATCTAGAAAATCTTCGATTCTAGCAGCTCTGTTACCTTCATCTCCATAAGCAAAACAATGCATTAAACTAGCAGAGCCTTGAAACTTTACAGGAACTCGTTCTGGTGCGTGCTGTGCTAAGTCAATTGCTAGGACCTCACGGTCAACATCCCATAGTATGGCATGTGGTCGCATGAAACAACCACTTAATCCAAGATAGCGAGCATAGATTGAATTCAACTGAACTTTGGGTAGTGCCGAAATATCCAAACCGCTGGACTTCAATATTCGCCGCTTTGCCGAGAGGGGGCACGCAAGAACAACCGCGTCAACAGGTAGAACCTTGCCTTTTCTTCTAACTCCGTCGACCCTCCCCTCTGAATTAATTCGCAATCCAGTCACTGGGCTACCCGACAGAATTGTGACATCTGACAATCGACTTGATGCTATCATCCTGCCACTAGCACCAACCCATCCGTCTAATGGCACTCTTGGTAAATCGTGCCATGAAAAATCCAAGATTGCATTTACCGATATGTTGCGATCCTTAATATTGGGTTCAAAGTGAGAAAGAAGAGTGAGTAAATTTACAGCTTCGGTTTCATTTTCATCCAGTTCTGGCAAATGGCCACGGCGTGCGCTCCTGGTAATGCTAGGCCATGTTTGAGCTAACAATCCTGTAGAGCGCCGAAAAATACCCTTTGTCTTAGGTAATGATATCCGTCTATCCTCACGAACAAAGGCTATCAAATTCGGTAGAATTGGTCGCGTTGGCATTGGTGCTTTGATACGCCGGAGTACGCGGTCCAAAGTACCCTTGCGGTTCCACATCAATGGAATTTGATCAAACAACCATTCACATGACTCTGTAGAAATTGGTCCTGAACGTCCGCCGAGTGGTTCGTCAATAGCAAAAACAACTGCCTCCGCCCCTCTTTGAGCAACAGATAAAGCTGCAGATAGGCCTGACAAGCCATCTCCAACCACCCCCACACGGCGCATCTATTGATGCGAGAGCGTTGGGGGTCATCAAAGCCGCGAAATACAGGACTGGTGCGCATTTGTTACCAAAATGGTCGTCTCTAGCACGCCGAGAGGGTGAAAACCCCCCCCCGATTCCCAGAAGTGGTGACCTCCGAGGATTTAGCCGATGTCGATGCCAGCGATGGTGTTGATGTAGTCGATGTAGACGGGATTCTCGCAGAGACTTTTCAAGAGGTGGAAAATCGAATCTTGCCTCATGATCGGAAACGTTCACTTTATTCCAAAGATGGTCCAACAGACTGGTTTCTGAACAGCACGAGAAGGTGGGTTGCAGCTATGCTAGCTGATGAGGGGGTACACGAGCCCATTGAACCCGGGAATAAAATCACGAAAGCTGAGATTCGATCCCGTGAATCTGGAATAATAGCAGGATTACATGCTGTCGATTTACTCATTAGAGAATGGATGCCGGGTGCTAAATTTACATGGACAAGTAGTGAAGGTTCCAAGATTGATTCAGATACTTGTATTTTGACCATCGAAGCGTGCAGACATCAGATTTTAGTCTGCGAGCGCATAATTCTCAATATCCTTGGCAGACTTAGTGGCATTGCAACCAATACTGCTCATTGGGTTTCTCATTCACAAATCCCTCTTTCTGCAACCAGAAAAACCTCATGGGGAATTCTGGACAAAGGTGCTGTTGCAATTGGGGGTGGCTTAACTCATCGATTGAATCGACCTGATGCTCTCATGTTGAAGGAGAATGATTTGGCTACTACCGCAGAAAATGGAGAAAAAGGGTCAACTAGAGTGCGCAATATTTTGCGCGACCTCCCGTTAGAGAAAATCGGTGCGTTCGTAACAATCGAAGTGCGCACGCTCGATGAGGCGCTAGCTGCAGCGGAAACGTGGGCGGAACGTTTACTCGAAACCGATGAAGAAGTGAAATTGAATATCATGCTGGACAACATGGGTCCTGAATTAACCAAAGATGCGGTATTGGATCTTGAAACTCGAGGGCTAAGAGAATATGTAACATTAGAAGCAAGTGGGAATGTGAAATTTAGCAATCTGGACGCTTGGCAATCTTCAGGTGTAGATGTTATTTCCGCAAGCGAATTACACCGTGCTGCGGAACCAATCGATTTAACGTGTATTTTCCAAGGAGTGTGATTTAATGGGCGATGTCCCGCCTACCCATCCTCGCTATTCATCACTCATGTCGAGGAAAAGGCTTGTTGAGGCCGCAGCGAAAGGTATGCTAGCAGATTCCGCATTAATTGCCCATGGGAGGGGAGAAGCCTTCGATTACCTGCTCAATGAATCCACATGTGATGCCGCTTCACAAGCCATCACTGAAGTGGCAATACGACTTCACAATGCAAAGTTTCCAACCCTTTCAATAAATGGGAATTCAACAGCCCTAGCGGGTGAAGTCATGATTGCCTGTGCAGCAGTTCTAGGGTGTCCTCTTGAAGTAAACATCTATTATCGGACCCCAGAGAGAATGGATGCTCTATTGAATCATCTAAATTCGCTTCGCGAAAAAGCGAAGAAATTGTTGCCCGTTTCTATGCAAAATAATGTCGATGATGTTGCAATTCTGGGAGGGGCGCCCGATGCAGTAATTCCAAACCTCGATGGGCCCAGAGCTGCTTGCCATTCAGATGGTATACTTGCAGCAGATGTTATCCTAGTTCCCTTGGAGGATGGGGATCGCTGTGAAGCGCTGATTTCGATGGGGAAAACCGTCTGTGTAATCGATTTAAATCCGCTTTCACGAACAGCGCGTATGGCTAGCGTTACAATCGTTGATGAACTCACTCGATGTGCACCATTGTTACTTAATGCCTTGATTGAGAAACCTGCTCCAAATTCAAAAAAATGGAACAATGATGTGAACTTAGAAAAATCTCTAAACGTAATGCTCGGGAAATTGGGTGAATCCTAAATTCAACCACTTAAGATATTAAAAATCGGAAAGCCTTTTCTCCAAATGGGATAACTACCTCCTAATGGCAAACCCTGAGGATGAAGAGGAGGAACGGTTGCTCATCGAAACCGACACATTCCTTTCTTCACAAGTTTCCTTCGACATCGAAGCACCTGAAAAGCCCCGCCGAAAAATGCGGAAGAAAAGAGATGAGGGTGACGATGACGAAAACTTGGATGCTGCTGTGACAGAATGTCCAGGCTGTGGTGGTAGTTTGCCGGAAAGTGAATTCGTTGACGCAATTCTGTCTTTCGTCACAGGTGCTGCTGATTATTTGGCTGGAGACCCTGTGCGTGTTCGGAGCGTACAAATCCTACAGCAAATCATCAGTGAAGGGCGTCTGCCAGATCCTCATTCTGAGTGGAGTATGGAGGTTGTACAACGGCTTGAGCAACACATCGAACATATGGCAGATGAACGTGCGCGCGTTTCGGTACGTCAAGGCGGTGGGGGTCTTGAAACTGTATCAAAGTTGAAAATCGAAGAGAAAATTCGAGCTGAAGTAAGCGAAAATATGAGGGCTGAAATCGAACAAGAAATTGTTGGTGAAGTTGCTCTTGCCATTCGAGAGCAAGTTCGGCAACAAACTTTGGAT
This sequence comes from uncultured Candidatus Poseidoniales archaeon, assembly GCA_964441035.1. Classification (GTDB taxonomy): domain Archaea; phylum Thermoplasmatota; class Poseidoniia; order Poseidoniales; family Thalassarchaeaceae; genus MGIIb-P. The sequence goes on from CAYYKF010000013.1 coordinate 25,105, forward strand.
GAAATGGTTCCACAACTTCGGGCTGAAATTGAACAAGAAATGTGGGAACAATTTGAGGACATATTAAGGATTGAACGTGCGAAAAATAAAGATTGAACTCTAAGCGATTGCGTAATGCTCAGTCAGCAATTCTGCAAGGTTTTGGCATATGGTTTCACCGACTTCAGTCGTTCCAGCAGTCCCACCAAGATCATATGTCAACACATCACCATTTGCAATTACCTTAGCAACTGATTGCTCAACCAAATTTGCGATTGACCTACAATCATCATCTTGATGTGTGTCGCCAAGCCATTCTAGCATCATTGATACTGAACTAATCATTGCAATCGGATTTGTTTTATTCAATCCTGCATATTTTGGTGCTGAACCATGGACTGGTTCAAACATCGCATGGTTGTCTCCGATGTTGGCAGATGCTGCCAATCCCATACCGCCTTGCAAAACACTCGCTAAATCTGTGCAAATATCACCGAACATGTTGGGTGTAACTACGACATCGAATTCTTCTGGATTTCGTACTAACCACATCGTGAACGCGTCAATGTATGCGAGGTTTGTTTCAATATTAGGGTTCTCTGCGGCGATTTCATGAAAGATACTGCGGAATAATTGACAGCCGCGTGTAACATTCGATTTGTCTACGCATGTCACGCGCGAGATGGCATCTACTGGTGCGCCATTCCTACGATTTGCACAATCGAATGCAAAACGGATGACTCTCTCACTACCAATTCGAGAAATTGGTCGTGGGTCCCAAGCAATCTCGCCTTCAAGGCCTGGAAATGTGATGGGTTCAGGCTCTGAAGGTGTGCGTCCTTGGGCTTTGTCGGCAGAACGCCGTAGCAATGAATGATACAATCCCTCTGTGTTCTCTCGGATGATTGTCATATCCACTGAACCTGAATTCCAAACTTGGGCGAACTGACCATGGATTTTGTGGCACACGCCCTCATAAAGTCGGATTGGGCGCACATTGGCGTACAAATCTAGCCCACTCCTCAAACCCAAAATTACCTGTCCGCCTGCTAGATCTCCTTCAGGAGTGAAAGCTTCCGGCCAACCAATCGCACCCAATAATACGGCATCCGCTTGATCACGGCAGAATTCAAACGAATCAGTAGGCCATTCTTCTCCGGTCTCAAGATAATATTGGCCTCCACAAGGAATCACATTACGAATGAATTTCAAAGGGGAAAATTCCTCTATCACATCGAGAACTTTCTCCGCCTCGGTCATCACATCACGACCAATCCCATCACCGGGAAGTAGAGCCAATGTGTATGGAGGCATCAAAGTGTGCTGCTTCCTTCCCCTACATGAAGGAACGCCCTCTCCAGCGTCGAGCAGCAGGATGAATTAGGGAACACTTCATCAACCGTCATTCAACACTTCCCGTGGATGTCGAACCAACCTTCCGATGGTGATGAGCGGCCCCGCCTAGATGCTGCAACTCTTCCTGAAGAAGTTCAAAGGCTCTGGGAAACCATGCTTCGACTCGATCCTTCGTGGGACATGCGAACATGGTTATCGGAAAGAGCTGCTGAAGAATTGAGGCTTGTTGGAGCAAATCTTTCTAGAGAAAAAATCAGATTTGAACAACGGATTTCGCGTATTGATGCCCTCTCTACTAGAATACACCGAGAACAAAATCAATCAGAAATAGACCCGCATCAGTGTAATTTGTTTGATGACTTTGGAGAAGATATTACAGCCCTCAAGAAAGATGACATCGAAGATGAGGGGGTTTGGAATCCTCACCCCGCTACTGCTCACATTAGTTACCTAAATGATGATGATGGAGACGACCCGCTGTTGGCAGTTTGTGCTCAATCCATTCTCTTGTGTGTTGAGGAATCTATGGAAAGGAATTCGCTACCTGTTAGCCTTGAGGCAATTGGATTGGCTTTGTCTCCAAGAGGAATTGACACCGAAGAATTGGTGGAGGCTTTAGAGTGGTTATTGGAACAAGGAAAGCTCATTGAGGTTGATGAGAATGAGTTTGTACCCAATTAATGCATCAATAACTGGGGGTTTCAGTGAGAACACTCAATAACGTCGCTTGCAAAATAATACATTGACGGACATGTCTAAACTGTTCTCTATTTCAGTCAGCGTCGCTGCCGGCATCTGGATTTCAACAATACAAGCTGAACCCATAATAGGGCTAGCAGCAGGTTTCCTAATCTTAATGCTATTTGAAATCCCGAGAAATAGTGCTGAAAAACGTAGATTGCGGATAATCAGCGATTCGCAAGCACTACGGTTACAAGATGCTAATGCACAAATAAATCGTTTAGATTATCATATTCAACAACAATCACAGGAGTTGAAAAGCGCTCTAACTGAAATTGAGAGACGTGATTCTGTTGGTGCACCGGAAGCAAGAAAATTAATCCAGAATCAGCGTACGACATTACAGGCACAAGCATCTGCAATGGAAGAAGCAAAGAAATTGATTGAATCACAAGAGAAAATGCTGAAACAGCTTGAGATTCGGACTGAAGATGCACGTGGGCGATGGGAGGATATGGTGGAAACGATGGAGCGGGTGCTAAGAATTCAAGCAGAACAGGCTGATATGGCACAGAGGCGATTAGCTGATGAGAGTGGTCGACTAACAGAAGCATTTACCGATAATAGCATGGAAATGCAACGTACAATGTCTGAACTTCTTGAAAGATTGGCACTTGAACCTCGCACATCAAATGTCTCTGTGAAGGATTCTGTTGTAATGGGAGGGAGTTCTCCCCCAGAAATCAAGGAGACTGTCAGTGTGATTGTTGGGCCGCATTTGAATCAATCACCACGAGAAATACCACGGGTTCCGGTAGTCAAATTGAAAGCAAGACCGCTGCCTACTAAAGGTGAGCATTGGGTCGATGCATTCAACGAGGACCTCGTGTGAGGGCATTCCATGAGTGGTGACAAATTAGATTGGGTTGGTTCCGCTCCTTTGGATTCTGCTCTGATGGGTGTGCTTCGTCGAGATCTCATCGTTAGGCGAATCATGATTTGGGCACCCGCAGGATTGATTGTCGCCATCCTGCTAATGTATGGCCTTGGGATTTCCCTCAGTTCTAATGAATCAATTTTCACGATGGTAATTGCACTTTCCTTAGGTATCATTCTAGGTCGAATGTCTGGGCGGATTCGCTATAATCGCATTCATGCCGCTTTAATTCGTGGGATGGATATAGCACCTTTACTTGCTGAAGAAGAGAAACACTTCGGAACAAAATTGCTCGGAATGCCTGGTGGCTCAGACATTCTTGACATCATCATGCGCCCCGAAGGTGGCGGCAAGTTGGCCAAAGACAAAGATAAGTGGGGCCGTGTAATTTATCGAACCAGAGGGACTGATCTAAAGGGGCCTGCAGAGGGAGGTGGGGCAGATACAATTGAAGCAAGTATGCCTCGGATTGATGCAATGACTCCAAGGCCTGAATTCGATGGCTTAGAGGATGAACTGACAAAGGGCGAAAAATTGGTTGAAGAAGCAAATCTGCAAAAGAATGAGGATGCTCAGGTTGCTTGGGATGCTGCTGAATCTTCAGACCCTGATTTGATTGA
>CAYYKF010000014.1:0-25757 GCA_964441035.1 uncultured Candidatus Poseidoniales archaeon
ATCTCCGCAAACCAGGGTTCTGGGCGTAATCCTAACAGAGTTGAAATCATCGCCTTAGTAGTATATCCAACCCTAGAATGTAACAATCTACCCATCACAATGTCGGAGTCATGTTTCATATCCTTCCAATCTGCGAATCGGAAATTCTCTATTCGGCCAAGTAACTCGTGCATTTTTGTGAACATTATGTGTCCTTCATCCAGCGCTGATAGCACATCTGGATATTTTGTGTAAGATTTGTTCAGGAGTAGATTTTGAAGTGACCTATATTCAATTACATTTGAATCCCCACCTGTGATTATATGTTCGTCAACACGGAGGATGAACTCGCCCTCCTCAGTCTGTGTGAAAAAGCCGATTGATACGATGTTTCGAACTTCCATCTCGTGAAGTATAGCCTCGATTTGAGCGAGTGGGAATGGTAGTCTTTCTGCAATTATCTCCAGTGTTTTCGGACCCTCACTCCCAAGCATATCTGCAATCTTCACACGCAAGCACTCATGTGGATCTGAAAGTTTGGATTCGGACCATGTTGTAACATCGGTACCTGAGAATGATGTGGCACATTTGTATGTCATACCACCAGTGTATAGTTCACGGACACTTTCCATATCACCTGCACCTTTTGCAGCTATGACACCTAATGTACCGTGAACTTCTGACATGCGAATTGAAAACCATTTGTCATCTACGCCTTCAGAACCAGTTCCTGTGATTTTTGTTATGGCACCTGAATTCGCAAGTTCCTCTACCCAACTACGAATTGTATCTTGCGAAATTTCAGACAATTTTGAGCCATAAAGTGGGTTTGTCAAAGATTTCTCGAGTCCGCCTCCTTTTTCCATCAAACTCAACAATTCATCTGCATTCGTCGGAGTTCCCACCTTATCGGAATAATGCTTCATTAATGCATCATCATCCAAATCAGTAGCCTTTGAACGGCCACCTAAGAGGCGGCGTAGTATCTCTGGATCTATGTCTTTGACGAGATATGCGCGCGTGCGCATAGAAAGTAAATCCTCAAATGCGGCCATGTACAAATTCATTCCCAAAGCGGATGGGAATGCGACCCGAGAATGGACGATTCTAACACCTTCATCAGCCATTCTGTTAACGAAATTTTCCAGTTCCTCCATATCCAAATCTGTATGGAAAATCTCGTTTTGTGCTTCCTTAATTAGCAACGAATTCGCTTGTTGTCTATGGTCCCTGAATACTTTCTCTGCCTTCTGTTGAAATTGCTTGGGGCTAACTTCATCGGCACCTATTCTACGTGGAATAATTAGCGAGCGGCCTGCGACCTCTCTGAACCTTTTAGCAAACAATTGGCTGTCAAGAAGGTAGCGCTGGAGGACCTCATCACGCTGATTTTCCTTGAAAAGAGGATAAATTAGGCCAGAATCAATTTCCTGTCCGGTTTTGAAAAGAAATGCATTTTCATCGAATGACATTTCAATGACATGGTAATCATACATTTCACATAGACCAGCCATGAAATATCCGAGTGCCATATTGAATGCTCTACCACGACAGGTGGTGATGATGTATGTTGGCACGGGGCTGTTCGTTATCTGTTCGAACAAGATTCGATTGTGGTCTGGAACTTGGAATGAATCAATAGTGTGTTCTTCCAAAAATCTTGCAAGGGATTCAGAGACCGGTTCGGATAGACCATATGGGCCACTGAGTAGATCCCTTGGGTTGCGACCCCTGCGGATAGCTGTAACAGTTGCATTTAGCAAGTCCAATACTGCATTCGATAATTCCCGAGAACGACTCATTGCTTCCCCAGACCATGAAGGAACTGTTGGCCGGTAACCTGTCACAGGAGTTACACTCACGCGGCTTGACTGGATACGGTGAACTCTGTAGGTTGTGCCTCCAAGAAGGAACACATCGCCAGTACGAAGGTTTTGCACAAATGAGGATGATAATTGACCAATCATGGTACCATCTGCTGAAAATACTAGGAAATTGTTGTCAGGAGCAATGGTTCCAATATTCGTATAATAGATCATCTGAGCATATCCACGTTTGCCAATGATGTTCTCTTCCCAGTCTATCCACACGCGTCTTTCCTCTTCTAGCAAATCCAATACATCAATGAAATCATCATATGGCAAATTTCGATATGGATATGAGGATGTAATAATTCCATATGCCTCGTCCATATCGATTTCATTGCACACAGTTAGTCCGATGATAAATTGAGCAAGAACATCTAGGCAATTTGTGGGAAACCTAAGATTATCCATTTCACCCCTCATTATGGCTCCCTGTAAAGCGACCAACTCGAGTAAATCATGCACAGAGGTCGGAAGAAACCTAGCTCGAGGGATGCCTCCAACATGATGTCCCGCACGACCAATCCGTTGAAGGGCGGTAGAAATTGAGCCAGGGGAACCAATTTGAATGACCATATCCACACTCCCTATGTCAATTCCCATCTCCAATGAACTAGAGGATACGCAACATCTCAACTCTCCTCGTTTCAACTTACGCTCAACTTCCAATCGTATTTGCTTGTCCATCGAGCCATGGTGTCCTTCGACTCCTGCCAGCCCTAAAACCCGCAGTTTTTGAGTGATGATTTCGGTCATTTGTCTAGTATTTGCGAATACGAGTGTTGTAGTGTGAGCTTCACACAAATCCTTGACAATCTCAACATTGTGATCAAGTAATTGCTTGACTGGGACTTCATTGAATTTTGGATGTGGCAATATTATGTCTAAATCCAGTTCACGTGAGCCGCTTACTTTAGCGATGTGCACCACCTCAGATTCCTCATCATCGAATCTAGGGATTCGGGCTCCAGTCATCTCATCTCTATCAATCCCTTTCACAGGCACTAGGAAATGGGCAACTTCCTCTAATGGTTCCATCGTTGCAGAAATCCCTAGACGTTGCACAGGACTTGCAATTAAGGTATCCAATAATGCCATTGTTAGTGATAAGTGGGTACCTCGTTTTGTTGGGACAAGAGAATGCAATTCATCAATAATCATCCACTTCAAGTCATGCATTAGAGGTCGGAACTTCTTGGAAGCCAATGCGAGTCCTAAAGATTCGGGAGTCGTGATTAGGATGTGTGGTGGCTTTCGAAGCATCTTCTGCCTATCTGATTGAGATGTATCGCCGGTCCTAAGACCAACCTTGATTTCTTGCGCTCTACTTGGTAAGAAACGCTCACGTATTTCGCTTAGTGGACCAATTAAATTCTTCTGTATATCATTGGCAAGAGCCTTGATTGGAGAAATGTAAATACAGTAAACTTTCTTTTCAAGATCACCCTCTAGAGATAGTCGAACCAACTTATCTATGATTGTCAAAAATGCGGTTAGGGTTTTACCAGAACCCGTCGGTGAGCATAATAGAAGATGTTCGCCATCAATAATCGAAGGGATGGCAAGTTTTTGAGGGTCCGTGAAGTCAGGAAATTTTTGCTTGAACCAATCACGTACTGGCTGTGACAAAGTAGAGAGAATATCCTCCGTTGTGGAGCGATTTTCTAAATATACTGTCTTAGCCATGCTGATTCCTTCTTTCAACCTGAAGGGCAGCGTATCTATACGATATATGAACAATTGCATTGAATGGTCATGATATATGCGGCCTATCCACCACAGTTCCGGGCTCGATTCCAATCATTTACCGATTCCTTGATGGGACTACTATGCTCGCGCGTGTGTATGAGCGATGGTTCGGGTCGGCTTGATAGGCTCACTTCGATGCTGCGTAGACGTGGTATCATCCTGCCGGCATTTGAAATTCATGGGGGTGTTTCAGGGCTATACGATTTTGGCCCCATTGGGGGTCGATTACGACGTAAGGTCAAGAATCAATGGCTGCAACACTGGGCTGTACTCGGAAATATTGTTGAGATTGATTCACCGACTCTAACTCCCGAGCCTGTTTTGGTTGCGAGTGGACACGTTGGTGAATTCAATGACTACATGTCCGAATGCAAAGCGTGTAGTACTGTTCATCGTAGTGACCATCTAGTGGAGGAATATCACGCAAATGCTGACAATTTGGACCCTGAGATGTTTGATCACTTGATTTCTAAACACGATATTGGCTGTCCTAGATGCAATCAACAGGATTGGATGCCTGCACGGCCGATGAATCTGATGTTCAGTACAAAGATTGGTGCGATGAAGGGAAGTAGGACTGCATACATGCGTCCTGAGACTGCACAGGGCATGTTCATGCTTTTCCCTGCCCTATACAGACATTTTAGAAACCGTTTACCATTTGGGGCAATGCAATCTGGAAAAGGATATCGTAATGAGATTAGTCCTCGCCAGGGGATGATACGATTACGGGAATTTAATATGGCAGAATTGGAATATTTTGTTGACCCTGAAGAGGAGACAAATCATGATTTTTCCAAATGGGAGAATACACCATTTTCTTTGGTCCCAGACCCCACTTCTTCCAAACCCGTTGAAATGACTCCTAGTATGGCATCTGGAGTGGGCCTGATTCGTCACCCAACAGTAGCTTGGTTCATGGCACTAACTTGGGATTTTCTAATAAATGTAGGAATTAATCCTTCTAAAATTCGATTCCGCCAGCATGAAGATACTGAAATGGCCCACTATGCCTCTGATTGCTGGGATGTTGAGATTCACGGTTCATATGGCTGGATTGAGTGTGTGGGTATCGCCCACCGTGGGTGTTACGACCTTGAAGCTCATGCGAAGGTGACAGGAAATTCTAGCCTTAGGGCATGGCGCCCTTTCGATACACCAAAGGTTGTATCAAAAAACGTCTTGATGGGTGATGGTTCTGTTATAGGGCCTACGTTTAGACAACAAGCAGGGTTGGTTAATAGTGCCCTTGAAAATCTAGATATATTGCCTTCATCATACCCGTTTTCACTAAAATTATCAGATGGTTCAGAGGTTATGATTGAAGCGAACATGGTCGAACAGAGACACATTGATTCTACCGAACATGGCGAGTGGTTTACTCCACACGTTGTTGAACCTGCATTCGGTATCGATCGGATAATTTGGCATTTGATTGACCATGCATTCATCGAAACTGAAAAAGCTGGTGAATCCTATACACTACTGCAACTTCCAGAATCTATCGCGCCAATTGATATCGCAATTTTGCCATTGATGGAAAAGGATGGGCTCAATGAATTCGCGAATGAATTGCACCGTCAGTGCTCGTCAATTCGCGATCTATCCTCATACTACGATGGGTCTGGTTCGATTGGACGGCGATATGCCCGTGCCGATGAGGTCGGCGTGCCTTGGGCAATCACTGTAGATCATGAAACACTCACCAACTCATCTGTAACAATAAGGCGCAGGGATGATGGTGTCCAAGTCCGAACTGAAGTCGATGTGCTTCTGAAACACCTGATGGCAGCAACCATTTCTGAACTCTTCTAGTCTCTCAATGTTCAAGTGCGTTCGTTTATCTGTTCCAGTTATGGTAGATGATGACTCTCGATGGTATCCTGAGAAGATATGGGCAGGGGAATTTGCAGGAAAATATAGTAAACCATCAATTGATTTTCTTTTTTCTGATGAATGCGACCTATCTAGTATGGATAAATCATCCATTACGATTGCAGAGATTGGTATTTGGAAAGGAGGAACATCCTTTCAACTTGCAAAATTCCTCGATGGCAAAGGTGAATTGCATCTGTTTGACTATCAAGACATAGTCGATGAAACGGCAAAAAACTTGAAGGATGTGGGATTCAGTAATATTGTCTCTTGGGGTTCTAGTTACAAATACTTGGATTCATATAACTGGACCCTGATGAAGTTGATGGAAAGGTCGACTGAGCCCATTTTTGATTTCATCTATATGGATGGTGCACACACATGGGCCATAGATGCGCTGACATTTTTCCTTTGTGACAAATTGTTGAAGCCAGGTGGATATCTCGATTTTGATGATTATCATTGGACCCTGAGAAATTCCTCACTCGACCCACTAAAAATCCCAGAAACAGCGCTTCTATACACAGACGAACAGATTGACTCAAAACAAGTGAAATTAATCGTTGATCTATTGGTGAAACGTAATGATGGGTATAAGCAAGTGATCGAAAATAGGATTTATCAAAAGATTGCATAAGTAGTTAATCTGATTAGAAATACATCGATGTGAAAATTATGGCCGACAAACTCCGTGTTGTGGATTGGACTGAAAAACATCGTCCTAGTTCCTTGAAATTGTTGGAAGGTAATGACTCCCCGCGCAAGCGAATTCAAAATTGGCTCCTCGCATGGGAGAGTGGTGTTCCAGACAAGCGTGCAGTTTTGTTAACAGGTCCACCAGGGGTCGGGAAAACGAGTATTGCAACTGCAATTGCCACTGATTTGGGTTGGGACATCATTGAATTGAATGCGTCAGATCAACGAAATGCAGCAGCTATACGAAAGGCTGCTACTGCTGGCGCAACGCACTTCACGTTCAGTATGGATGGATCTTTTGGAATTGACAAAAAGAGACGAACTCTCGTATTGCTAGACGAAGTAGATCACATTGGCGGGTCATTCAGACAGGTTAGTGAAGAAAGGATAAACCAAAGCATGACTCCGAGTGAGGATACCCGTTCTCGGAAATTATTGGGGGACAGTGGTGGTAAAGCCGAATTGCTGCACTTACTCAATTCTACTCAACAACCAATTCTCCTTACCTGTAATGACCCCATGGGGCTTTGGGGTAGAAGTGGAAATTGGCGGTCCGCTAGAGATCGATTTTCCAGATTGGCAGAAATTGTAGAATTTCGTCGTGCCTCTGATAGTGCACTTAGGAGAATCGCAAATCGCATACTCGTTGCCGAGGAATACACCGCCGATGGTATTGCAATCGATTTGCTGGTGGAAAACAATCCAGGTGATATTCGCGCTTTAGTCCGAGATTTACAGGCAATATGCACTGCTTCTACAGGGCACATCGATGAATTGTCAGTTAGAAATCACCTTGAATATAGTCAGAGGGATCAACAAATCGACCTTTTTCCAGGTCTGGAAAAACTCTACCGCTCAAAACGGGCCAAGGATGCCGCCCAAATTGGTCTGAGAATCGATAAAACGCCGGATGAACTTGTGGCATGGGTGGCTTGGAACAATGCTTCTGTGTTTCGTAATTCGGCAACTCGTGCACGTGGCTCTTATACACTATCACTTGCAGATAGGGCGTTACCTGTTATGTTCTCCAACACAGCATATAGGTCATGGTACTGGGGTGGGCAATTAGGTGCATTGGCAGCAAGTATTGCTTCTACAGAATCACCGCCGGAAAGGTTCGCATTGCAATATCCTAACTTTCTTCGGAGGGGGAAAGAATCATGGCGCCGTTCTTCTATTGTTGAGCGGCTTGCCGAAACTTGTGGTGCCAGCCATGTTTCGGTTCGAGAAGAATTGTGGCCCGCATTAAGGGCAATCTCTACTGAAGAATTGGGAGCAGACCCAGAAAAATTTGAGCTTTCATTGGCATTGAACCTTTCCGCTGAGGATCACCTTGTACTACATGGGATGAAAATGCATTTGGTCAAAAACAAAAAACTTGCACAACGATATGAGGAGATGCAAATCGTCCAGTCATCCCCCGGTATTGAAACTGATTTTGAGGATTTGGAAAATGAAATTGATTCAGATTTCGATACGTCTGAATCTACAGATTCCGCTCAAAAAACACTTGACTTTTTCTAATCAAGTCTTGCGCTCGCTACGCCACGTTTTGGGATGGAAAAGAACGAGTACGGTGAGTAATTCAAGGCGACCAGCCCACATCAAAAGTGAGGTGTAGAATAAAGAATACCAGTTAAGCCCAGCCCAAGTTGAAGTGGGGCCAAAAGCACCCAGTGCTGGACCTGTATTTCCCAATGCTGCGAATATCACCGATAGGATTGTTTCTAGCGAATGTGTTGGTTCAAATATGGCCAGCAAAACTGTGCTTATCATTGCCAATGCGGCCCATGTAGACAACATGCCGATTACAACCCACATCCTAGAGTCGTCAACAACCTCGCCGTTGATTCTTACAGTAACGACTGCACGAGGTTGCACCATGCGGTGAATCTCGCGTCGGGCAAGGCCAAAGGCAAGACGTAGACGCAGGATTTTCAAACCGCCACTCGTAGAACCTGCAGATGCCCCCACTGCCATCAGGAACAAAAGTACAAACAAAGAAAGTACTGGCCAACTAGCGAAATCAGCGCTAGCATACCCGGTTGAGGTTCCTATCGCAGCGGCTTGGAAAGCACCATGCCGTAGAGCATCGCCCCATTCCCAACCAGCGCTGTGAACCAGATTGATTGCGAAAATCGCCCATGCACATGTCAGGACCAATAAGTAGACACGCAATTCTTGATCATTGATGACCTTGGCATATTCTTTCAGTAGCAGGAAGTGAAATAGGGTGAAATTGATACCAGTAGCTACCATGAAGAAGGTGATTATGACCTCTACACGAGTACTGTCGAAATCCATGATTCCTCCATCAGTTGTACCGAACCCTCCTGATGGCATCGTCGTTAATGAATAGTTGATTGCGTTAAACCAATTCAAATCCGCAATCCACATCAAGAGGATGAACTCAAGGATTGTGAATCCGATATAGATGCCCCATAGCGCTTGTGCAGTTTCCTGAAGTCGGGGTCGTAGGCGGCTCAAGGATGGCCCAGTTAGTTCTGCCCGAGCAATTGACATCCCACCGCCGAGGGCGCGACTCAACAGCAACATGCCAAGCATGATGATACCCATTCCACCTAGCCATTGAGTCGACGAGCGCCAGAACAATATCCCATAAGGCTGGCTAGCGATACAATCGTCAACGCCTTCGCATCTAGGCGATGCATGGGGATCAATAGTGGTGGCTCCACTGGTAGTGAATCCCGACATGGATTCAAACCAGCTACGAATCATCCCCCCAAGAATTTCCTTCAGAGTACCACCATCACCATCCCAGGTGATTGGGCCGTGGAATGTTGGACCCAACCAATATGGCAATGCTCCAACAGCGACAATAAGTGGCCAAGATAAGGCGACTGCGGCGAATGCTTCCCGGTCTCGAAGTCGGTCTGCTGTATCTCTCCTTGTCCCCCAGCGAATAAAAATTCCACCTACTAAAATACAGAATAGAATAGGTGGCAAGAATGACCAGAGAATAATATTCATCTCATCATGCATAATGAAGCCCACACATGCGCCAATAGCAAGTGGTATCGACAAAAGCAACAGGCTCCAACCTGCAACCAAACCGATTACATCGTATCGCATTATCAGCGCTCCATGATTCGCTCAATTGTTGAAACATCGTCAGACCCAACGAACAGAATCAGTCTATCGCCAGACTTCAAGGTCATGTCATTCTTTGGTCGTAACATCAGTCTAGAACCTTCTGAATTTTCACGCTCGACAAAGGCAATTCGAAAGGAGCCAGCCTTGCCCTCAACTTTCTCCACAGTTTTCCCTATAATGCTGTGACCGTCAGTTATCAACGCACTCATCGCAACAATTTCTGGAACAGAAGGCATCAATTGATAATGCCCAGGAACACGACCATGAACATGCATCAAGATTGAATCAATGGCGACGCGACGCTCTGAAACTGCATAGGTAAGGCCAATTCGCCGGACAACCCTCGCCAAATTCGAATCATCCAAAATTAGGCCAGTTCGTTCGACTCCAATATCGGCGACACGCATTGCGATTGCGATGTTATCGTGATCATCACTCAATGCCGCGATTGCGATGTCATGGTCGACAATTTCAACCTCCTTCAATAAATCCAAATCACCCAAATTACAATGAATGACATCGAGTCTCTTTTGAGAACCGATTGCACTTCCAACCAGTTCGTTCGCCGCCTCTAGACGTTCATCTAGAACGGTTACCCAACAACCCTCAGCAAGATAGGATTCTGCTAACTGTCGACCTAGGGAAGTAGCACCAAAAATGGCGACCCTGGGGGATTCAGGGTACGGTGGTTCAATGTGCCCAGCAGCCTTTGAAATTCTCTTAAAAGTATGTTCACCAATTGTGGCATAAACCAATCTATCTCCAACTTCAAGTACAGTTTCTGAATCGGGTACAAATGCACGTTCACCTTTGCGACATAGCGTAAATGGAGTTGGCAATCCATCGATGTTTTCGACTGCTTGTGCAAGTGTGAATGAAACCATTTCAGATGCTGTAGCAGCAACTTCGACTTCAACTATCCAGGCATCGCCACCAAGCGGCAGAACTTCATTCAAGCTAGAGGATTTCAATCCAGCACGGAGCCTTTGTATCGAGTCTTCATGTGGGCAAATAGCTACATCGACACCTGTCCAGCGAGATAGTCGGCCTTCTTCATCCGCGATGAGGTTGGCATCATGAATTCTAGCGATTGTTAAGAGTTCAAGTCGGTTGGGGTTTTTTTCAAGTGGAAGTTCCTCCTCAAGTAAGTCTCTGGCCAGCGCACAAGCTAGCATATTTCTTTCATCGCTACCTGTGGCAGCGATGAAGACTGCCGCATCTCGTATACCTGCTTCCTTGAGTACCTCGCGGCGTGTAACATCACCCAGTAGAACAAAGGCATCAAGAGACTGTGCCTCCTTTATTGCATTCGGATTAGGGTCGATTAGAACAAGATCTTGACCTTCGTCCTGTAATGCACGTGCAACACCTCGGCCAACTTCGCCTGCGCCGCCAATGATAATACGCACACTATCGCCCCTGTATGGTCCCGCGGCCCTGCCTCTCCCTCTTAATCCTCATTACTCAACCCAAGCCGAAATTTCGTATGTTCCATCAATGATTTGAGGGTCTCCAATCGTTGACCATAGCTCGGTCCACATACCATCTGGTCCGTTTGATAATAATGGTCTATAGAATTTATATGCCCCTTCTCCCAACGAACTCGGTTCCTCGATCCATTGCGTGAAGGAAGTTGGTGTATGCATCAACCATTTGTTGTTCACAACATCAACACTTGCCTCAACATAACAGCTCTTAATTTCAATGCCATTTTCACTGCACCAATCGCCATCCATTGGTATCAACACATTCGCCCAGGCATGGGGTTCCCAAGTTTCAAAATCCGAATCAGTCATTGGCCCAAATTCATACCATGCTGAAATCTCATAGACTCTGAGCAAACTCATCCAAGCATTCGATTGTTCGTCACAATCTCCCCGGCCGTCTGCGATACACTGGGGCCCGCTACGTGCGTTACCAAGTAATCCTGTATCATACACAATTTCGTTGTAAATGTGCGTGAAGGCAGCACGGGCATAGGCGTGGACATTGTTTTGGTCACTAGCACTTAGACTTCCCCGTATTTCGTTAGCGAGTGATTCAACAACGCTATTTTCTCCATTTATTGCCCAATTCGAACCTGGTCCGCTATCCCTGTCATACCATTTCTTGTGAGAACCGATGTTACTATGCGTGATTGCCAAATATCCTGCTCGCTCTGTAACATCTTCAAATGTCCCTGAATTGCTATCATCCAGACTAAATCCTGAAGTGGAGCGAGCAATGCGTGATGTCAAACCTGAGTCGTCCCACCAATCAAAGGAATATGCTGTAACTTCATAGGAAACAATCAATGTTAGCGAGGAAAGTGGTGCTATGTCGCCAATCCACATCGCGCATTTTCCAACCCTGCATCGATATCCATTGTCTCCCGTCTGAGGCCAGAAAATTTCAGTCATACCATCCAAATCTAGTGCATTATCACTATTCCTAATTGTCCCATCTAATGGTATTGATATTGTAGATTGAGAGTTAGATGTCGCTACCGTCATCGAATGTACCTTCTGCACATTGTAGGCACTGAAATCTGGACCATTCTCCATTTCAAATCCAACGTCAAATACTCCTCTCTCAGTTCGATCTTGGGGGATGGGCAAACGATACTCGAACCAGACATCACGGTTATCGACATTGTTCAGGATAACATGGCGCTCAACTTCGTATGAAACTGCAACAGGATATTCGCGATATCCCGCAAATTCTTCCATCAGTTGGTCCATCCATTTTCCGAGTTGTTTCTCAAGCCGATCTTGTGCGGGCGTGAACAGGAACAGGAAGGCGATGACCAGTACTAGAATGAGTGTTCTGAGGTTCTTCTTCTTTTTTCGATCCCGTCGCTTATTCCCGTGTTGTGGAGAACGTCCAGGAGCTGGTCCTCTTCTTGCATTGTATGCCATCGGACCTCCTGTTGGCTGCGGCCCTACTCTGGATGCCATGCCCCTAGCACCAAGGATGAAACGGCCGCAAGAGTTGCAAACACTTGACCCTACAGGATTCAAGCTGACACAGTACGGGCAGCGCGCCATTGTACGTGTTGTAATCAGTAATCACTTGAAGTTCTCGGTGCGTCCCTACGGGACGCAGCATCATTCGGACTCTTCGACAGATGCCACGGCTCGAACACCTGTTGCGATTCCTGTCCTTTGCAATCGTGTCCATTCCTGTTTCATACGTGGTGACAAACCCGAGGGTAACCAATGGGAATCTGCCTTGCTTTGCCCCCAAAGAATGAATATTGGAATGCATAGAAGAATGGGTGGATACACCACCCCATAAGTTAGAATCAAAATCAATGGCATTCGAAGAAGCATTGATTTGAAAGCTGGTTTGAATCTACGACCTTCAAGTGCATTCCATCCTTGCCATGAGCAGATGATTGCCTCCGTCCATGGAACCAATAAAGCAAGACCTAATCCCAGTGCAATTGAAGGTAGATTGAAACCATATATCCAGTGATTTAACTCTGTGGGGAAAGCGAATATTTGGAATGCTAGGCGTACAACAAGCATTGAACCTATGCCTAAACCGAAAGCCCATCCTGCCGTTGGTTGGCTCTTCAATTGACGTATGCTAAGCCTGGTTAACAATAGCATCACCGCCAATGAAAGGCTCAATGGAACTAGGAATAATGGTATCAAAGGCGGAAAGGAACCTGTCCACAGTGGATACATGACTAATTCAGTTACGAGCATCTGGTATAATCCACCTATAATTAAGCCGTAAATGAGTGCTTTTGTTGCAGATGGAAGATCATAGAACCCAACCATTCGGCGCATGCCACCTTGCCAACCCATCCATATGCCAACTAAGCCTATGGCTGTAGCAACTTGGAATTGCCAAAGTGGAATGCCCCCAATATCTGCCACATGTCGAGGTCACACATGCCCTTCTTAGCGTTGTCCGGCCCTTTGGGCCGTATCCGTCGAGTTCATACGGGACAAGCGTGCGGGCGAATCAATGGCGCTTGAAGGATTGAAGGCTGGTATTTTCAAAGCCGTCGCTCGACTCAAGGGTAAGCGCAAACTGGATGAGGCTGAGATAAAGGAATTGACTAAAAGCATTCGTCGATCGTTATTAGAAGCGGATTTCAATGTCCGACAAACAAAGGAAATCACGGCGAGATTGGAAGAACGCATTGTCGAAGAAGAATTACGTCCAGGCATCACATTGCAAACACATGCAATGAATATCATTTACACCGAACTTGTTCGGATGCTCGGTACTCCGAGGGAGATTCGACCTCACAACCAAACCATACTTATGGTTGGTCTTTATGGACAAGGAAAAACGACAACTACTGCAAAGCTTGCCGAATGGTGGAGGAAACGACACGGGATACGGGTTGCTGTAATTGAGGCCGATGTTCAGCGCCCAGGTGCATATGCTCAATTGCAACAATTATTGTCGGATTCACCAGTCGAAGTTTATGGTGAGCCTGAAAACCCTGATGCTGTGAGTATCGTTCGAAATGGTCTTGCCAAAGTTGGCACTGCCGATGTAGTCATTGTCGATACGGCAGGTAGAGACCGCCTAGATGATGAACTTCAGGATGAGCTTGACCGTATTCATAAGGTCGCGAATGCAACTGAAAGGTTCCTCGTCATTGATGCGCAGGTCGGTCAGGCAGCAGGCCCTGTTGCTGCTGGATTCCATGACCTCGTCGGTGTAACAGGTGTGATTGTATCGAAACTCGACGGTACTGCTCGTGGTGGTGGTGCACTTTCCGCTGTCGCAACAACTGGTGCTCCCATCGTTTTCATTGGAGAAGGTGAGAAGGTCGCGGATCTTGAGAAATTCGAGGCGGACCGATTCATTTCACGATTGCTTGGCATGGGAGATATTCGGGGGCTGATTGACCTTGCTCCTGATTCTCTCGATCAGGAAGAGGCAATGAGATTGACTGAACGTTTGATGTCTGGTAGATTCACACTCAATGATATGTATAAGCAAATGGAAATGATGTCGAAGATTGGAACCATCGACCGCATCGTTTCCCATCTCCCCGATTCAATGTTCGGCGGTTTGGGTAGCATGAACCGAAGGCAAAAAGAAGAAATGCAGCAAAATCTAGAGAAATACAGAGTGATTATGGATTCTATGACTCAGGAAGAAAAGAATGAACCACATATACTCAAAGCTGAGAGAATTCGCCGCATCGCGCGTGGTTCTGGTGTTCGTGAAAAGAATGTTCGAGAATTGATTGCGCAATGGAATCGCTCCCGGAAGATGATGAAGGGAATCAAGGGCAACAGGAAATTGAGACGGCAAATGAAAGGCATGATGGGAGATGCCGATGATCTTGACCTCATGTGAGGTGACATTGATGGAACGGAGATTTGCGATTGTTGGCCATCGTGCGCAGTCTTCTGGAAAAATCAATTTGAATGATTTGTCTGGTTCATCTGGACGAATTGATGTATTGGCCCGTGCTGTGAATGCAGGACTTTTCCTTTCACATGGAATTCGTAAGGATACACATGTCACCCTTCATCTGCTCGGTGGACCTGGGCCGGTACGAAGAATTTGGCTCGAAGGTCCTAAATTGAAAGGAATACATTCTGATGAGAGAGCAATCGCAGGTCAAATCGGGAAGGCACTGAATGAACCGGTTCCTGCTATTGGCCAATTTTCTGAATTACACTCTGGCTTTTGGCATGCAGGAGGGGGTTTGAATCAAACCATTACAGAATGGAATAAGAAAAATGTCCGCATCTTTGTTCTCGACCAAGATGGAGATTCTATTGATTCACTAAACTTCGATTCACGCCCATTAGGATTTATCCTATCTGACGACCAAACTTTCACTGAGGATGATTTGGAAGCAATGAAAGGATTGGAACGTATTTCCTTGGGTGAAACTTGGCTGCAAGGACATGCTTGTATTGCAATTGTTCAGTACCTGATTGATCAGAACTAGGATAGCCAATTAGGTAGACCTTTCTCATTTGATTCCAATGCTGCGTATAGCATCGAGTCGGGTATACTCAATGGATGTGATTGCGGCCATGTTGCCAATGGGGTAATCGATACATTGCCCGTCATAATGCTAAAACAATCTGTATCTGGAATTTCTTCATCATGAATTGAGGCTGCCCCTACTTCGAATGTTTTTCCAACATTTGCAATGTCAACACCAGAAGTTGCACCTAGATACCACCGGGCACCAAGCCTAACGGTCTGAATACAACCATTCCATTCGTGGGGGAGATTAAGATTCAGGAAAATGTCACCTGTCAGGAATGCTTTCCGCAATCGTTCGGGCATCTCGATGCCATCGACTGCCCATGGAATCTGTTTGCTACCCCGCGGACGATTCAAGTTGGGTGGTTCCCCTTGAATTTGGAGTAAGCATGCATCAATCAGTTCTGTAACTGCCTTGAATCCAACAGTATAATCCTCATGCAAGTAGGTTGCTAGGCTTACTGCAATGCTTGGCATACCATACAGCGCAGCTTCACGTGCTGCAGAAACTGTACCTGAATGCATGATATCAACAGATACATTTGGACCCCTATTGATTCCAGATACACACATACGTGGACGAATGGAGGGTGCCCAATCATCAAAACCTGCATCGAGTGCGACTACCACGCAATCACAGGGCGTGCCATCAAGACTGAAAATCTCAATCGGGGGTCCTTCTGAATCAAGTTCCAATTTATCGATGATGTCCTTCCTATTCTCGAACTTTAATCCCGAACGAAGTGTCAATCTCATGCCAGATGCAGACTGCTCCTTTGCTGGTGCCAATACAGCCAGAGGATGACCTCGTGCGTGAAGATGCGTAATCAGGTGGTGCAATCCTGGTGCATCAACACCATCATCATTGGTCAAGAATAGGGCATCCCGCCATGTCATCAAATCGCCTCATTCTTCGCCGCACGGTATCTCTTCTTGAGGCAATCTATGGTGCGACCCCACAATGGCTAGAGCAGTACCGACCACCATAAATGGGCCACCGACCCAAGTCCACAATCCGGGAACGGATTCAACACCAATCGCCCATCCAATTAGAGACCCAATCAATGGTTCCAGAACTACTGCAACTGAGATGACTAATGGTGGGAGCCATTTCAAACTCGCATTTATCCCCGTATGTCCGGCAAGTCCGGGACCAAATGCAAGATATGCCACAGGTAGTAGCCAAGTTGGATCCATCCAACCAATAGCACTTGTATCTACAGACGCCATGCCGAGTGTTGTCCCTTCCTGAATGACTGATTGTATAGTCAACAGAATTGCAGCGAATGCTGTAACAGGGAATGCATAGAGGAATAATGGCATTCCACCCTCACTGCGTAATACACGCCCAGCTGCAAGATAGCCGACAATTGCAAGGGCGCCAACGAATGCTGCCACATCCCCAATAATTGTTACCTCACCTCCACTTTTAGCATCCTGCAAAGTAATGAATGCACCTGTGAATCCAAGGATTGCACCCCACACCTCCCATCTGTGTGGATTCATTCTCAACATGGCCATCCCTGCAACGATGACCAGCGGGTGTGCGGTCACAAATAGCAAGCTGTGGGTTAGTGAAGTGTGGTCAAGTGACCAGACCCAACTGCCAAAGTGAATCCATAAACAAACACTTGAACCCAAAACAATCAGCAGGACTTTGCGATTCCACTCAAATTTCGATGTGCGGAGTTGGTATATGAAAAATGGAAGTAGAACGAGGCTGGTAGCCTGTAATCTCCAACCAGCCTTTAGCAAGGGACCAATTCCATCCATTGTTCTGAACACTGCACCGGCGCTTGAAACTGCGAGGACTGCTATAGCAAGTATTACCCATGCATGCATCGGTGCAGTTTTTGATGTGTGCACTAACTCACCCTCAGGCCTCGTTAGGATGATCACTTTGTTTACCAAAAATTCCAGCGCGCTTGAAGAGCCAATATAGTCCTCCGAATAGTAAGACATTTATCCCAACGAAGCAGATGAGGCGGGCAATCCAATACCAACCACTCTCGGCCATTGCTGTTTCATCGATGACGGCCAAAACTGCTGATTCTACGCCAAAGAAGGCTTCGCCTGTCAAAGCCCCTGCTGCAATCATGAATGTTGTTATCAGCATGAGTGCGCGTTTCTTCTCAGCCTTGGCACTACCTTCCTGCTCTCTGACTTCATCGATGACAGGGTTCAGGCGGTTTGCCTCCCACCAATCTCTGCCGGCGCCACCAATCATCATAGGGAATGTGTAAGGAGTTGGTAGATACATGCCAAGACCAAAGGAAGTTCCCATACCTGTTGCCCATTCTGCGAACGCCCCCAGCGCAAATCCAAGTGCGAGTGCAGAGATGTTGCCTTGACCTTCTGAGAGCATTACGGTGAATCCAGCAAATGCGTTCGCTTGTGGCGCTAACAAATCGATCTTGTTATTGGCCAACAAATCAGAGAGGAAAATTGCCATTCCAGCCCCTAGAATTGCACCAGGTACAACACCCATGATATTGCCTTTTGAGATGTGATATGGCCTATTTCCAATATATAGGCTATTCTTGTAATCGGCGACTACTGTGCCAGACATCGAGATTGCACTGCCAAATACAGTAGTTCCAACCAATGCTATCAGAATTGCTTCTTCCTTAGCGAGGCCAAAGAAGTCACCATATCCAAGGAATAAGCCAAGAAGCATTAGCAAGACAATGAACGAGGTTCCAGAAACAGGTTCAATGCCAGTCTCACCCATCACACGGACTGCAATCGCCCCCAGTAGGAATGTGGTCAAAATCAATACAAGCGCAAACACAACTGCAGCCTGTACAGGGAATCCTCCAATCCAGAAAATCAGAATCATTGCAAAGAAAGAAAGAATCATGAAGATGGGGATGTGGTAGAGCGGCCACTCATACCACCCTTTTCCATCAATGTATTCTTGCCCTTTTTCACCAGAGAATGCTTTGCCAATATCTCCAAAGATTGAGAGGAATGTTGGCGCCATCTTCAGCAACCCAAGCAGGCCACCTCCGAGAATTGCGCCTATCGCAATCGTCCGAATGATACTCTTGTACGCTGTCCACTGAATTGGACCATCTCCATCCTGAATTGGCGAATACAGTGCACCTCCTGATACTGGATCAACACCAGCGAATATTGGTGCATTGAAGTACACAGCGAGTGGAATTAGGAAGAACCAAGCCACAAATGAACCAAGGTTAACTAGGAATGCTACTCGCATTCTCATGAACCACCCTACTGCAAAAAGAGTGGGGCTCAATTCAACTCCAAGGAAGGTGTATGCAAATGGATTATTGCTATCCCAGTGAGTGATACCATTAGACACGGCATGACCATCATGCAACTCACTGGGCTGATGGATCCATCTTTCTGAATAAACAGAGGCAAGGCCCCATTCATCACCACTTGCAGAAGATGCCAGTTTGTCGGCGCCTGAGTAGTTGCCATAGATAGGATCAAGGATTTGATTTCCAGTTTCGGGGTCGATCACTGGGGCACCAGTTTCGGAATCAACCCGCCCCACCCTCGCGACAATGTGGTCCTTCCAAAATAATGGATAATCAATCACAAACATGAAGGCCATCGACAGTGCTGTCCAGATTCCAACCGTTTGCAGGCTTTTCTTAGCCTC
Organism: uncultured Candidatus Poseidoniales archaeon; assembly: GCA_964441035.1. Taxonomy (GTDB): domain Archaea; phylum Thermoplasmatota; class Poseidoniia; order Poseidoniales; family Thalassarchaeaceae; genus MGIIb-P. The sequence continues at coordinate 18,871 of CAYYKF010000014.1, forward strand.
TTCTGCTGCACCAGCACTCACGTCTGCTGAGATGTCAAGCATCTTCAAAGTGGCTTCAAACCCTGGCATGGGCAAGGGGTCTTCGACCAACCAAACCCTCCGGAAAATGATGAAATACATTACACCTAGGAAGCCTGCAAACATACTGGCAATAATCCCTATGAAGGCCAATTGAAATACATCAATGCCAGACAATAAAGGTGCCCCTCCAACAAAGTATTCGTCCTTTTCAGTTGAAGAAAGCAAGAATATGGCTGGGAATGTAAAGATGAAACCCGTCGAAGCATGTGTAGCCCCAGTGGTAGCACTGGTCGAGATGTTCACCTCAGAAGGGGACCACTTCAATGCCATTCCTAGCAAATATGCAACATACCAAGCCGCGGAAACTGCCAGCCCAATTTTGAGTCCAATATAGGCAGTTACACCTGAAAAAATCGCACCAATTCCAATGCCAATCATGACCTTTGAAAGTGACCAATGGCTGACTTCAAACGATTCCTCAAGGTTCTTTTCTTCAAGGTACTGCTCTAGTAATCCTGTGTTTAAATTATTGTACATGTCTTCGTCTAACCAAGTGAGTGAGCCGGACTCAATTGCCGCAAGACCTTTGGGCGTGACTGGTTGCCGATATGCTGACTTTCTAACACCTGACACAACCATCACCGCTCCTACGGAGCGGGCTAACGGTATCAGGGATGGGTCTTAGGTTTGTGGGGAGAAGTGTATTGGAATCTATTCTTTCAAAATCTTTCTCGAAAGGGTCAGTGAATTTAGATGATACCCGAGAGATTCGTAAAGGCCCAATGCTGCATTATTTTGTGAATATACTGTGAGTCTTACTTCACTTGCACCACGCATCATGCATTCTTGCTCGCTAAATTGAACAAGTGCAGTTGCAATACCGTTCCTTCGTGCATGCGGTTCGACCCAAACGTCAGAAATTTCCCAAACTTTGACGGGTGAATCAAGGATAAATCCGTCAGGTGCGAATGTGCTAATTCCCACCAATTCGTCGTTGAGGTATGCAACAGCAATACGCCCTTGTCGGATTCGGCTTTCTAGAAAACGTCGCACACGGTCTGAATTATGATTCGTCCGCAACACAGATTCTGAACCTCTAGAATCATGTAACTGTTGATCGTCGAGCAGTCGCCACCATGCGGCTTTAATTTCGAGAAAATCAACAAAATCTGCGGTTTTAACGCTGAGTGGATTAGCTGTGGTTACCATGCTTACATCCCAGATGTTTTCGCATCAATGGTCGCGAATAATCTTGTATCGACCCATGGCTTCCATCCAAAGGATTTCTCCGCCTGCATCGAGCGACATACCTTCTTCCTGAGGTAGAATTAGAGTCTCAAAAGTTTTGTTATCCATCGCATGAATTTCTGCACCCTCGATGTGTGTAATGATAGCAGAGCCTTTCTCAATCAGTGGTACATGGATAGAATCGGTAACAGGCGCAACGTGGCTGCGCTTTTGACCTGAAAAAATATCTTCAAGTTCGATTCTAGCCTTGGCCCCACCATGCTTTCCAGGTTTGGATTTAGTCATGCCTAGAATCTTGTATGCATTCTCTTCAAGCGCGACATAACGACCGACTTTGAGCGTGCGAACTTCGACTCGACTAGTGCCTGGCATGTGTATCAGTCTGCTTCCATCAGTCGAGACTTATCAGGGTTCGGGCACGAACTGCTGTGTTTGCTGAATTGATGAATGTCAATTTCATTTTTCGTATGAATAGAAGCCTTGGCCAGATTTGCGGCCAAGTTTTCCATTTTCCACCATTTCAACCAGTAATTGAGCAGGGGCATATTTGGCATCGCCAAGCCCTTCATGAAGGACGTTCATGATATGTAATACAGTATCGTTTCCAATCAAATCTGCCAAGGCCAAAGGACCGATTGGGTGATTCATCCCCAGTTTCATAATTCCATCAATCGCTTCTGGTTCAGCCACACCTTCTTGCAGGGTGATTATGGCCTCGTTTATCATCGGACAAAGGATGCGATTAGAGACAAAACCGGGCGAATCATTGCAGCAAAGCGGTGTTTTTCCCATCTTTTCGCTGGCTGCCAATACTGCCGCAGTAACTGCAGGGTCTGTAGCACTGCCATTAATGACCTCGACGAGTTTCATTATTGGAACTGGATTCATGAAGTGCATACCGATGACATGTGTGGGCCGATTGGTAGATGCTGCTATGTCATTGATACTGATGCTGCTAGTGTTACTCGCTAAAATTGCGCTTGGTTTGCAAATGGAGTCGAGTTCAGAAAATGTAGAGAATTTTAATTCAGGAATCTCTGGGATTGCTTCCACAACCAAATCAGCATCTGCTGCTGAACTCTTTTCAGTCGAGGTAGTAACTCTAGATCTGGCTGCATCTGCATCATCCTTTGACATACGCTCTTTTGAAACAAGTTTAGCAAGTGAATTCTCAATAGCTGCCATTCCATTGTCTACGAATTCCTGCTTCACATCAATCATACAGACTTCATATCCCGCGCATGCTGCTACCTGCGTGATTCCATTCCCCATCTGACCGGCCCCTAGGACCGCTATTTTGTGAATCTCCATAGTCAAACGAATTAGAATCGATTGATAGGCCCTTCGGGGCTCATCGCTCGATTAGAATCGAGGTTAACCTTGGTATTCTGCCCAATCTTCCATCTCAGGTAGGCGATACCACCAAACTCCATCCTCATCGACCCACCACTCACAACCATGTTCATCAACTTTGTAACTTGGATCGTTTTCTGGTCCTATTGGCTCTTCTACAACCTGCAAGTCTTCTGCTTGAGGAGTTTTCTCGCTTGGAGTAGGTGTTTTTCTTCGGCCTTTCGGTGATTTTTGTCTTCGCAAGATCATGGTGGCAATTCCACCTAGACCAATTAGTAAGATGATTCCGAATGCAATTACGGCGATTGCAATCATACTTAGCCCTCCGTCATCGTCGGACTTGGGGTTGTAATTATCACCCTGTGAATCGGAATCTTGAATTTCTTCTTCACCGGGATAGATGTCCAGCGGACACCCTGAATTCTCCAAATTTTGGAAGGTATATGAGTGGTTCGGGCAGCGATCTGGGTCGCGCGCGTTGGTGACAAATTGACCGGGCCATGCAGGGTTTGAATTTTCACGCATGGGGTCAGTCAGCCAAGATATGGTGTCAAAATTGTCGTAGTACCCATCACCATCACTATCTGCCCACTGTGTTGGGTTGTTGGGCAAAACATCTCCAACATCGGACCATCCATCTCCATCACCATCCGTGCAACCAAGTTGATCTTCCGTTGAAATCAATCCTAAATCGACAATGTCGCTTGGCGTATCTGGACATTGGTCACCATTTGTCCCACTGGCATTATTGCCATACCCATCCCCATCACTATCTACCCATTGTGTTGGATCGTTCTTGTCCCAATCAACATCATCGAAATATAGATCATTGTCAGTATCCCATTCATATTCTGCACAACCAAATTCGTTGACTGGTTCATTGATATTCGTATTGTTACAAATATCATCTGCATCAGAGTAACCATCCTTATCGCCATCCAATTCGGAAGGTGCACATCCACGTTTTGCGCCGCTCATGTGGACAAATCCAATGTCGTCTTCAGGAGTAGCCGGGCACTTGTCCGATTCGATACCAAACTGTGAATCACCAAACCCATCTCCATCAGTATCAGCATATTGCGTGGGTTCCATTGGGAATAAGTCATCTTCATCGGCCCACCCATCGCCATCTGCATCAGGACATCCTAGTTTTTCCTGCATGGTAGAGTTACCCCATTGGTCTGGACAAGAATCTGGAGCATATCCTGTCTGGTGATCACCAAAATTATCACCATCACGGTCCTTATTTTGAGAAATCTGTTCTGGGAAGGCATCTCCAATTTCGATATCAGATATTCCGTCACCATCCGAGTCAATCCATGTATAATTGTCTCCAACAGTATCACCATCAGCGTCTACCCATTGCGAAGGGTCATCCTTGAATTCATCAGCACCGTCATCGACGGTCCAGTTTGAGGTTGGATCGGAATATCCGTCTCCATCAGAATCAATACAACCGAATCTGTCATTCACCGATGTGCCTGAAACAGAGGGGCAGGAATCGGCTTGGTCTCCTGTAGGATTATCTCCAAAAGTATCACCATCTTGGTCTGCCCATTGGGTTTCATCTTCCCAGAATGCATCTCCAGTGTCAGCCCATCCATCACCATCAGAATCAGGGCACCCCACCGTGGGTTGGAAACTTGTTCCGTATATCTCTCGACAATCGTCAACATCATCCATTCTGCCATCGCCGTCTGAGTCACGCTGGCTATCTGCACATCCAAACTCATCAACTGTCGCGTAATCTGCCGGGTTTGTGTTTGATGTTCCCGATTCGGCATCACAATCATCATCGCCATTCCAAACTCCATCACCATCATCATCGGGTAAAATTCCACGCAGATCAATACCTATTCTATCTCCTGCTAGCACACGGGAATAATCATCCAATCGAACAAATCCTATATTGTCAAAATTCTCTTGCCCTGCTTCAGATAGCATCCATGAGATAAATGGTCGCAAAATGTCCAAATTGTCTTCCCGTATTACCAAGCGATAGTCATCTTGAAATGGCCATAAGCCATTTGATGAGTTTTCAACTGAAGGATGAATCAGTGTACCACCTGCAGCGGCAGCATCTGCTGCACCGAGAGTCCAGCTGTCATACATTGGGACATTGTAGACAGATGGGCTGTCAAGTGCCACTCGGAGTTCAGTAAATCCAAGTACCTTATCATTGCCAGCTACCCCATTTATGATGTCGCCACGGTGTTCTTCAATCAAACTGGTTCGAAGTCGATCAAAATCCTCAGCAAACCAATCTTCAGGGAAGTTACAATGATCGCAGAATATCAAGGAAGAAATCATCTGGGTGACAGAACGGTTTTCCCAACGATGTATAATGTGAATTGGTTCATCCTGGCATGAGGGGTGTAAGTCTATCCACTCAATTTCACCGTTGCCATCATCATTCGGTACAACCGAATTCCAATTAATACCTGGATGTATAAAACCACTATTTGAGGTCAAATCAGATTCGCTTGCACCTGAAAGAAGCCAGCGCATCTGTGCCATCGTCAGCCCACCTATTGTCCTCATGCACTGCTCCTCCTCACCTGGTCCAACAATAACGGATGCAGGCATGCGGGCAACAGGAATTTCAATGAGGCGCGTTCCAGTTATATCGCAATCGCGCATACCACTTGTCGAATAATTTGCTAGCGGCGTGGTGAGGCCTTCAGCCGCTGTACTTGAGGAGGCCCCAATCAAGGGGGCTGCATCGCCCATCGGGTTAAATCCACTACACTGATTTTGTGTGACCTGAGTTACGGTACTATTGTAGTGCATTGGAATGTAATCACTATTGTTGTCTGCATATTCTTGGAATCTGCTCTCCATCAATTCTCCAGTAACATCCCCGCCAAGCCAAGCGTAGGCGTCTGTGGAATAAAATGTGTAAATTCTACCATAATATCTTGCGCCGAAATAAATCTTAGTTTCATCCTGGGACCACGCTACATCACGAGCCCCTCGGCGACCAGATGCCCCGTTACCACTCCCACCAGGAAAGTCACCGAATTCGGCCTCGAGTGTCCAGTCTGCAGTTTTCATAATCCATGTTGGATCATTATCACTGGTGGCCAACACAAGGTGGGTACCAGCGCGATTGAATGCTACTTCGTTGACATCTGACGAGTAAGAAAATTCACGATGTACGGTGCCATTACTTGCATGATAAACATTTACATCGTTGTCCGAACTGCCTGTGACAATCCAATTTCCATCAGGGCTCCAATCCAAGGCCAACGTGTATCCAGAATGGTTGTGGACATTGAAAAATTGTGTCCCATTAGAGGTCCAATGTACACCAAGCTCTTCGCCGTGAGTGAATGCTACAAAACTCCCATCAGGGCTGGTTTTGATTGTATATACATCATCACCAGTCTCAATGATGTGTGCAATTGTCCAATTTGAGGTGTGATATTTTGTAACATTATGGTCCTTCCCACCGACATAAAGGAAGTCTCCATCGGGACTGAATCTGAGGGCAAACGTATCATCATAATGGTTGGCCGAGAGATCGATTAACAGTGTCGCACTTTGATTCACCCAATCCATGGTAAATACGTGGACTGATGCATTGTTATTCGCCTCATATGCTGAGACTGCAAGAAGACTCCCATTTGCTGAGAAATCTAAATCTCTAGGATTGGAATTAATAGTGAGAAGAGTTTTGATTTCGTTTCCCGCTGGGCCAAGCAATAGCACTTGGTCGCCACTATCAGCGCCAGCGACAACCATGCCATTTGGAGCTACTGCAATCGTTCGCGACATACTACTCCTAGAACTTGATGTGGAGACTGTTCTACTATAGTCGGCACCATCGAAATCAGAAACTGTCCCCTGTGATACATCTGAAGTCCCATCACCATCAGAATCAGGGCATCCTACTCGATCTATTGTTGAATTTCCTGCTGCATAGGGACAATCATCTGCCGAGTCGTCATAGCCATCACCATCTCCATCTGATGCCGAAATACTGGGTATCCAGATGAAAAGAGAGGTCAACATCAGGACGATTAACAAAATGGCGCGGCCCTCACCATTTCCTGTCAAATCCGTCTGATGCATACTGCATCAGGGCTGGTCTTAGTGTTTGATGCTGTCGATTCGTTGTTTATTTCTAATTTGACCTATTCATATTGATACTATTACTCGTCCTTGTACAGCAGTACCGTTCAAGTGTTGTCAATGCTGCCGAACGTCCGGAGTCCCGTTGTGTAGCGGTCCATCATCTCTGGTTTTGGTCCAGGGGACGGAGG
>CAYYKF010000015.1:0-14408 GCA_964441035.1 uncultured Candidatus Poseidoniales archaeon
TCCTGAATTTGATTTAGAATGCTAGCACCGGGGCCTTTGGCAAGATTCTTTCCATGCAACGGATCTAGAATTGGTGGTGAAGTTGCATCGATTAACAACTTGCTGTGAATATTTTCCCAAGGTGCAGCGTGAGCGAGTTGGTCTGCAACCATTCCATCAATTACAGTTAGATCGGATTCGATATTCACATTATTATCGATTGCATCCAGAAAAGCATCAAGATCTTTCACAGGATGTTGTGCATCAACAGATACAATTGATTTCAAGAACATCATTTGGCCTGCACCAAGCAACCCTAGTGCAGTTTTCCTCGCCTGTCTTGGGAAACGCTGTTTGCTTGCAACGATAGCGAGATTATGAAATCCAGTTTCCAATGGCAAAAATAAATCTACGACATCTCTGTGTTGGAATTGTAATACTGGCCGGAATGCATCACCTATTGCTTCTCCAAGATAACCATCCTCCATAGGTGGTTTTCCCACAATGGTCATTGGGATGATTGGATTTCGCCTATGGGTGATTGCAGTTACATGAAGTACTGGATACTCACCTTCCAGCGAATAATGTCCAAAATGGTCACCAAATGGGCCTTCAGTTCTAGTCTCATTAGGAATTGTGTATCCTTCTATTACCACGTCACATTCGGCAGGAACATAGAGATCTTGTGTTAGACATTTTGTGATTCGTAATCGCCGTTTACCTAATAGTCCAGAGAACATATATTCTTCCAGATTATCTGGTAGTGGAGCAATTGCGCTAAAAATCACTTCTGGTGGTCCTCCAAGACAGATTGCAACAGGCATTTGACCTTCTGTTGAAGCTGCATGATCTGCACCGTGCTTGTGTAATTGCCAGTGTAGTCCCACCTCTTTTGGTCCAAAAACTTGGGCACGATACATTCCGAGATTGTGCTCTCCAGTTGTTGGGTTTTTTGTTACTACCAGTGGTAGGGTAATGAATGGCCCCCCATCATGTTCCCAAGTAGTTGGAATCGGCAACTGCGTTACATCTGGGTTTTTCATTTGAACTTGTTGACATGCACCCTTTCGCACCTTTTTTGGCGGAAGTGAAAGGGCGTTTTTTGCTAATGAAATTCCTTTCCACGGACGTTTTACGATACTTCCTATATCTGGCTTCATTAAGTTGACGAGACGTTCTCCAATCTCTTTGGGCTCATCTACTCGTAATGCGAGATTTGTGCGGTTGCGTGTCCCGAATAGATTCATAGCCAGCGGTATCTTTGAAATTGTTCCATCAGCTAATATTGGTTGTTCAAAAATTATTGCAGGCCCCCCATTCTTGACGAGTTTATCTGCAATACAGCCAGCTTCAAGATAACAGTCGACGGGTTGGTTATTTCGAATCAAATCCCCTCTGTCTTCCAGAGCTCGTAGATAACGACTCATCCGGCGCCAACCCATGGTCGCCGGAGACGTTCCTACTATGAAATGCAGCGGTAAGTGCCTCGGTGCCTTTGGCACCGCTTTATTGAAAGCCCGAGTCGTCTGAATCGCATCTGATGGCAGAGGCCACATCACGATGCGATGTCCTCGTTGTGGGGGCTGGACCGGGTGGAGGGGCCACTGCATTGCATTGTGCTAGAGCAGGTCTCAATGTCATACTGATTGAGGATCATGACGAGATTGGAACGCCTGTACACTGTGGCGAATGCCTCTCTGATTTGGCAGTCTCTAATCTAAATCTGAATATTCCTGAGGATGTAATTTCAAAGCGTGTAAATGGTATCCGAGTTCTTTTTCCAGATGGAACTGCAAAACAACTTTCTGAACCAGGATATGTGTTGGAGAAACATCTCTTTGAGCAATGGATTGCAGAACAGGCTGTTAATGCTGGTGCAACAGTTCATCTTTCTCACAAATTGATGGGTATGGAGCGCATCACAGATGGAGATAAATTCAGGGGTTGGCATTGTACTGGGAAAGGGGCAAATTTTCCAATCGATGCAAAAATTGTTGTTGATGCGTCCGGTGTCGCAGGAATATGTTCCAAACTTCTGAATCTTAATCCACGCCCCAAGGTCATCGCAGGTATGCAATATGAAATTCAAAACGTCCCGACTGACAATTATCTTGATTTTTACATATGGCCCGAATATGCAAAGAAGGGATATCTTTGGATGATTCCAAAATGCGATGGTAGAGCTAACGTAGGCCTTGTGACTGAAAACAGAAAGGGGGCTGTAAAGGATTTAGATGCATTCATTGAGAATACCCATTTCAAGAAATTGACGAAGGAGAACCCGCCGTGGAGGTCTGGTTCAAACAATGTCCGAGGATTTGGGGGAACCATACCGATTTCCGGCCCCCATGAACGCACCCACTCTGATGGGTTGATGTTGGTTGGAGATGCTGCAGGCTTCACTTCCCCACTTTTTGAAGGAGGCTCTCACCTTGCACTAAAATCCGCGGTCTTTGCATCTGAAATTGCAGCCAAAGCAGTTGGAATGAATGATTATTCTAGTGCAGTTCTTATGGAGTATCCAAAATTGTGGAAAGCAGAATTCCCTCCCTATGAGAAGATTCTCAAAGGCAAGACAGCATTGTACAATTTGACCGATGATGAAATGTCAATCATGGGCCGTTGTTTCCCTGAAGAGATGAGCAATATGGGTCTATCTGGAAAAGCGATGGTTGGAATCCGTTTGGCTTTGAGAAAACCACGATTATATTTCAAAAAAATCATTCCAGCAATGTTGGCCTTTGGATATAGTCGCGCAAAGTACTACGGCTGGTGAATAGATGACTGTTGGTAAAGGGATGCACAAATTCATCGCTCTTGCGTTGATGGTTCCGTTCACCTTACTTCTGATTTTGTTTATCTTTGATATTTCAATGTTTGAATATGTGTGGCTGAATGGTGGTTCAGATCTTCCCTTGGCATACAGAATTAGTGCCTTATGGGCGGGGAGAGAAGGTCCACTTCTATTGTGGGTTGCTTTGTTAGGTGTGTTGCTATATGTTGATGGCGATCGTCATCAATCTGAATCTGAGAAACAACACAGATTGAGATTGAGATTGCTAATTGGATTCAGTATGGTCCTACTTACAATTGCTTTACTCTTGGATCCTTTCAGAGTAACCTCTGACGCTAACGCAGCGCGCCCGGGTTTGAATGCATTGTTGCAGACAGATTTGATGGTGATTCATCCACCAATGGTATTTGCATTCTACACGCTTTGTATAGGGGTTGGGTTACATGCTATTACAGCTACATTAATCCCTGGAGAACCTGCGAGAGATCGCATATTGCATTTGGCAAGACCAGCACTATTTGTTGGCACACTTGGAGTTGGGCTTGGAGGGTTGTGGGCCTATACCGTTCTTGATTGGGGTGGATATTGGGCTTGGGACCCAGTTGAGACAGGTTCCATATTACCATGGCTGGCTTTGATATTGCTATTACATTTCAGATTACCAAAAGGAATGGTCAACGAAGATCGTTGGTACATAGGATTAGGATTAATGCCAGCATTTTTTGCTATACACGCAACACTGGTAACACGTGCGAACGGTGTTTGGCAAAGCATCCACGCATTTGTGAGGGACGAAGAAGGCTCATCAAATGGACCGGTTGAGCGAATACTTGACATTGGCTTCAATGATGCACCAGGTTTGGAGGTTCATACATATCTTCTGATTCTAACTGGCTTATTGTGGATTTTAGCGCGTCATTTTTCAACTGAAAGAGATAGGTGGATGGTGCCCTTTGCAATGCTTGGCGGCGCAATCTTGGGTATTGCAATTGAAACTCTTGAAGTGGGATTATTAGCAGGTATTTTCGGATTATTGTTGTGGAGTCGTCGTGACTGCGACGATAGAATTGTTTGGATAACATCTGGTGTCCTGTTGATGTTATTCAGTCGCTGGGCATTTTTGTTGTCGATTGAATACGCATTGGGTGGTGTAATCCTATTCATACTTCCATGGATTTTAAGCAAAGAAGGAGATGAAGAATCAATCAAATGGACTGATGGACGTTGGCAGCAACGAGTTGTATTGTGGACTCCGTTGGCCATAGGTGGGTCGTTCCTCCTCCTTACTTGGATCCTACTTCTATCGGAAGTGGATGGAACGAGTCTTGCTCTGCATGAAATGTATGGGTTGCCATTACTGTGCCTTGGAACTCTCGGATTAACAGTTTATGCTTGGCGAAAAGTAGTATCACCATCGAAGGTACCTTTCATTCTAATTGGGATGTTGACATTTTCCATTCTCTTTGGTATTTACTTTTCAGAGTCTTTACCTGGCAATTCTGATTATGTTCTTAGTGGTAATTTAACGCGCGGCATGGTTGCAGGTTTTGCATTGCCTCTATTGATATTTTCATTTCCACCCATCGCCCGTCTAGTATGGGTCCGTTCTAAAGAATTCAATAAGCGCCGCAACCCTCTAAATTTGCGTAGAATGGCGATGCATTTGGCACATTTGGGTATCGTTCTTTTGTTAATTGGTCATGTTTTCTCAACCACGCTTGTCCAGCGTGGTGACCCAAGTCATGTTGTGGTACTTCCAAAAGATGTATCAATTGAGCATGGAGGATATTGGTATACTTTCACTAATCTACGGGCATCAGAACCTGGTGATTCAGATTGGGAAAGTGAAGTCGGCGATGGTTTGATTGAGATTGAAATTGAGATTCGAAAATCTGAGAACGGCCCAATCATTACTACTCTAACTCCTGGTATGTTACGATTTGATGAAGGGTCGATTCCTGCTCGGTCTGAGACGGATGTTTGGCACAGATTACAGGGTGATTTAGTTGTAATCTTCGATTTCAATCAAGCAAATGAACTAGGATTAGCATCATTCATGCAAACAGGGGAGGATGTAGATAGTGTGCGTGTTACAATATACGATTTAACAGGTAGTCACTTGGTTTGGTCCGGATGGGTATTGATATTGATTGGTACCGCACTTAATTGGCTTCTTGCCCCTTCTTTGACTTCTGATGAAGAGGAATAAGCCCTACGGGCTTTCTCGTGGCACCGCCGCACCGCTGATAAGGGAAGAGCCGGTCGCCGGGCCGCCCAAGACCGGGCGGGTGTCCAATATGGAGAATGGTTCCATCGTCCACATCGACTATGACTTGTACAATGCTGATGATAACGAGCTCATTGAAACGACTCGTGAACAGGTTGCTAAAGATGCAGACAAATTTGATGAAAATCGAACATATAAGCCTCTTGTAACAGTCATTGGCGGTGGCCGTTTGATTGCAGGTTTTGAATCTCATCTTGCTGAAGCTGAAGCCGAAACTGATTATGAATTTGATATCCCTCCAGAGGACGCATATGGCGAGCGAGATCCAAATGAAGTTGAAGTCATGTCGGAAGCGATATTGATTCGATCAGTTCGTGACCCCGAGAGTCTCGGTATTGGTTCTCAAGTTGAAATCGGAGGAAAGCAAGGGATTCTCAAGAGTTTCCGTTCAGGTCGCGCACGTATTGACTTCAATCATCCACTAGCGGGTCGCACTCTGAGGTATAATTACAGAATTATCAAGGTCATTGAAGATCGTGCAGAAAAAGTCTCTACTCTATTAGAAACAAACACAGGCCGAGACGGATTTGAAGTATCATTCGATGGTGATGATGTTACAATCACACTTCCAGAATTTGTTTCATACGACCAGAATTGGTCATTTACAAAGTTCAGTTTGATTAGCACTTTGAGAGATCATGTTGGTGTTGGTACCATCATATTCCGTGAGGTTCATGAGGCTCGTGAAATTGGAGAAGAGGAGTAATCACTCCATACTCTACCAAAGGAAATCGCTTAGAGTCGAATCCGCTCGGCTTGTTTAATGCCAACCGGGAGTTCTTTGATTTCGGACACTCCGTTGGGCGACGATAAATTTTCGAAAATGGAGCGAGCCGCTGCAGTATTGATACTCAGCGCCGCCATCTTACTTATTGGCGCAATTCTTGGAGAGAATCTCGCTCCAGAAAACGCACTCACAGAGATTGTGCAGAAGAATTTCTTAGATCCGCTCAATAAAGATACAACCAGTGGAGATGCTGGATACAATCCAGTTGATACGATCGCATATTCACTACTACTCGTATCGTTCGTAATCCTCATTTCGGCATGCCTTCGGAAGATGAAAATTCCGGCTCGTGATGCAACTCTTATTGCTCTGATTCCGTGGGTTCTTTGGGCAGCTTTAGGTGAGGTAAACGAAGATGGTTTGCTCTTTCAAGACAGATTTGGAATATTTTTTGTCTCCCCAGTCGTTCATTTTCATGTTGCTTGCTGGGTAATTTTTGTTGGCCTGATGTCCTATTGTGCAAATCTTAGTTCGGGAGTGGGGGGCCCTCAAGCAGTAACTCAAATGGCGGTTACAATCACTCTCTTCCAAGCTGTAATTTTCTTGCCACAATTCATGGTTTTTTGGCCAGTCACTCTGTCATCTCCCCTGCTATGGGCTCCATTAACAGGTCTCTTCATACTGATTGGTCTCCATCCTTTCTTGGCAGAATGTACAACACCAATTGAGCAAGGACTAATCCAAGTCGGCGTTGGTGGATGTTTCATTCAATTGTCTGCCTGGTTATCGATGTATCTTCATCCATTGGATGGAAAAACACCCTCTGCATTATGGCCTCTTGCAGTCTGCCTTCTTCTTCCATTGGTCATTTGTATTGTATTGTGGTTCGTTGGCCAACCAACTAGAAGGGACTTACATCATATGGGGTTAGAAGCAGGAATTATTCCAGCAGGGATTACACTTGATGATTGGGAAACACAACACTCTTCCACATTTGAACGGTTGGAGGCCCTCACACCCCGCGCCATTCTGGGAACTCCGGTCATCTTATTGGCGATGTATGGTCAGATGGTCGATGGGCTTGCGACTTACCTCGGCGTTGATCATTTTGGATATTCGGAAAAGCATGTACTTTCACAGAAAGTGATTGATTTGGCAGGTGGAGCATGGGGTTTCGCGATTCTTAAATTTGGCATCGCTGGATTGATTTGGTTTTTGTTTGCATCCGCTCGTTTTGAAGACCGTCATCGTCACCTGCGTTTGTTGGTAATCCTTTGCTTACTTGCTGTAGGCTTGGCTCCAGGATTACGAGATATCCTCAGATTAACTGTCAGCACGTAATTGTGCGAGTGTTCAAGGGTTGGCGCCCTTTCGCACCCCTTGAGGGGTGCGAATGGATCGCCTACAGAGTCGAATCAATACTAGTGATGCTCAGTTTGAATCGAATCATACTCACAATAGCACACTTCTAGCAACACTTCGCGAGCGTTTGGATGCCGCGAGCGAGGGTGGTGGTGGCAAATATGTCGAGAAACATCGCAGTAGAGGTAAGGCATTACCAAGGGAACGAATCAACGCAATTTGTGATCCGGGAACACCCTTCCTTGAATTGTCTCCCCTTGCAGCTTACGACCTCTATGATGGACGAGCAGCCAGCGCAGGGATAGTAACCGGAGTGGGTTTAGTCCATGGAAGAGAATGCCTTTTTGTTGCGAATGATGCAACGGTGAAGGGCGGGTCGTATTATCCAATCACTGTCAAGAAACACATTCGGGCACAAGAGGTTGCAAATGCGAATCATCTACCCTGCATCTATCTGGTTGATTCTGGTGGTGCATTCCTTCCGATGCAAGATGAAGTATTTCCAGACAAAGGACACTTTGGTCGCATTTTTCGAAATCAAGCTGTGATGAGTGGAAAGGGCATCCCACAAATTGCAGCGGTATGTGGTTCCTGTACTGCAGGTGGGGCCTATGTGCCTGCGATGTCGGATGAATCGATTATTGTCAAAGGAAATGGCACAATTTTCCTTGCAGGTCCACCTTTGGTCAAAGCAGCTACTGGTGAAGAGGTAACTGCAGAAGACCTTGGAGGAGCAGATGTCCATACTGCAGAGTCGGGTGTTGCCGATCACTTTGCTGAAGACGAACCATCTGCTCTAAGAATGGTACGTAACATTGTGGAGAATCTAAATCCTGGCCCGAAAGCCAAACTCGATGTCCATCCTCCAGAAAATCCTGCCTACGAACCCGATGAAATATTGGGTATTATTCCAGAGGATAATCGAACCCCATTCGATGTCCGGGAAATCATTGCACGAATCGTCGACGGTAGTCGTTTCCATGAGTTCAAGGCGCGGTATGGTCCTACATTGGTTTGCGGTTTTTCTCGGATTCACGGGTATCCGGTTGGGATTATTGCAAACAATGGAATATTGTTTTCAGAGTCATCATTGAAGGGTGCCCATTTTGTCGAACTTTGTGGGCAACGAGGTATACCGTTGGTTTTTCTGCAGAACATCACAGGATTCATGGTCGGTCGTGATTATGAGGCCGGTGGAATCGCTAAAGATGGGGCTAAATTAGTCACAGCAGTCTCATGTGTGCCAGTACCGAAATTTACAGTCATTATTGGGGGTAGCCACGGTGCAGGGAACTATGGCATGTGTGGACGCGCCTATGATCCAAGATTCTTATTCATGTGGCCTAACAGTAGAATTTCAGTCATGGGTGGTCCTCAAGCTGCGGATGTTCTTACAACAGTCAAACAAGATCAGTTGGCAAGAGAGGGGAAAGATAGCATGGCAGATGAAGAATTGGATAATTTCCGTGCACCGATACTAGAGAAATACGAAGTCGAAGGATCTCCATATTATTCGACCGCTCGATTGTGGGATGATGGCATCATCGACCCCCGAGATACGCGTGACATACTCGGGCTCTCGATTGCAGCCAGTCTTAATGCTCCAATGCCGGAGCAAGATTATGGAATATTTAGAATGTGAAAGGAGCAATTGGGATGTCGAATTATTCAATTGAAGATTTAAAGCCAGAAACCAGCCTATGTGCACTAGAAATTGAAGGGCCAATTGCCCACATTACGTTATCACGAGAAGATGTGTACAATGCCCTCAACATACAGTTAATCAGTGAAATCATCTCAATTCTTGATTGGACGAAAGCCCGCTCAGTTGGTGAACGGGGTTCCCTCACTGATGCGAACGGCTCACAGTTCCTTCGAGTACTCGTACTATCTGGTGCTGGCAAACACTTCTGTGCAGGTGCAGACATCAACATGATGCGAGATGCAGGTGCCAAGAGCCCCGAGGAGAACCGAGCGGATTCAGAACGCCTTGATCGTCTGTTCAACAGCCTTTGGTCCCATCCTTGCTTCACTCTTGGCAAAGTTCAGGGTGTTGCTCTTGGAGGTGGTGCTGGCCTTGTCGCTTGTTTGGATTATGTAATTATTAATTCAGGCACACGAATTGCATTATCTGAAGGTAAATTGGGTATCTTACCAGCGGTCATTGGACCGTACGTCTATCGTAAGATTGGCAGCGCACAGTTCCGGCGACTCGCCATGTTGGCTGGACGAATAGGTTCTGATGAAGCATTACGTATTGGATTGGTGAATCAAATTTCAGATTCTCTTGATGATGCAGAATCTTCGGTGATTGATGAGGTTCTAACAACCGGTCCGATGGCTGTGGCTGAAGCGAAGAAGCTCACGATGACCTTTGATCGCTGGACAGGTACTGATGAGGAACTGCGCACTTGGACACTTGACAAAACCAGTGAGATGCGCGGTTCAGAGGAAGGTCAAGAGGGCCTAGCCTCGTTCTTGGAGAAACGTCCACCCAATTGGAAGCAGGAGTGATTCCAGTATGAAGGGCCCAGATTGGATGGTGGATGCGCCATATCCAATCACGAAAGTCCTCGTCGCCAATCGTGGTGAAATTGCGTGTCGCGTGTTCAGAGCTTGCGCTGAATTGGGTTTAGAATCCGTTGCAATATTTTCAGAGGCAGATCGCGGCTCTATGCATATGCAAATGGCAGATGAGGCAATACACCTTGCAGGAGATACACTCGCTGGAACATATCTGAACATCGAAGCGATTCTTGCAGCAGCGGAATCATCTGGTGCAGATGCAATTCACCCAGGATATGGATTTCTTTCAGAGCGTTCAACATTTGCTGTTGCAGTTCGTGAAGCGGGTTTGGTTTGGATTGGTCCATCGGACTCTGCCATCGAAGAAATGGGTGACAAAGTTAGTGCGCGTCGTGCGATGATTGCAGCAGGAGTTCCTGTTATTCCTGGTGAGGAGTTACCATTGGAAGACTCAGAACAAATGGTGGATGAACTTGTTCGAGCAGCTACTCGTGTAGGATACCCACTTCTTCTCAAAGCCAGTGCAGGGGGGGGTGGAAAAGGCATGCGTGTCGTGCGAGAACCGAGATATTTGCAGCGCGAATATTCAGCAGCCAGCAGGGAGGCCACCACTGCATTCGGTGATGGAACGGTTTATGTTGAACGCCTCTTGGAAAAATCACGTCACATCGAGGTACAAGTTTTGGCCGATTCTCATGGTAATACTGTCCATCTTTTTGAACGCGAATGCAGTATCCAACGTCGTCATCAGAAAGTCGTTGAAGAAGCTCCGTCTCCTGTATTGAAGGCTGAAACGAGGGCAGCGATGGGGCAGGCAGCAGTCAATGCTGCTAGGGCAGTAGAATACGTCGGAGCAGGAACAGTAGAATTCCTTCTGGCTGAGGATGGTGATTTTCATTTTCTTGAGATGAATACTCGTCTACAAGTCGAGCATCCAGTAACCGAATGCATCAGTGGAATCGATATCGTAGTCGAGCAATTGAGAGTCGCGGCAGGACTACCTTTGCCCTTCAAGCAAGACGATTTAACGATACGTGGTCATGCGATTGAAGTCAGAATTTATGCTGAAGATCCTGCGAATGGTTTTCTTCCGGCCACAGGCCCATTGGCAATGTTTCGTCCACCCGAAGGTCCAGGCATTAGACTCGATACTGGTGTCAGAGAGGGTGATGTGGCAAGTATCGATTTCGATCCGATGTTAGCAAAATTGATTGTTCATGCTGCTGATAGACCATCCGCAATCCGCAGAATGAAACGCGCGTGCGATGACTTTGTACTTCTGGGAACTACTACGAATCTTGGATTTCTAAGTGATGTAATGTCTCATGAAATGTATGAGGCGGGTGAGACCACAACAGATTTCATCGAAATGCATTGGCCAGAAGGATGGTCACGCCCCGTTCCAAGTAATGCAGTCTTCGCTGCTGCTGCTGCCGAACACCTTGGGCTGGCTCGAAAAGCCATCATGTCCGAATCTGAGGAAATGGGTAGAGGGAGCCCATACAATCCATTCCTATCTTTGCGCAGGAGCTTTCCTTGAGGTGAAAAAATGCTAGATTTAATTGATCAATATGGCCAACATTGGCACATTGCATTCAAGGGTCTAGAGATCTCTGAAGCAACGTGTGATGGTGATTATGTGGAGGCAATCGCTTCAATCGAAACAGATGCTCGCCCAGGTCGACTGTGGATAAACAACCGACTTGCTCATGTAGCGAAGGTTGGTGATGATTGGTGGATTCATCTCGATGGAAAAGTGCACAAGCTGACTATTTCTGAGCAGGGTGCAGGTGGCTTATCTACGGATGGAGGAATGACCGCTCCTATGCCGGGCAAGATTCTAGAGGTTCTTTGCAAAGTTGGTGATGAAGTAAGCGAAGGAGATTCTCTTATCGTGATGGAGGCTATGAAAATGGAGCATCGAATCCTTGCGGCAACATCTGGTATCCTCACTGCACTCCATTTTGCCGTAGGGGACCAAGTCGAGGCAGGGGCAACTCTAGCCGAAATTCAACCTCTTGAGAATTCCAATTGAAAAATTGAATTACCAATTGCAATTTTCTAATATTTCTTGGCCACCCATGTAGGATTGAAGAGCATCAGGTATTCGCACTCGACCATCTTCAAGTTGGCATTGTTCCATGATTGCCACCAAAGTTCTGGATGTTGCTACTGCAGTCGAATTCAGAGTATGGACTGCAGTATTTCCATCCGCAGTACGATATCGCATACGGAGTCGATTAGCCTGATATTCAGTACAGTTAGAGCAAGAGACAACTTCTTTGTATTCACCTCGACCAGGTAGCCAAGCCTCAAGATCGTATTTCTTCGCTGCGACCGTCCCCATGTCTCCAGTGCAGATGTTCACCACTTCGTAGTGCAAACCTAGGCTGTCCCATAGTTCAACACAGTTTGTGAGCAATTCTTCATGGAGATTCCAAGAATCATCAGGATGACTAATGATGATTTGCTCAACTTTGGTGAATTGATGTACTCGCCAAATTCCTTTGTCACCTTGCCCATGTGCGCCCACTTCTCTGCGGAAGCAAGGTGATACGCCAACCATCTTGATTGGAAGCAAACTTGGTTCGATGACTTCATCCATGAACATCGCGGTCATCGGATGTTCACTGGTTGCAACCGTGTACAAGCCATCTGGCTGTACATTGTACATGACTGATTCAAAGTCGCCTAAGTCGGTCACTCCTTCGTACGCATCCCGATTCATCATTACAGGTGGTTGCACGAATGTGTATCCTCTTGAGCCAATAAAATCGACCGCGTATTGTTGCAATGCAAGTTCCATTCGCGCCAAATCACCTTTGAGGAAATAGAAGCGACTGCCTGCTACTTTTGCAGCACGGGGTAAGTCAACCCAATTGTTCATCTCAATGAGCTCATTGTGAGTGCGAGGAGTGAATCCAAAGGATGGTTTTTCTCCGTGCATGCTGTGCTGAGTATTTCCTTCATCACCATCTCCAGTTGGTACGCTATCATGGAGAATGTTCGGAACGCCCATGCGGATGGCATCTCTTTCTGCCTGTTGTTTTTCAGCTTGAAGACCTAGTGCCTCAATTTCTGCGGCGATAGAATCAACCTCTGCTTTAATCCGAGCGAAGGCCGCCTCATCCCCTGCTTTCTTTGCTTCAGCGATTCCACGTGCAGCCTCATTCCGCTTTCGTCGCAATTGATCAGCATCAAATTGAGATTTTCTCCATGCTTCATCCAAGCGAATTACAGCATCGATTGCATCGTGTGCAATACCACGTTTGTCGTGGTCCGCACGGATGATATCTGCATGGTCTCGGAACATCTTGATGTCCAGCATGGTAGGTCCTCCGGTTCCTACGGAACCGCTTATCGCGCTTGAAGGCGACGGCGAATTAGAACAAACTAATGTTAAATGCGAAGGCACTGCTACCCACGAAGATTGCTGCTGAGATGAAATATCCTAGAATTGCACCACCATTCAACAAAGGCAAGCCAGCTTGAGGTCTTCCACGAGCAACATACGTCATCAGACAGAAGTAACCGACTAAACCTCCTAGCATCGTACCCAACGCAACCCAGGTTGAAGCCGCCAATCCCATTGGTCCATCCATCACAGGTAACCAAGTCATTGCAGAAATACATAGCATTCCAGGGAAAATGACGTCCCCTAGTCCCATGAACATCGCCTCTCCCCCTTCTTTTCGAATAGGTCGTGGTTCAGGCACTGTTCCATCATTCTGTGATTTCTCAACTTGAGCCGATGCTGAAGTATCAGCCTTTTCTACCATGACAGATTCACCTTCATCTCTGAAGGAATATTCTTTGTCTTGGGGTGCGACTAAGAGAATTGGTAACTTGAGACCAATCATAGTGTCTGCAAGTTCCAGCATGTGTTTGGAGCGATATACCGCCCATGCATCATAGCATGCTGCGAGAACCATGAAGAGGATAATTAGCCATTCATCAAATGAGACTCCAAGGATGGTAATCACCCCTGCTCCTACTATGATGCCGACAGTGTTCACAACATACCATTCTGGATATCGTATTAGCGCTACCATTAATGCGATGGATAGAACAAACGAGACAATTTCAAACCATTGAACTCCTACTCCTGAAATTACGAAAGCGAAGTTTGGTTCGTATGCAGTGTATGTTGAACTTGTCCAATTGCCATCTTGCTCAATTAATAGAATTCCACTATCCCATGAACTATCTTCATTCTCCACGTTGTGAAGTGTCATGAAGACATGATTTTCTCCGCCAATCTTCAGGTTGCGAGGTTGTTCATTCAAGGATTTCCCCATGAAAATTTGAAGTTCATTACCTTCAAGAACCCACAAATCATTGCTACCACCACTACAGCAATCTGCTAGGAGAAGTCCTCGTATAGGCTCATCAAATGCATCATTGGAATCAAATTTCATGCTGGATTCTTCTTCTACCACTCCGGATTGATTCACACTCCAACCCGTGACAGACCCATCATTCGTGCCTAGAACGAGCAATAATTCTTCAACTTCAAGTGAATCACCTGGGGCTGTACCATATGCGACCGAAGTGAATTGTTCACCACCATCCAACTTCTTTTCCCATGTAGTTGAGACTTCGCCAGGGTGTGACCCACTAATTCCGATTGTCGGATATTCGACCATTCCAGCCCAGTGTTTTGAAACAATCAGGAAGTGTTCATCGCCAACTTCTCGAACAAATAGAACCTCCTCACTGTTGAAACCTTCAGG
>CAYYKF010000015.1:14508-24004 GCA_964441035.1 uncultured Candidatus Poseidoniales archaeon
TCACAGAGTATTACTCCACCTTCAGTGACTGAGATTTGTGGCTCTGTAGGTTCTTGCATGGCATCATGTGAAATTGGATGAGTCCACATGACGACTGCGCCACTGTAATTTCCTTCACCCCCACCTGCATTTTTCATGTAACTAATACTCCCGTTCTCACCCAAATTCGGTTCATATAGGTAGAATCCTGCTCCATCTTCATCGACAGCGAGAATATGAGATTCTGTGACATTTTCATCATCTAGAATGAGTGGCGGTGCTTGTTCACCCAAAAGCATGTGACTTAGTGGAACGAGGGTGTAAATCATTGCAATCCACAGAACAAATAGAACACCCCCTCGAATGAATTTCTCCATGCCTTTCCGCGCTAGGAAAATGACTCCTGCAGTGAAGATGAAAATGAAAATTAATTCCATGAAAATGAAACCGGCTTTGGTTGAACCAGAATCTCCGAAAGCTCGCAATTCATCCTTATCATAGAAATCTTGTATCGACATTGCAAGGAGAATGGTTACGACGAACATCATCGCCATTCCAGTCATTGCAGGCGCCTGTTCTTTGAGGGCATCCATTAGGCTTGGACCCTCCCTCAGTCGGGCGTTTGATTGTGCATCCTCAGTCTTCGCGGCACGCCGCTTCGCGGCGAAACCATCCCCTGACATACCTCGGGCGACCCTCAAAGCCCATTTCAAGGCGACCGTTCACCCGCAGTGTGAGGAGTCCGTATGTGCGATGATATTTGGGATTGGCTCAACTCATTGCAAAGTCTTGGTATGAACCCAAGTCTTGACAATTCAGAAATTCTTCTGGCACGACTTGAATCTCCACAAAATGCGTACCCTTCCATACATGTTGCAGGTAGTAATGGCAAGGGAACATGTTGTGCAATTCTTTCCAATTCATTCACCATTCATGGAACCAAAACAGGATTGTTTACATCCCCACATCTTTGGTCTGTATTAGAAAGAGTACGAATTGATGGAAAGCCGATAGGACGTGAATTGTTTGCAGATTGTCTTGAATCAGTTCGCATAACCTCATTGCAAGAACCCCAAGTGATACCAACCTATTATGAGGCGACCTTCCTAGTTGCGATGCTTGCATTCCGTAGAGAAGGGGTTGAAAGGGCAATTATCGAAACAGGTTTAGGCGGTCGTTTTGATGCAACGAGACACGTCAATGCTGATTGTTGCATTTTGACAGAGATAGCATTAGAACATACAGATATTCTTGGAGAAAGTCTTGCCCAAATTGCGGCAGAGAAGGCAGCAATTGTGCGTATTGGGTATCCATTCATTGCTAAATGGGTGAATGATGAAGATGCACGCTCTGAAATTGAGGGAATGGTTGGTACAGATTCGACAATTTGGGTAAATTGCAGCGGAAAAACATACGAATCCGATGCTGGAGAAATTGCTAGAAGGGCACTAGATGCCATGGGATTGCAAGAAATCTCTAATCTTGTGGAAACCGCTCTTGAGGTTACAACTATGCCTGGTCGAAAGCAATGGTTCACATTGAAAGGAGGTCATTGGAATGGAAATTTGCAAATCTTGTTTGATGCAGCGCACAACCCTAGTGGGATGGAGAGAATTTTTTCTGAATTGTTGCAACAAGAAGAAATGTATTATCCAGATGTGATACTACTTGGTTGCACGGAACAAAAAGATCTCAAAGAGTTCCTAAGTCCTTTGATAAATTTCATTGAACAAAATAATATTACAAGACATTTGGTAATTACAGAACCATCGAGCGGCCGTCGTGAACCCGTAACTGCAGATAGAATTCACGCTGCCCTCATCGAAGATACTGATATTGTATCCACTTTAGGTAGAGTCAAGATTTCAATTACTGGAGATTCTAATCAAGCTTTTGAATTGGCGAAGAAATTGGCTTGGCAGATACACCCAGAGCGAAATCCCACATTGTTTTGCACTGGAAGTCTCTACCTCATCGGTGATTTAATCCAAGGGTTAGAACCAAACGGTGGTGGTGACAATCTCGACATCCTTAGGCTATGGAATAGGTGAGAAGCCTCAAACACCGATGCCTTCAGCGAGGGAGTGGTAGGATACATGAGCTCCAAGTGGGACCAGCGATTTCTTGAACTCGCCAAGCACATTTCGGGCTGGTCCAAGGACCCTTCAACACAGGTGGGTTGTGTTGTTGTCGGTGAGGATCGAGAGATTCGAAGCACTGGTTTCAACGGCTTCCCTCGTGGAATCAAGGATGATGATGAGCGTTTATTCGACCGAGAGCAGAAGTATCCGCTCATCTGTCATGCAGAAGAGAATGCAATCATGCATGCTGCTAGGATTGGTCTTTCTCTGAAAGGCTGTACTGCTTTCGTGACATGGCCACCCTGCACACGCTGTGCTCGCTCTCTCATTCAAGCGGGTGTGGTTGAAGTTGTGTATCCTAACGACAGTCAAGTTCCAGATCGTTGGATGGATGACTTTGAAACTTCAACACAGATGCTGAATGAAGCCGGAGTTAAAATCAGACAGGCTTGAGAAGTGCTTCTAGAGCGGCTTCAAGTTCATCAGAAACACCTTCGTTATTGATGACGACATCAGCCATTTCAGCTGTTGCTTTGAGTGCTTGTCCACTATCATCTTTGGCAATCAGTTCAGCATCCTCCTGTTGTATGAATTCTTCAAAAGTGCCGGGATCACCTTCACGTCCTCTTTCCTGCAATCTTTTCCAACGAATTTCTCTACTAGCTCGAACTTCAATTAAGCGGAAATCTGGGCGTTCGCGTAATGCTTCCACTTCCGCCGGTGTTCTAATCGAATCGATTACGAGATTGGTGACATCCCCATTGGAATCGCGTAAAATCTCTGCTAGAATGGCAGGGCCACCTTGTTCACGGAGTGTTCTCCCACCTTGAATTAAATTATCTCTTGTGATTTCGATACCTTCTGTTCGTAGCCAATCACGAATTGAATCTGAGCATGAAGTAGTCTTGTATCCATGTTGCCTTAACCACTCTACAATTGTGGTCTTTCCCGATGCGTTGCGACCGGTAAGCCCGAACCACATGCACCTAGGCTAACTGTCCATGTCCATGAGGATTACTAACCCCAGAAACGCCTTGTTTTAGCATATTGAATCTCAGCATCGTGGATGGATTTGAGTAGAGCATCTCGTTTACAACCAATTGGATTGGCGCGTAATATGCGTGTGGCAGTTTCTTCTCCAACCCCTCGTGCCATTAAGCAGAGTATTGCATCCAAGCCTCGATTTTGCACCATTTCTGCATTACGCATCATTCGATTTTTGATTTTAGTTTCATCTGATTTGACCCATTTCTTCAATTCATCCGCCAATCCTTCGCGTGCAACTGCTCGCATGGTTGCATTACATATGTTGCATTTTTTTTCAATCTCTGAATATCTCGCAACTCTGAATCGAGTGGTCGCCTGACAGCGCAAGCAAACGGTCAGTACTCTTTCATTCATCAGACGACCTTCAAGACGATTACGTACTTCCACGTTAGACCAATCTGGAAGTTGCATATCTCTTTCAGTCCGTGGAGTCACTCCGAGTCGACCAGGACTACGCTGTTCAACAGAGACGAGTCCATATTGAATTGCTTGAAGCAAGTCGACGGTCCCATCAATGTCCATTCGTTCATTGAATAATTTGTCGAGTGCTTCATCCATCAAAGGCGTACCTTTGTATCGTTGGATGATACCTGTAAGATTCACTTTTCGTGGGTCCACACCAGATTGCAAAACACCCATGACTTTGCAAACTTGTACCAATCTCCATCGTAACTGACGACCATTTGGAATCGTTACTCGCATTATGCTGGGAAGTGCTTCTGGTGCAGTTTCGGTTAACCATTCAACCACGTGTGCAGCACGTAATCCCGGAACTTGCAGACTGATGCGATATGGGTCAACGATGACGCGCCCCATTCGCCCCTCTATGGTTGAAGCCATTGCCTGTAAGAAATGTGCTAATGTTTCATTGATTCTACTTCCATTGCATGAGTGTACTACGATTGCATCCCGTCTAGTTTCGACATCAATATTCCTTTCATCTGGAAGATTTGATGCAGCGTCAACGTGTTCAGTGATTGCAGTCATGAAAATTTCCAGCGCATCAGATGCCAGTGGGTAATCTTCGATTTCTGTTTGTGGCTGTATCCCTCCAATTAGATCGATTCTTTCCTTTTCTTCTTCCGGTTTGATATCAATACCGTCTGCAAGTTCCTTCACTTTTCGTCTAAGTGTTCCTACTTCTCGAGCAATTTCTGCTGGAACGGGTGGTAGTTCTCCGCTCCAAATAGGTACATGTCCACCAGCACCTGCTGGAGCAACAAGCAGTTCTGATTTCTCAGGATCAGCTTCAATGATTTCCCATGTACGACCAACAATCACGAAGCGTCGTGGCATTCCATCGGTTTCTTGACCTGAATCATTAAGTGAAAGTACGAATGCCTCATCGACAGAACCAATGGCTCTTCGAGTGACAGAATCGCGAACTGTATATCTCTGCTCGTCAGGAATCATTGAGAGATGTTTCATCATATATTGACGAGTTCTAGCACCGGCTGAGGTCCATCCTTCTTTGAGATGTGTAGGCAATTTTCCACGGATTTCTTCTCTCCATTTATCGAGTTCAGATTCTTTTGTTAGTTCGATTTCTTCAGCATTAGGCCTCTCAGGTGGTACATCCATTCCTTCGGCCAGTTGTCGCCATAGCGAAGGAGCCCACGTCAGAGGATCCGATGTTGCTGGATTTTCAACAAGACGAAGTAACCAACGGTCATCGAGAATTCTGGCAAGAGATACCGTATCGTTCGCAGTCCATTGGCTGAAAATTGAAGTTCGATTCAGCAATGCTGTGGTTGCCGCTAGCGGTGTGATGCCTTCGGACAGTGTCATCATTACCATCTGATTTGCAGCGACATTTCTTGGCATTACACGCCACATGACTCCTTCAAGCTCCCCTTCAATCGCACGTCGTGCGATGACAGCAGATTCTCCAATTTCATCAGGTTCCCAGACGATTAAATCGCCTTTACCTACTCCACCAAGAACGTGATCAGCTCTCCCTATTCGTTGCAACAGCCTGTCCACAGCGCGAGGTGATTGAATTTGGTGAACATGACGTACTAAACCTACATCAATACCCAATTCTAGACTGCTTGTACAAACCAACGCATGAATATTTCCATTTTGCAGACGATCTTCCATTTCCTCTCTTAATTCAGCAGATAATGAACCATGATGAATACCAATTTCCAATGTCTTGTCGAAAGTTGCTAGGCGCGATGCAACTGTTTCCGCCGCATTTCTACTATTTACAAAAATCAATGCAGGTGCATCATCCTTCAGTCGTTGAGCTAGCATTCGTAGTGATGCCATGGCCTTTGGTGAGGTATTATGCTCGAGTGCAATGGCTTCGTCTTGATCTTCAGGTAATGAACACGTAATCCTAATTTCAGTTGTTCTAGGAGATGGAGCAGAAATTGCCTCACCATGTTCTGGAGAGAGCCATTTGGCCATCTCATTAGGATTTCCAATTGTTGCAGACAATCCAACACGTTGGATTTTCCTTCCTGCTAATTCTTCAACACGAGATAATCCTACCAGAAGTTGAGATCCTCGTTCCGATGCTGCAAGTTCATGAATTTCATCCACAATGACAGCACGCACATTTTTGAGATGTTCACGCAACCTCTTCCCAGTCATCATAATCTGGAGAGTTTCGGGTGTAGTGACGAGTAAATGTGGCGGTTTTCTTGATTGCCTGTTACGCTCTGCTTGGGTGGTATCACCATGTCGAAGACCAACAGTAAATCCTGTTATTGTGACCCATTTTTCGAGTCTTCGATCAATATCTCGATTAAGTGCGCGTAGAGGAGTTACATAGAGTATTGACATTGCACTCCAATTCTCTGTGAAGGCACGACTAATGAGGGGAAAGACTGCTGCTTCGGTTTTTCCAGAGCCAGTTGGAGCGACCAATATCCGATTATTTCCTTCCAATAATGGGTTGATAGCAGCTTCCTGAATTGGTGTAGCCTTCCATCCTGAATCTTTCAGATACGAGGAGAGTGGATTGCAAAGCGTGTCGAATGCAGTCATCTATGCCACCCAGTGCATCTGGAGGAAGTAAAGAGATTGTAATCAAACCATTGAGAAAAACATGTCATTCCCAATCGTCCTCATCATCTTCCCAATCGTCCTCATCATCATCATCGAAGTGAAGTTCTTCGTCATAGAGATTGTAAGAGCCAGAAAGGGATGTCTTCCAAGTGATAATAGCGATGATAGGCAATAGTATCATTGCAAAGATTACACCTATGACTGTGAGTGGATTTTGCCTCCAACTATCTATCCATCCCATCCCCCAAGAATATTCTACAGATACACCAACAGACATACTGTTTCCATCTTCATCTACTTCAACAACATCATTTTCTGAATCAACGACGACAGTGATGCGATCGACTCCTTTTTCGGCAGTCCAAGTTGATTTAATCATAAGTTCTGTATTTTCAGGGAGCCCAGAGATAATCTCTGAATCAAAGACATCTCCATCCGCAATGAACTGAACTGTGAAGGAAGATTCGGTTTCTCC
This sequence comes from uncultured Candidatus Poseidoniales archaeon, assembly GCA_964441035.1. Taxonomy (GTDB): domain Archaea; phylum Thermoplasmatota; class Poseidoniia; order Poseidoniales; family Thalassarchaeaceae; genus MGIIb-P. The sequence continues at coordinate 21,106 of CAYYKF010000015.1, forward strand.
TCCATTGTTCACAATTACCGTAGTGATTTCAACATCAGTTCCTTCGCTCAATGTATCTTTTTCAAGCTTTAGACTCTTGACCATGAGTTCTGCCACAGTAGCGCCTAATCGAACCCATGCGAGTTCATAATCGCCATCGATTTCACTTCGTTCTCGGACAGGATCGCTCTCTGTATTTGTAGCCATAGGGAATTCATTTCCAGCGGCATCGTGTCCAGTAATCCAAAATCCAATTCGATAGCCAGAACGAGGTGTAACGACACCTCCACTTGTCAAATCTACTTCTCCAATCCATTCAATTGTGTCTTCTAATACTTGCATCGAAAGTTGAGATTGACCTGCAGCGATTGTTCGTGCTTCGTCACGCATGACCCAATTTACCCATTGTGGACTCTGTCCTAAAGAGGCACATCGATCTGTATCTTCAATTAAAACACATTCCTCCCATCCAACAAAATGAACAGGAACTCTGCTCAAATCACTGGCTGCTGAGATATCTATGACGTCGATTGGTGCTAGACGGTGATGAACGCGCGGTGGTGTATGATCAACGTGCAACTGCAGCGTCGTTGCAACTGTATCTCTTGTCATATCTTCACCTCGCCCAGGAACATTTCGGATGCCGGAAATGAACGTACGAGTTTCAGCACTTTGCAGAGTTGATGCAGCGGTCAATGGAACTTCAATACTGAATCCTCCATCTTCAGTCAAACTACCGTCTGACCAGTATTGTACACCATCGAATACTTCGACAGTAATACCCAGGTCATTTGGGGCAGGTGTATTGCTGTCTTCGTAGACAACTCTACCTGACCAACGTAAACGGTCGTCAGGACGAACTGGAGTAGCATCGTCGACAACTCCTAAACGTGGTTCGGCTACATCTTGGACCAAATATGTCTCAGTATCCAACACGAGGTCATTTTCTACACTGAAAGTGTATTCATCGAATTCGATTCGAGTTGGTTCTGAACTACCCAATTCTTTGTACTCAAGCGCAAGATCGGAGACGTCTTCATCAGGCCAATCCCATGAAAATCTGAAATCATACGTAATCATAATCCAAGGCAATCCGGATTCATTCGTTGTCACAATATTTTGGCTGCTCTGCAGAAATTCCAGATATGTCTCATCAAAATCCCAGATGTCATTACGTCCATCATACCATATTCGTTGTTGGTCTCTTTCTGGATTTGGCCCTTCAAAATCAAAGATTAGTGCAATGTATTCAAAGTCAATAATACCGTTTGCATCAACAAGACCCACTGTGATTGATTGATCGGTGCCACTGAAAACATCTGCACCATCAACATGGCCAGGCCAAGAGAGCCCAGTAAATGCTGCAGGCATATCTTTGCGTGTTCGATAAGTGGCTAGGTCATAGTCGAAACCAGGGGATGAATCAGAGATTAGTGAATTTCCAGCAGGATCAAAGCCACTTACAAAGTATGATACTCGAGCCATATTTGGATTGCGCGAATCATCGATGAATCCAAAGAAAACTTTCTGTTCTGCTTCGGTGAGGTTGGTCATTGTTTGATTGACATATTCACTGGAATCAGCCACTCCATTACGATTTGAGTCATGATCCGCCTCAACCCAATAATGTAGGGTTAAATTCTCGGGATGGCCTACTGCATCATTCACAGTAATCGAGATTTGTTGCTGCGTGCTTGAAGCTTCATAATCGTAATCTACTGGCCAATTTTCTGTCACCATTGGTGGCGAATCATCAATTCTTAGTGTACGGCGCCATGAAGAAGTAATAGGCATGACTTTCGTCTTATCTTTTTCATTGAATGTTTGAATTTCGAAGGCTTTACCTTCTGGGATATTCATATCAGGAACTTGTAAAGAGATGAAGAAAGAACCATTTGGATTTGAAGTATCCCTCCAACTTGGGTCATACAAATCTCCTTGGCTATCCTTTCTAGCGACTTGAACATCAAAGGTATTGTCTAGTGGCGCATCCTGACTATCTACAAACAGGACTTGACCTTGGAAGTGTATCGTCTCACCAGCGACAACCCAATCTCCGTTCTGCAAATCATCATTTGTCACATCACCATTTACATCACGAATCGCCAGCCAACCTAGACCGTATGATTGGTTCACTCTGACTCCATTAGAACTGGTTCCTGATGACAGGGTTTGTGGTGAGAAATCATTGTCGTCAGTACAACTCACGCGGAAGGCAACACTATCCTGTTCTGGGAAATCATCAGTGATTCTAAATTTCCAGTGAATTTCAAAAATCCCATTAGAATTTTGAGTCCAAGTTCCGCTTTGATCCGCAATAATCCACCCTTCAGGGTCATCAGCAACCAAACTACCATCATATGTCCAAGTCAATTCTGGATTCACACCACCTGAAGCCAAGAAGGTTAAATCTGCTTCCGTAATAGATTGAGCTTGATCTCCTATGATATGACGAGTAACGATTTCATAAGAATCGCCCCGTTCATGGAAAATCATATTTTCATTATAATTGATATCCAAATTAATGGTCGGCATCGTATACTCGATTCGCATCGATTTGATTTTGACCGTACCTGCATCATCTGAACGAATCTTCACTGGGATGACAATGGTGCCCGTACCAGTGCCTGGGATGATATCATTGAAGGCATCAACCATCTCCATCGCACCACTTCCACTGGCAGAAGGAGATTGTGCAGTTACTGTACCAATCAACGTGCCCTGATACTGCCATTCATTGGAATTGTCCCCTCCAATATCGATTTTGATGTTTTTCGGAGCATCGGCGTAGGTTAGTACATTCAAATCATACAAAGTCGGCGAGTACTCGTTGTTTGTCCCTGCATCAAAATCGAAGCATAACGAAAGATATCCAGAAGTTGTTGTAAACGATATCGGCGTACCTTTTGCCACATTTATT
>CAYYKF010000016.1:0-23961 GCA_964441035.1 uncultured Candidatus Poseidoniales archaeon
CCAATACTGATAGGTCAAGCGACAGTTTTGGCTCTGGCTCTGGCTCTGGCTCTGGCTCTGGTTCAGGCTCAGGCTCTGGCTCAGGTTCTGGCTCAGGCTCTGGCTCTGGCACTGATTCTGAAACTTCAAAGTGATGAGATGCAAGGATTTTTTGCCATCCATTATCACCAAACAATCGTACCTCATAATCCCCAACTGGTAGACCTTCAGTAAAGGTCACTGCTCCTTCGACTTTCGGAATGGCAGGGGTTTTTGTTCCCCCAACATAGAGCCAACGACCGTGATGCTCTTGATTTGATGCTCCAGGTGCATAGATGCCAATCCATGCATGCTGATCTCCAGAACTTTGTGAAAAATGTACAGAAAAGGATGTGTGCGGTGCTGGATTCTCCGGATCAATAGTCAACGGTTGCCAAGAGTTGGTAACTTGTTCCGTGACTTCCTCAACTTTGTCCATTACTTGGGCTTCAACGCGTTCTGCGGCTGCGGCTGCGGCTGCAGCCTTCTCCTGCGCCTGTACTTCGATTCGATCTAATTCTGTGTTGACTTTACTTCGAATCGGCTCGCGAGAAATTTGTGGTAACATTCCTAGCATTTGTTCAATTTGCTCATCTACCAATGGGCGAATTTCAGAGATTTTTGTATCGGGTTCTGCAAGTACTTCTCGATACGCCTCAAGCAAAGCAACGAAGTCGCTCTCTCCCGGCATATTGTCACCTGAACCGAGGCGGATGTATAATCTATGCAGTATGGCCACGTTCAGCCCCTTTGGGGCTGTTTCCTACATCGGTGCATTCATGGAGGATATGCAACCGGAACCGACTATGCAACCAATCGAAACCATCGCTGTCATCGGTGCCGGCAACATGGGTTCTGGAATCGCTCAGAAGTCCGCTCAGGAACAATTTCAGGTACAGATGGCTGACAGAGAACAGCAATGGGTAGACAGAGGGCAACAAACCATCGCTACATTCCTTTCAGAAGCAATCGAGAGACGTATCTTTTCTCCCGAGAAAGTTGAGGCAATAAAGAGCCGAATAACAGGAGTTGTTGGTGTAGAGAATGTTGCCTCAGACACTGATTTGGTTATCGAAGCGGTATTCGAAGATATTGACATTAAAACTGCTGTTTTCAATACACTAGACGAAGCCTGTGGCGATGATACCATTCTTGCCTCGAATACATCCTCGCTCTCTGTCAATGACCTCGCTGAAGCTACCGCTCGTCCGGATCGATTTGTGGGGCTGCATTTTTTCTATCATCCAGCAAAAAATCGATTGGTTGAGGTCATACCATCTGACCATTCGTCACCTGAGACTGTTTCGAGGGTTGAACAATATTGCAAGATGCTTGGAAAGGTCGTTATTGTCTGCAAGGACCGGCCGGGATTCGTCGTGAATCGCTTCTTCGTTCCTTGGCTCAACGAAGCGTGCCTATTGCTTGAGGAAGGTGTTGGAACCACCGCTCAAATCGATGCAGTGGCTAGAGACGCCTTCGATATAGGAATGGGTCCATTTGCTTTGATGAATCTCACAGGACCTCCAATTGCACTTCACGCTACAAATTATCTCGCAGAGCAACTGAACACGCCACGCTACTCTGGTTCACAGAAATTGCAAAATCTCGTAGAAGCAGGTAGCATGTGGAATCTCGAAGATGATGAAGAGTGCTCTGTCGAGGCAGCCACCATCATCAGCGAGAGATTGCTTGGTCAGGTCTTTGCTGTAAGCGCACAGATTGTTGCCGAAGAGATTTGTTCAATGGAAGATGTTGATCGAGGTGCAAAAGTTGGCCTTCGTTGGATGAATGGACCGTTTGAAATTATGAATGCCGTAGGAATTGATGAAGCGTATAGAATGGCTTCTAATTATGCTGAAATTGCTAACTTCGACCTCCCAGAATTCTTTGGAATAAAGGCTGAAACTGGGCATGCATGGGAATTCAATTTCATTGATGTCGTACAAACTGGTGGTATTGCGACTGTCCGATTAAACAGGCCAGAGGCAATGAATGCGCTCAACGAAACTGTTGTTGCCCAACTTGGGGCTGTGCTGGACGATTTGAACTCTGATTCAAGTGTGGACACCATCGTGCTTGAAGGAGCAGGCAAAGCTTTCGTTGCTGGAGCAGATGTCAAGTTCTTTGTCGATAAAATCAGGGCGGATTCAATCAAAGACATTTACAACTTCACTGCATTTGGACATGAAGTCCTAAACAAATTGGAAGATAGCCCGAAAACGACCATTGCATTAACCACAGGTTTAGCACTTGGTGGTGGATTAGAACTCGCTCTAGCGTGTGATTATCGAATTGGAACGAGGCGAACACAATTCCGATTCCCGGAAACCAGTATCGGTATCTATCCTGGTCTAGGCGGTACACAACGTACAGTACGAATATGTGGAATAGAAGCCGCAAGATGGGCTGTTCTCGCTGGGAATTTCATGGATCATAACACAGCACATGCACTCGGCTTGCTGACCCATCTTGTGCAACCCTCGGAAGTAACATCCACAGTTGAGACGATGGCACAAAAGGGTAAACCTGCTGAAAAATATCCAGGTAAACCTACACAACCCGACCACCCTCTCGCCGCTTTTACAAGTACATTCTATCATGACGAAAATATGTCTTCACTTCTAGGTGGAGATTGTCCCGATGGCTTCGATGCAGAGGACCGTAACGTTGGAAGGCAACTCAAATCTCTCAGCCGTACTGCACCAATTGCACTGAAAATGGCACACAACCTACTAAACAAAGCAGTCGAAACTGGTGAAAATCTGAAGGCAGGTCTTGATGCAGAATTGGCGAATTTGGATTCAATTTTTGGCACTACCGATGCCCTAGAAGGGCTTTCTGCACTCATCGAAGGCCGGCGACCAGAATATACGAATTCTTAGAGAGATTACTAATCAGCATCATTTGACAAGATGTAAGAAGCGCCGAACAGCAGAGGCACGATTCTTCTCCTTCTTCTCTTCTTCATCCCATTCAGCACTCAATGTCTCCAACCATTCTTCTAACCAAGCATCCATAATATTCACTCCAGTGTAATAAGTAAACTTGTGTGGTCCTTTATATTTAGAATAGGAGGTTGTAAAGTTTAAATCAGGGTGTAATATCCACACCATGTATAGTAAAGTAAACTGGTGTTGATAATGGTTGAACCTACGATGAAAATTAGCCCTGAGAACCTGAAAGAAATTGAGTCATCCATTATCACCACAGAAGGTATGGGTGCTCGGATTCGACAAATTCTCGGAGAATATCACGGCGGAAGTCATGATGTTGGTTGGGAAGTTAAAGCGGCTGTTGAAGCGCTTGATGTATTCACAAGTAGATGGACTATTGAAATTCTCGCAACCCTATACATTGCAGGTGATCGAAGATTTAACGAATTACGACATCTCTTGACTGGAATTTCAAGTAGGACCCTATCTGACAAACTTCGTAAATGCACTGAAAATGGCTTAATTGACCGAGTTGTATCCGATGGTCCACCGATTCGTGTCACATACCGGTTGACCGATCATGGACAGAGGTCGGGGCGTTTGTTAGGCTCCTTGGTCGCCTATATGAAGTTACAAAAAGGGTCTGTTTCACGTGATTAAATGTCCGAACACCGGACCAATTGCTTGAATAAGCACTGAATCCCATAGGGATTCGATGGCACTGCTACAGCAATGGCACCGACAGCGACCTTGGCTCATGGCTGGAGTTGCTGCACTCGGCGCAGGTATTGGTGCAGTCATGCCTTGGAATTGGAGTGCTACGGGTGTCATTTCTAGTCAAGCAGAGAGTAATCCATGGGAACATCCGTTGCGCAAGAGAATTTTGCAGGTTCTAGAAACAAAACCAGGTCTTGCTTATCGCGAACTTCAAAGAGAATTGGGAGCCGCAAATGGAACTCTTCGTCATCACTTGGATGTGCTGATTTCAAATCGCTCAATCACAGTGATACCTGTCAATGGTCGTTCTTGTCATTATGCTGGTGCACCACAACAAATTGAAATTCTACAAGAAATGAATGTTGGCAATGCCGAACGTGCTGCTAGAATGATGCCAGTTGGGTTATCAGGGGCTCAGAGATTGGTTGTCGCACGTCTTACAAAATCGCCTCAATTGCGAAGTCAAGCTGAACTATCCCGTGAACTGGGACGTTCAAGAGCTACGATTCACTCTGCAATAAAGGTCCTGAGGCGCCGAGGCATAGTACACTCTCATGAACTAAAATTAGCACCTCACCTAGAGGGGTTGCAATCAAATTCAGTTGAATATCAGTGGTTAGATGAACGACCGCTTCCTGAGTGAAATAACGCAATAGTTAGGTCTGTTACACGATTGTTGTCGCAGATGTTTTGAGCCCTCGGGTATGAGACACCCTCATGATGAACATGCGTCTGCTTGAGCAACCGGCTCCAGCAGGCTCTCGAGATGTCGACCAATTGATTTCATGGATGTTGGATACTCTAGATTTAATTCGACGCAGAGGTGACGAATGGAGTGGTGAAGGACTCCATACACCACTCCATCGTTTACTAAGAGATTATTTTTTGCAGAATCCAAATCAGGGGTGGGATGTACAAGCACTAGGTGATGAACTTGGACTCTCAGCTCCAGCGTTACACCATCAGATTTCAAAATTAGCAGAATGTGGACTAACTGATGCAGTGAACCGAGAAGGTTGGCGAGTACACCATTTGAGGAATGGCTCCCTTTCAAACGCTGTTGAAATAATGGCTGTTGAAGGTCGTCTTGTTCTCAATCAAAGATTGAGACTGTTAGAACAATGGATGAAAGAAAGTGAAGCAAGGATGAAAATCCCATCTGAAAAAAGCAGTGATATCCCACTTAGAATTCACATTAAAGGCCGCATTCCTCTATCAGACGGACAAGATGAAATGGATGCTTTCTTGCAAGATCTTGGTTTGTACGGAGATCGAGTAAGGAGTGGACCAGATGGAGGTCCACCTTTGGGAAGGGCTGTTTTTCAATATCTACTGGATGCTGATTCTCCACTATCTCTCGATGAAGCACTAGAATTGTGGGGCACGACTCGTCCACGATTGACACGCACATTAGATCGATTCTGTGCTGCAGGACTCGTTGAGCGAATTCCAAGAACTGATCGGCTGCCTGTCACTCTCTGGTCCGCAATATTGAGTCAACATGGAAGAAGAGGTAGCGACTGGTTGATTTCAAAGGGAGGATTGGGACGATTGGATGCTGGTATTAGGAAAAAAATTGTCAAGGCATTAGACAAAGAGTCATTCAATGTCGAGACCTCTGAGAAAATACTAGCGAGTGTAGCAGTGAAGGATCAAATGTTAATCCTCAATCTTCTAGGTGGCCGTCTTCCGGTGGGATGGAGATTGACTGGAAAGGATGCATCCTCTGTGAGGGAACGAGTATTATCTCGGGCAGACCGTACATTTCGCAGAATGAAACGGGTTGCTGAATCACTCGAAAAAATCATCAACAATTGAAGGAAATTCTCTTTCCCTCTTCTGCTATAGCGATGGATTGTGCCATTTCGATGGCAACTGGTACTGCTAACGATTCAAATTCATTATTTGCGAGACACTCAAAGGCCAGATTCAACGGCTCACCAATTTTTCTGAAATCTTTAATTGAATGTAAATATGGTCTTAACTCTCTTCCACCTGGAAGTCCCTTGGTAAAAGAAATAGCATGCTGTTTCATATTTCTCGCACCCATTGGTCCCCCTATTTCATCAACCAATTCAACATAGCGTTTCCAAGCCCATTTTTTTGCCATGACTAAACTATTTCCAGTCCAAGGAGTTGGAGAATTTTCCCAACCCAATTCTGATTTAATTTGACCGAAAATACACGGATTTCCTATTGCTGCACGACCTATCATCAAACCATCTGCTCCTGTGACTTGAAGGCATTTTGAAGCGCTCTTAGCATCAACAACATCACCATTTGCAATTACTGGAACGTCATAAGGTTTCAATGCATCTACAACTTTTCCAATCATTTCCCAATCAGCAGTGCCCCTATATTTCTGTGAGAGTGTACGACCGTGAACACAAACACGGAGTACCCCCAATTGAGCACAACGCTCAGCAATTTCAAGTACCGTAATTGTGTCCTTTCCAGTTCCGAGCCTCATCTTTACTGAAACTGGACAATTAGAAACTTCAATGCAACGCTCAACCATGGAAACAAGTGAATCCGGGTCACCCATCATTGCTGCACCCGCACATGTCTTCGTGACCTTTGGGGCAGGACAACCAAAATTGAGATCAACTACGTCGGCATTTTCAGATAGCAAACGCGTTGTGTCAACCATCTCATCTTCAATTCCTCCAAATATTTGTGGGATAAATGGCCTTTCTCTTGGATGAGTTTCAACTTTTGCCCAAGATTTTGTATCTGCTCGAGAAAGTCCGCTAGCTGCAGTGAATTCAGTTGCTGTGAAATCTGCGCCACACTCTCTGGCCAAAAGTCGGAATGGTAAGTCAGTCACGCCAGCCATGGGGGCAAGAAACAAGGGGACTGGCTCTAGCATCAAAGATACCGGAGTGGTGCTCCAATTTGAACGCAAGGATGTGAGAAGTCCCTAGAAAGTTGATTCCCAGTCATCTACATCCTGCATCGTAGACCAAGTATCATCATCTACGATTCCACGGACTTTCAATACTTCACGAGCTAGAAGCCAATAAATTAGAGATAGACTCCTGCGACCTTTATTATTGGCCGGTAAACAAATGTCAACATTACGGAGATTGTTGTTTGCATCACAAATAGCAACTACAGGTAAACCGCTGCTAACTGCCTCAGACAATGATTGCTGATCTGCTTGTGGATCGGTTACTAGAATTAGTTCCGGTTCAATGTAAGTACGTAGACGGGGATTTGTCAGGGTACCTGGAATAAATCGACCCACAATGTGGGTGGCTCCAATGGCCTGAGCGAATTTTCGAGCGGGGCGCTGACCATACTGTCGTGCGCTGACCACCAATATTCGATTTGCATCATAACGATTCAAAAATTGTGCAACTATACGGATTCTAGAGTCCGTTTGTTCTAAATCAATGAGGTGAAGTCCACTTCCATCGCCGCGAACATCGCTGAGAAACGGCTTCATATCTGCACTCTTTTGTTGCGTCCCAATGTGTACTGCATGATCCTCATATGTTTCATGCGGAATCAAGGTGGACTCACTCATTGTAATGCCTCGTGCGGCCTCGCCACCCGCCTTCTCCTCATAACCGCTTCGCTCGCGCGCACGGGGGATGACAACGCAGTACATTGATTGCTAACCACGATTAACCTTTCAAGAGGCGATATTAGAAGAATGCTTAATCCATAGAGGGGAATCAAAGCACATGGCGGGGCTACAAACTGTTGAAGACGCCATGAACTTTGATAGCCCACTTGCCAGTGGTAATCGACGTGAAGATGGTTTTTGGATTGATTCAAGAGGCATTCCGCTGCCAATCTCTGCTTCTGATTTAGAGCGTCATGCTTACTGCCCAGTGTCGTGGCAACTCTCCAAAGCTGGTGTCAGTGGGGAAGGTAAAGCACTCCAACGAGGAATACATGAGCATGAGCAAATTCACAAAGCCATGGTGGAATACAAGAAAAAAGAAACTGATGCTAATAGAGAACTGGTCATTTGGTCGTGGTGGTTCGCTGTTGTGGTTACACTTTCTGCAGATTCAGCTGCATTTCTATTCGTCGGACAAGGGCAAATTACAGATTCTTTCGTTGAGGATGTCGGACGGTATCTCATTTTGCTAGCACTGGTATGGTTGTTATTGGCGATTGTTCTCATTTGGGTGCCATGGCGAAGATGGCTAGGAAAGCCCTTCGGGCTCGCCCAACCACCGAAATTTGCAGATTCTGGAATTCACATCAAGGAACACAATAATCCGTTCAATATTGATTCAGATGACGATTATATCAAGGGTGGTTCAACTGAAACAACTCTACTAATTGGATCAATCGCAATAGCTCTCCATGGAATGGCAATCTATCTTGCAAATGATCGTACGATGATGACATTTGCACTCATTGTATTCTCCTTGATTTGGCTTCTCATCACTTCATGGAGATTTCATCGTGCTCTCTCATCCAGCATTAGTGCGAATAGGGCGAAGAAGAAAGCGGGCTTATCTGGCCAAGATGATTTGACATACAGTGACGATTCTGGAGAAAGTGCAGTTCTTCTAGAAGATCAGGAGATTGGATTGCGAGGTCGACCTGATCAAATCCTTCGAATTGATAACCAATATATTGCGGTCGAACAAAAGACTGGGAAAGTACCAATCAAACCCCACAGCAGCCACAGAATGCAGGTACTTGCATATATTCACTTGGTTGGTGTAACAACAAATACAATTCCAGATTATGGTATTCTAAGGTATGGCGAAGAGGCGCTTTTCACTATACCATGGGATGATGAAGCACGTGCAGATCTAAATTTCTCTATCAAGGAAATTCAACGACTGATGGTTGAAGGTGGTGCAAAAAGAAATCATGAACGCCCTGGAAAATGCAAGAATTGTTCGCGACAATCAAAGTGTCCGCAGAGCCTAATTTGATGCTAAATATCGACTGTTGGTGTGCATTCCTTAGTATCTTCTGGGAATTCAACACACGGCCTTAGTACCGTTACCCAGAGTGACCATGAATCCTGCCAACCCACACCAGGCACTGCGCTTGCGTCTATCCCTTGACCTTGGACAGTCAAACGCCAATTTCCTTCTTCAAAACCTTCTATAAATGGATAATCAGCATTGGGAAAGGTGGTTCTATTTTGCTCACTACCTTCATAAAACTGGTAATAAATTGCGTCACAACCACCTACCTCTTCACATGGGAATAGTTCAACTTCAACGTAGCGTTGTCCGAAATCCTGTTTTGTAAAACCAAATTGCTGTGCTAAATCCCAAATCTGTTCAGTGGCAGTATTATTCACATTATTGCGTATGGAGGTTTGGAAATTTACAATGACTTCCTGGACGGTGTGGTCGATTGGAATGATTTTGGTCTTAGATTCATGATAGTCATCAACCTCAGTGATATTCTGCCAGGTATGCGACAAATCATATGCGCTATCGACTTGCTCGATATTCGGTTTACCTCGAGTACTTTCCATCATTTCTCGACCTATGACCAACGAAAGACAACCAGGCATTGCTAAGGAGATGAAAAGCAATGACATTATCGCACCCAAAGTTCGTTTCCGTAAGTGGGACACAATATCATCCTCAGCGAATATTATTCTTCTTTCTTCCTTCGACGTACACCTCTACGCTTGGGTGCATCTTCACTGGAATCCGACTCTGAGGGGGTCTCAGAAACAGATTCTGGTGTATCCTCTCCTACTGTGAAATCACTGCTCACGCTACGTAATTCATTGCCCACTACTGTATTATCGACAATTGAGTCAACATTGACTGATTCTCCAGGCAAAACACCTTCTTCACCTGTCATTTCAAAGAGTTTCTCGCGATAATGTGCATCCGAAGCTGAAAGTTCAACATCCTCATCAGATATATGGCGACGACTTTTCACGTCTCCAAGGAATGCGTCAAGATCGTGCTCGGGCATTTCGTCCATTACCTGTCCTAATTCGGTTTCTCCTACAGAATCATCGGTATCTGTCGTTTCCAATTCCGCTTCTTCAGCAGCAATCCTTTCTGCTTCTTGTGTATCGAAATAGGACTCTGCTTCATCTAGTTTTGAATCCCATTCACCTTCCCATTGTTCTTCATCGAAGCCCATTTCAGAGACCTGTTCTTCAAAAGATTCCGAACCTCGAACAATCTCATCAGAGTCTTCTTCAGATTCAGTATCGTCAACAGTTTCGGGCTCCTCAACCAATGGTATGTACTTGCGTTCGCGACGTTCGAAATGAGTCTCAACATCTTGCTCAGAACCACAATAAGGACAATGCTCCAACATAGAGGGGATGTTTGCATTACAGAAAGTACAATCATGGAATTTCGAAAGGGCTTTGTCAAGATTGAAATCACAATGTGGGCAGATGTTTTCGTTTCCTTCAATCTCACCTTCACAAGCTGGACACAAGGCCCAAGTTTCGCGTTCGTCGTAAGCCCTTCCACGTCGCGTAAGAATCACTGCTGCAATCAAGGCAATCGTAGCCAGCACACCTCCAACAATCAACAACATCACCGTTGAGGATTCATTCTCTTCTGCAGATGTTTCGCTGCTAGTGTCTTGGATATTCCAATTTCGAGAATAAGTGGATGTGCTTCCATCCAATGCTGTAATCGTCAATTCGATTTTACCGCGAATACCCTCGTCAATATTGATATTACATGACAAGAGTTCTTCATCCCCCTCAGCATCGAATGTCAGAGTCTGACGATCAAATTCTTTGTTTCGACTGGTATCTTTGCAGACAAACGTCTCAGATCCTGAAGATTGGTCTGCTTTAACAGAAATCGAGTACACGTAGGTGTAACCTGGATGTAGAGGAAGGCCTGGAGACCAATTTTCTGTGGTTTGTAGCAGACGGAGTTTCAAGTCTGAATTGAAAGCAACATATCCTGTTGCTGTGTTGTCTTCAGTAATAATATCAAAGGAATTAGAATCTTTTGTCCAAGTAGCAGTGAAAGGGATATCGCGACTTTCTCCACTACTTGCAGGCGCAGAGAATGTGACCACCGCTTGGCCTTGAACAGATGTTGTCGAGGCGGGGATAACAACTGGTTGAGATAGCAACTCATTGCCATCGAAAGTTGCTGACAGAACACCATTAACTGGAATCACACCAGTGTTCTGTAAACTAACGCTGAATGTTACTGATTCTCCTGGACCTACCGATGGAGGAGATGCACTTGCTGAGATTACCCTTACATTGGGTTCTTCATAGATTGTAACAATTGCTTGACTCGCATCGTTGAATGTATTCGACTGCTGCGTAGTCTTTGGCGCAGGATCAATTTCGATTTCCAATGTCGTATCACCAGCATTTGAATTTGTCAAATCTCCAACTTCAACGATGAACGAATATTCAGCCATTGTATCCGAATCATCAAATTCTAGTGTGACAATTTCCAAGGCCACACCATTTAGTATCGAAATTTGTAATTCAAGAGAAGATTGTCCAGAACCTCCGTCTCTTGCAATTGTTCCCGACACTGTCCAAGGACCATTGAGGCTTTCAGGCGTTGCCATGACAACAGGGCCTACTGAATGAGAATAATCGGGCAACTCAACTACAACAAGTGTACGATTTGCTTCGTTGTCTGCCATGGATGATTCAATCACATTGTCTGCACTATCGGAATTCAAGTACGCACTCACGTCATATGATCCGGTGGCTGGAGCTGTTCCCGTTGTGTTGTACCACCACTTACCCCCCATCACCAAGGCTGGAACTGTGATGTCGCTTGCAGTGGTTCCAGGGAATGTCAACGCTAGGCTGCTCTCTGTTGAATCGGCATTACCAGCATTTTCTATCTGCATCTCAATGGATACTGAGTCCCCTTGATGAATGTCAGAAGTAGGTACCAATTCAAAATGTGAAAAACGAAGATTCGGTAGTCCACCAACTTCAAAGGATTTTGAAATGATTGCACTCTCACCAGCATGGCTCACTTTGACAAAGAGAACTTGAGTTCCGTATTGAAGGTTAGACCAAGTAAAATCCACTGAGGAAAATTGATTCGCAGGAATACTACTGATGAATTCAGATAAATCAGGTTCCCCACTAACATACGTAGATTTGTGAAATTCAACAACTACATTTTCAGCCGGAATACTATCATTATTTTGAAGATTTAATGTGAAGGTTACTGAACCACCTTCCTCTGGTTCTGATGGATTCAAAGAGATTCCTTCACTACTGAAAACTACAGATCCCACAGTCTCCGTTGCTGAAGATTGTATGGCTGTTAATACCGGAATCAATAGCAAAAATACGCACACTACGTGTGCGCTTGTGCGTCGACCCATGGGTGGTGGTGGGGGGGCAAAGCACTTCAATCCTGCTTTCCGAAGGTGCATTCAACGCTCAGCATGGCCATTTTTAGCCAAAGCCGGCGGAAGCCTTGAAGGACATTGCGCACAGTGGAGCGAGTGGTCCCAATGCTAGTTCGCCGTCTGATACTCGCTTCTTCGTTGGCACTATTGGTGGTATGTGCTCCGCAGTGCGTGTTTCTTGAAGCACATGCAGACACAGGTCGTAGCGAAGATTTCGGTTTCAGCGGAGGACCTAGTGAAAATCAAATCATTTCTCAAACATATACAATTTTGATCTCCACCACTTCTTCAAACATGGATTACATCGATGTTGAACTAGAAGAGGGTAGTACTTGGATCTCAATTGCAAACATCACTAACTCGCCATGGCTAGAACAATGGGACACCACCGCACATAGTGATGGAGATTACAAGTTGCGCATACGTGGCACATACGACAATGGGACAAGCACAAATTGGATTGAAAGTGCAACATTCACATTGGATAACACAAACCCAAGTGGACTCAGTATTGATGTCGCTGATGCTGAAATTGGAGATGGAAGTTCAACCATCAACCGGGCTTGGTTCAAAACAGAAGATACGGGAACTCTTACTTTCAATTGGTCCGCAACTGATGCACACATTTCTCATGCCACCTTAACCAATGTTCCAGGAACAGGAACACCCGCACAGGATGGCCCTGGTACACTTCTGAATCAATGGGACTGGTCACCTGGTGATTTGGATGAAGGGACATGGGCATCAGTGTTGACCGTTTACGATGAGGGTGGTTTGTCAAGTCAATCTACGATTCACCTAGGAATCGATCGAACTGGACCAACTGTTGGCACTCCGGCATTGTCTGAAAGTAGTGGTAGTTGGACAAGCAGTTCTACACTACATGTTACTGGATTGGGGAATGGAGCAACAGATAGTGGTGGTTCTGGAATTGCATCCTATCATGTGCGTGATAGTGCTGATGAATGGACCGATATTGGCGTAGGTGGCAGCACCACCATGCCTCTTGACGAAGGGATCAGAACAATTCAATTCCGTGCAATTGACAAATTAGGAAACACGGGCAACCCCTTGGATGTCACAATCAAGGTTGACAGGACCGCTCCTATCGCAGGCGGATGGATTATCCCAGATTTGACAGATTCACTCTATGGAGAAGTGCCCATAACAGTTGATGCAACCGACATGCATTCAGGAATAGATGACTCAGCATCTACTCTCCAATATGGATTCGATTCAGATGGATTGGGTTCGACACCAGATCTTAGCACAACATGGTTTGAAATTGGCACGGGTACATCAGGAACTATTTCATCGTCAATTGATTGGTCGACAAAGGCTGGTCAGTATCTCTCATTGCGAGCAGTTCTCAAGGATGTTGCAGGTAACACTGTCACAACCCAACCCTCACATTTCCAGATTCTACCCGGTCTAGATTTCGAAATTTCTGAACCATCACTCAATCGCCTTGTCGTTCGTGCTGGCCAGAATGATCCGGTACATGTTGAAGCGAAATTAACTACATCACAGGCCTATATCGGGAGTGTGATTGTAGAGATACAAAGTGCACCAGCTAATAGGGATAGTATGACAGAATGGACCACCTTAGAAACAATCACCACAGGCACGGGTGAATTGATTGACAAAGAATTTCAAATCTCAAGCAATATTAGTTTGACTTCTTCTGGAGAATATGATCTGCGCATTATCGTTGATCCATCGAATGGAGTTGCAGAAAATGACGAAGGAAATAATGAGGTATTCCTACTGGTTAGTGCTGCAGATCCAACTGTCGTAAACACAGTTGCAGGTTTTGCTCCTGATGTTCTATTGATACTATTAGCGGGCCTATTTGCGAGTTATTTGTTGCGACGAAGAGAAGCGGCGTCTTGAAAGAGGGGCCCTCGGTCGCGAGTCCACATGGAAGGCATCACACGGATACCACAAGATCGTATTGCGGTCTTAATCGGTCGCAAAGGGGCTACCCGTACAGCGATTGAGAAGGAAAGTGGTGCCAAATTGCATATTGATTCGAAAACCGGTGACGTTTCAGTGACATGGGAAGATGGTATTGATCCAGTTATGAGAATGAAATTTCCAGATGTAATCAAAGCAATTGGACGGGGAATGAATCCTGAAAGAGCAATTCAATTATTGCAGGATGAGCAACATCTCATGCTTTATGATATTCGAGAATATGTAGGCAAAACTGCGAATCAACAACGTCGTATTCGATCACGGATTATCGGAAGGAATGGAAGGATTCGTGAACTAATTGAAGAACACTCTGGAGCCGAGATGGTCATCTATGGATCTACAATAGTCATTATCGGTGATGAAGACGCGTTGCCATTAGCAGGACAAGCGGTACAGCGACTTCTTCAAGGTGCAGAACATTCTTCAGTGCTTAAGCATCTAGAAACTGAAAGAAGAAAGAAACGCATTTCGTCTACAAGACTAGAGTCTATTGAAATGCATACAAACGAGCGATTTGATGCATTGGTACCTGGCCTAGGTGCTGCTCGTCGCCGACGATCTCGAAGGTACAAGGATGCTCAAGTGAATCCAGAAAATGAAACTGAAGTCAATGAAGTCATGGAATTGGCAGAGGATGAATCCATCTCTTTTGGTGAAGAATAATCAATCATAGAGAACATGAGCCATAGCATCGGCTAACTCAACCTCTACACCCTTCCTTTGTGCCCATTCAACCAAGCGCGTAACATCTCTCACGAGGAATTCGTCAGCATGAGGATGTTCTTTGGTCACAGATTGCCCTACATCGATGACACGAGGGCCACCGTCATGCCAGAGAATATTGTATTCACTGAAATCAGCATGTACCAAATTTGCATCATGCCAACAAATCCGTAACCATTCTAATAATTCCTCAAAAATTTGAGTTGGGTTCTCTACATCTACATCACGAAGACGTGGGCTGGGGCCGGCCTCTGAACCAAGGTAATCCATCACTAGGATATTTTTGAACAACGCATGAGGTTCAGGAACATTAAGTCCTGATTTTGCCATTCGCATCATGTTTCTGTGTTCCTTTCTAACCCATATATTCACTAATTCATGATGACGACGACGCAAGCCTCCAAATCGAGGATCTCCCTCAATGTATTGCATCAATCCCTTGAATACCGCATTGCTAGTGTGAAAAATCTTGACTGCTGCAACTCCATTCAGTGTTGTGGCATGGAACACGTGGGCTTCCTTACCTCTAGCAATGGGCCAATCTAACGTATCGATGTGCCCCTGTTGCATCAATTTGTACACTGCGAGTAGAGTTCGTTGATCAAAAACCTGATCGAAAACTCGACGATCGACCCATTCGAATTTTCCTAATCCGAGAACCCCCTCTAATCGATGTTCAATTTCTCTGAACATTTTTGCGAATTTTTTTTCTTTCATCCAAACCCAATCATCATGTCGTCGATCCATATCAGCATGAAGGCTCTCAGATTCCTGTTCCTCACTCCATTTTTCTTCTGCTAAAGAAACCATTTCATTTTCTCGTTCAAGTTCTTCAGTAGATGGGTCAGAGTCTAAATTCGCTGCTTCAGCTTGCTCTTCAGATAAATCAGTCCATTCGCGGGGACCGCCATCACGACGAGCCTTGCGGCGTCGACCCATGTGAATCCCTCAGGCTGGACCGAACAGGCTGTCAATATCCTCGTCGGTAACTTCGTCACTAGGGGCTGATTTTGGTTCTGATATTGATTCAATTTCCGGTACAACTTCCTCGACATCTGAATCTTCTGCTGATTCTTCCGCATTAGGTTGTTCAATCTCTGCGGCAGGTTCGTCATCAGTAACTTGTTCAGAGGCGGCATCGAAAATCCCGGCATCATCGATATCGTCCCAAGATTCAGTTCCAATTCCAAATACATCTACAATTTCTGGAAGAACTCCTTTTCGAGATAGATAGAGTGATTGCGTTTTTGTATAGCGCTTCTTAACATCGGCCTTTGCATCCTGGAAATCCCAAGGCTGAACCACAATAAGATCGCCTTCACGTACCCATTGCCTTCGACGCATCTTACCGGGGATACGTGCAAGCCGGGTCTCCCCATCTGCACAAACAACGCGAACCCGACGACCACCTAGAATTTGGTCTGCAATTGCAAACATTTCATTGATTCTTTCATTCGGCAGAGGGACACGAATCTTGTCGCCTGCGCCTTGTTCAAGCTGCGCAAGCAGTTCTTCGTCAACCAATTCTTCTCGTCGGCGTCCCATGTGGTTCAAACCGCCGAATCAAACGCCCTACATAAACAGGGAGGGGTGCGATTACTTGGTAAAACCTCGACTAGGTGAAAAGAGCAGAGGCGGCATCTGCTGCTGCCTCAGCGAGTGCATCAGCCAATATACCGAATCCAAACACAACAGTGCCGATTGTACACAGCATGATGGCGATTCGGAGCATGGGGGCTCTGGATAGGCGAACCGTACGATCAGTTTCTTCAAAGAACATTACTACAACTATTCGAAGATAATAGAAGACTGACATTGCGCTATTCACAAAGATAAGTATGGCCAACCAGAATATCCAGGACAAGTTACCCATTGCCTCAAACAGTCCTGAGCCACCCATGTCACCAAGACTGCTGGAAATGATTCCATTTACCATCATCAATTTGGAAAGGAAACCAGATAGAGGTGGAACACCAGCTAGAGACAGCATGAATAACAGCATTGAAATCGCAATCAATGGGTCTCTACGAGCCAATCCATGATAGTGTTCAAGCTCATTTCCTCTTCCTTCACATTCAAGTAGCGCCACAATAAGGAAGGCACCCATCTTGAACGAAATAAGTACAGCGAGATGGAAAATGATGGCGGTGGCAATCAATTCACTCTCAGAACCTGGTCCAATTGCTCCAATCGCTGCAATTCCAGCAAGAATGTAACCTGCATGAGCCACGCTCGAGTAGGCAAGCATTCGCTTAGGATTTCTACTGCCAAGAGCTGCAATATTGCCCCAAGTCATTGTCACTGCAGCAACGACGCCTATCAAGACATACCAATCGTTTTCTCCTTCACCTAATGTAATGCCAATCAGCACACGCATTAGAGCAACAAAACCCATTGCCTTACTAGCCGTTGAAAGTACACCAGCAATCGGTGCACTTGCGCCATCATAAGCATCCGGCGTTGCGAAGTGGAAAGGAACGGCACTGACTTTGAAACCAAAGGCGACCAACATCAATGAAAGTCCAATAATTGCAAGACCGTCGGTTCCATTATCTGTCCAATTTGAAGCTAAACTATCAACACCTGTCATTGAAAGATTACCGTTCCAGATGTACAGCATTGACATGCCATACAGTCCAATAGCGCTCGATACACTGCCCACAATGAAGTATTTCATGCCGGCTTCGGGACCTGTCTTGGTCTCTTTGAGGAAAGATACCAACACATACGATGCAAGGCCAGCGATTTCAAGACCGATGAAGAGAACGAACAAATTTGCAGATAGAGCAACCACAGACATTCCGAGAGCGACCATCAATACAAGCAGATACAAATCGACTTGTCGACGATTGTTTAGCAATCTCTTCAGCCGACGTCCTTCAAGAGATTCGACTGCTTGCCGCTTTAGTGGAATTCGATTAGCAGGTGTTGCCTTGATCCTGTCCCAGTTAGCAAATAATGCAAGAAGGAGGGCTGCATAGAAAATCATCTCAAAGGTGCGACTGAAAGCATCTACACGCAACAAGTGTTCTGCTTCCGCGCAATTTGAACTGATATCAATCGCACCATTGGCCTCCAAACAAGCATGCCCAATTCCTATTGAAGAATCGACCATTTGACTCATGAAAGCAGTAACAAATGCTGCGAGTAAGGTAAAGCCAGCAATTCCTGCAGGCAATCTGGGATCGTTGGTGAATGCAAATCGCTTGCCTCCTAGAAGATAAGGTACTCTGATGCTGTACCCTGGAATTGGGAGACGGAACGTGCCATTACCAAGATTTGGAATCACTATCATGGTAACAATTCCAATTAACAAAATCCACTCTGGCATGAGTGCGCTAGCCAAATCTGGCCCACTGAACAACACCCCTAGATTCATGGCTTCACCCCTGCATTGTCTAACGCACCTATGATTTCGTTATCCACAAGCATGCTTGACCAATCAGACATCATGTCAAAGAAGAAGAATGGTAGGATACCAAATATGACGGTTAAGATACCAAGCAGTAGCATTCCCGCATTCTCATGCCAAGTAATATCTCGTGGTTCTTCCCCATGCATGGTATCTGGCAGAATCGCTTCTCCACTACCCTCAAAGATGGTTCGCTGCATACTCCAAAGATAGTAGGTTGCGGTGATTATCAGAGTCAAGGCTGGAAGCAATACCCACCAGCCAAATGCCATGTAAAATGCAATTAAGATAGCGACTTCTGCAACGAAACCTGCCATTAGAGGTAGGCCCAAACTGCCCATCCACCCAACCATCATATGTGCACTCATCCAAGGACTATGATGGGCCAGACCACGCATAGAGCCAATTTCCAAAGTATGGTAGTGATGTTTGAATGAACCACAAACCGCGAACAGAAGTGGACTGATAATTCCATGAGCGAACATCATGAAGATTGCTCCAGCAATTCCCAATGGCTGCATGGTTGCAATACCGAGGAATATGAGACCCATGTGACTCACTGATGAATATGCAACCATTCGCTTCAAATTGGTTTGCCCTAAGCAAACAATTGCACCATAGACCAAACTGACCATTCCAAGAACGATTAGCAACGTTTGGAATTCAATCAATTGATCTGGGAACAATGATACTGACAAGCGTAAGAATCCGTATGCACCCATCTTCAACATCACGCCCGCTAGAAGCATCGAGCCTGCAGTCGGTGCCTGTACGTGAGCATCGGGTAGCCAAGTATGTACGGGCACACTTGGCAACTTGGTGGCAAAACCGATGAGTAACAGTAAGAATACAATGCTACGTAATCCGCTGCTAGTGATGAATGAATCAGCTGATTCGCTATCCTGCATCAATCCAAAGTCAAAGGATTTGCCAGTGATATTTCCGGCCCAACTAGCGTCATTATTGTAGTACATCATCAGAATTCCTGCAAGCATGAAGACGCTCGCTGTGAATGTGTAAATGAAGAACTTCTGGGCTGCGTAACGACGATCCTCTCCTCCCCACATTAGAATCAGGAAGAACATAGGAATCAAAGTCAATTCCCAGAATACATAGAATACAAACAAATCAAGACTAACGAAGACACCGGTGAGGGCACCCCCCATCATCAGAATCAAACTGTGGAAGTAGGGACCTTTCTTGGCATCCCATTCAACCAACATCGTGATTGGAATTAAGAGTGTGGTAAGCCAAACCATCGGGAATGAAAGGGAATCAATACCAACGTGCCATGAGACTCCGATGCTACCAATTAGCGCGCATGAACCATCACGTAATTCTCCAGTCTCACAATTTTGATAGACAAATTCGCCCCAAGAGAGGTCACCCCATTCCAATCCAATGAGGCTCGCCAATACGAACATTAGGAATGCAATACCCATGTTCACGTAGCGAATTGGATTTTCTAATCGCTCCTTGTACGTTGATTCTGCGAGCCAATACAATAACATCAGAAGTAGAGATGTGAAAATTGGTAACAGTGTCAAAACTGTAAGCGGATTTCCAAGCATGTTAATGGCATCCATTCAAACAAACCCCCACAATAATCCAACAAGTAACAGCATTCCAATTGCTGTCATGAGAATGTAATCACTAGCGCGCCCTGTTGTCAGCTTACGAATCCAGCAACTTGCGGCTTGGCTACCTGATTCTATACCTTTGATTACACCGTCAACTCCCCGCCTGTCAAACCAGGCGGCAATTGAAGAAAGAGGAATGATTGTCTTAGCAATCAACCATTCATAGGCGTCATCAATATACAATCTGTTATGCAAAGCCTTAGCAAAACCACCTTCTGCAAGTTCTCCAATATCTGTGTGACCAGCGCGGCTCGATAAATCAACTAGCCAAGAGACTAGAGGAATTGCAACCTCATTTTCTGCGAGTTTGCCACCATGCAATCGAGCTGCGATGAATGGACCAAGCAGACTTGAGATAATGATGGCAGTCCAACCAACAACAAGTAAGGTGTCATCCTTCGGTAGGAAGGCATGCTCCAGTGTGTATATGATGCTATCAAGGGTATTTCCATGCAATCCGAGATGTCCATCAGACTCACCCAAGAAGTGTTGGAAACTGAATAGCGCTAGCAAGAAACCGCTGAATGCAGTTACCAAAGAGAGGGTGATCAGCGGCGTCTTAATCCAAGGTGTATGTTCTTCAACATGTGCTGCAGCCTCAGATTTTGGCTTGCCTGCAAACGTCATAAACCACATTCGAGACATGTAAAAACCAGTCATACCTGCTGTTGCAAGAACAAGAAGAGCCGGGAAAAGAATCATTTCGCCACCATTCAGGTATACATTCCATGCTTGACCAACAATACCTTCTTTGGACCAGAATCCACCAATGAGAGGAATACCAATAATCGACATTGAGCCAAGCATCATTGCCGTACTGGTTACCGGAAGTTTGCTAGCCAAACCTCCCATGTTTCGCATATCTTGAGGATCAAAGTCATGATGGTCACCACCTTCATTCAAATGGTCGTGCGCGTGGTGTAACTCGTGAATGACTGAACCGGATGCCATGAATAGCATTCCCTTTGCCATAGCATGGTTGAATAAATGGAATAGAGCGGCACCGAAAGCAATTGCGGCTAATTCACCGTGCCCTTCATTGGCAAACCACAAAGCCGAGCCAAGGCCTGTGAAAATGTATGCAAGTTGGCTCATTGTAGAATAAGCAAGAACCCGCTTGATATCATTGGCAACAAAGGCAATGAAGGCTGCCATACAAGCAGTAATTCCTCCAATCCATGCGATGAGCATCGCAAGGTCTGAAAGATCGCCTTCAAAGGATGCTTCAGAGAATATAGGGAACATTCTAGCCACTAAATAGAGGCCCGCATTAACCATCGTTGCAGCGTGAATAAGAGCAGATACTGGAGTCGGCCCTTCCATTGCATCTGGCAGCCAGACATGTAATGGGAACTGAGCAGATTTTCCAACACATCCAATGAACATCAAGAATAAGGGCCATTGTAGTTGACTTCCCGTAACAACTGAACCATCAGCAGCAAATCCTGGCGAACCAAGGATGACAGAGAAATCCAAAGAGTGGTAAACATCGTACATCATGAACAGACCCACCATCAAGAAAACATCACCAACACGGGTAGTCAGGAAAGCCTTCTTGGCTGCAGCAGCCGCGCTGGGTTTCTCCCAATAGAATCCGATTAAGAGATAAGAACACAAACCCATAATTTCCCAGAAGATGAAAAGCCAAAGGAAATTATCTGCCAGTAGCATTCCAAACATTCCGCAAGAAAATAATACGAATTCGGCGAAGAATCGGTGGTTCCTATCCTCATTGATTGGATCAGTTGTCATGTAACCAATTGCAAACCAGCAAATGAGGAAACAGAGGAAAGCGGCAACAAATAGAACTGTTAACGAGACTGCATCAATCCAAATTCCGAAACCAATCGTAAATCCAAATTCGTCTCCATTACCTGCAAGTTCCCAACTTGCACTCTCATGGCTCAATATATCAAACGATATCCAATCAAAAACATTGCCTTGGTCACCAAAATCTGCGTGATTATGGATGAATTCGATGAGAAGCCAAATTGTTAGTGATAATGTGATAGCAAGCGCAGCCAATGCAACAATTCCACCTTCTTTAAGTTGAGATTTCCACATCTCTGTTCCCTTGTAGATTTGCCCCAAAATCAAGATTGCCGGGAATACCAAGAGTGGGACTACGGCAATAAGGAAGGCACTATCAATCGCATCGTATCCAATGCCATAACGAATGAATGGGAAGGCTACCATTGCTAAAACTGGTAGTAACAAATTCCACTCTGATTTGCTATGTTCTCCCATATTCTCATCTCCTATAATCAATGTTTGAGTATTGTTACCTCGTCAAGAGATATCGTTTCCTGTTGACTATACAATGCCAAAAGGATGGCTAAACCAACTGCAACTTCTGCAGCAGCGATAGCGATAGCGATAGCAGCATACACCCATCCATCCAAATCGCCATGATTCATTGCTCCAGCAACGAAATTCAAATTGGCTGCATTGAGCATTATTTCAATACACATTAAGACAATGATTGCATTCTTCCTTGTGAATGTACCAACGAGGCCTATGCAGAATAAGAAGACTCCAAGGCCTGCAATCCAACTAGGGTCAATCATTCCTCTTCACCTCCAGTCAGTTCCCACATCAAATTGATTTCACGTTCATCACGAACGAGGTATGCTGCACCCGACATTGCCATGGTAAGAAGGGCTCCAATAGCAACAACTGCAAATGCCCAATCTTCAAACATCGAAATGGCAAAATCTGCAGTTGTCAAACTGCTAACATCACCTTCAGCCCAATTGGCTGGATCCATGATGACAATCAATAGCGTAATGAGGAACCCAATCACACCAAGACGTGCAAATGTTGCAATCAATCTCATTCAAAATCCTCCTCCATGATTTGCCTTCTTGATAACATTACACCAAATGCAAATACTAGCATCACACTGCCAAGATAAACAAGAATTTGGATTGCAGCAAGCATTTCTGCTTGAGCAAGCAAAAATACGCCAGCAACGGCGAAGAAACACATAATCAGAGAGAGCATCGAGTGGGCAACACGCTTGGAATACACAGTACCCAAAGCACCCCCAATCGCGATGATTGCCAAAATTGCAAAGGATATCCCCTCAACAGAGGAGAATATGTCTCCAATTGGATCCATCAATAATGCAGGTAGTTCCAATTTCATGCCTCCGATTTAGCTGCGGCTCTCTCAGCCTTCTTTCGTGCTTGATCTGCGCGCTTGGCGAGTTCAATATCGACTGCTTCAGCATGCTGCACAGGTAGAACACGTGTACGATTCGCATCCATCCAAAGATCTGAACGACTGTGTCCAGACATTCCGTCATATTCATTTGTCATGAAGAACGAATTGAATGGGCATGATTCCATACATAATCCACAGAACATACAACGACCCAAATCGATTCTGCCAGATACGATATCAACTTCAGCACCAACAATATCTGTCGAGGGGACGGCCTCAGTACTACCTGTCGCATCCCAACGAACGCTAACAGTATCTCCTGAAATTTCGATAATCTCACCAAATTCATACTCTTCTGGTGGTGCGGTGTGGGCAGTAGAGAGATTGAATTCTGATGCTGCTTCAGCACTGCCTTCTAGGCGTCTTGCAGCCATACCGCCAACGTCTAGTGCGATACCATAGCCGTGATTTTCATCTCCTTCTTCCGCCAAATCTAGTACATTGACACGTGTCTCCGTCTCCATATGAAGGCAATCGTTTGGACAAATTCGAACACATGCTTTGCAAGCTGTACATGTTTCCCATATGACACCAATACGTCCATTGTATTCGCCAGGAACAAATAACCATGGTTCCATCTCCTCAAGTCTCTCATATGGATACATGACTGTCACTGGGCGCTCAAAGTATGGGAATAGATCTGTAGTCTCACGATCTGGAGCGTAAGTCTGGTGCGCAATGGCAGTATATCTCTGACGGTCGAATTCGGTCATTACATAATTGTCATCAGTATCTTTTTGCAACAATTCTTCTTCATTCCACAATTCAGTTTCTTGTCCATGATACGGTTTGCCACCACCATGCGATTGTAAAAATTTCAATCGCCCAACATATGGAATCGTGCGAAGAGCGGTTTTGAGAGTAATCCACAATGGACGAACAATCAAATTTCGAAAATTCGGGGTTGCATGCTTGTGATACGGCATTCTTTCACTTCCTATGTTGGCCGGGACTTGCCACGTCTGTTGTTTGTACACTGAAAGGACGTGTGCGCGAT
>CAYYKF010000017.1:0-23689 GCA_964441035.1 uncultured Candidatus Poseidoniales archaeon
GTGGGGGCAGAGGGATTCGAACCCCCCTCCACCGGTCTGGAGCCGGTAGTACTACCAGGCTATACTATACCCCCAACGTAATACTGAGGCCAAAGCCAGCGATATTTCAAACGAGCGGTCGGTAAGACAGGATTACTGTCCCTTGTTCTGACGACGCGCGCGCTTTCGACGTCGGAGCTTCTTCTTACGCCACTTCCAGCGTTGATTGCCGGCCTTCTTCCAGGCTCGACTGCCCCTCTTCATGGGACCGCCCGACCTGCTCCGCGTATATGAGCGATTCGTCAGGGTCTAAGTTCAGACCTTGCGGACGTTGATTGCATTGGGTCCTCGATCAGATTCGCCAATTTCGAACTCAACAGTGTCGCCGTCGCGAATTTCGCCTTCGACGTTCGTTTTGTGTACGAAAAGGTCTGCCTTACCTTCACCTTGTTCGATGAATCCGAATCCCTTTACTCGATTAAACCACTTCACAGTACCTTGCACCATGCCCTTGCGCGATAGAATAGACTACTTGATGTTGGCGATTGAAAGAACCCCCTTAATGGCAGAAAGAGGTGGGCGTGACAGGATTCGAACCCGGGTCCCCAGCTTAGAAGGCTAGGATGATATCCAACTACACCACACGCCCGTGGTGATACGCGGTCACGTCCAACCTTCATGAAGACTTCACACGATTATGCAAACGGACGGGCGCACTTTGGACATCTGGAAGGTGCGCGAACAGTCTCACGGTTCCATTCGAATCCGCAATGGGAACAGGTCCATTCCTGGATTTCCTGCTGAGCGAGTGCTTGACTACGAATCTCTTGCAATACTGTACTCTCAGATAATTTGGGAGCAGGTGCGATTTCTTGCAGCAATTCTGCATGCCTGTGGTCATGGCTTGTAAGTCCGGCTGCATGCAGCAATTCGTGTGCCAGTGTGTGCGTATACAGCAACTCATCCTCTGCCAAGATTGGATGCAAACCGATGGTGACATCTCCTGGTGGCATCCTTTGACGCTTTCGTGCTTCAAGTTCGTGATGGCTCATCTCAAACGCGGTATTGCCAAGCGTGTCAGCACTTGGATTGAGCCACTCTACGCGCACGCGCGCGAGGTGAGACTTGAACGGTGCTTCTGAATCATCAAGAATTTTTACAATGGATTCAACCAAACCCTCGGGGATTTGGGGAGGGTTTGATGGTATGCTTCTAGCCTTGGCACTGGCCGATACATATCTGTTCAATCTGTCACCTGATTGAGGCCCTGCCATCGTCCCACCGCAAACCATCGATAGGTTGGTGATGCTTAAAGCAGCGGGGCGGCTCGCCGGCTCGCTTACGAATCAAATTCGTGTGTATGGGCGCGTAGATCAGCTGGAAGATCGCTACCTTGGCATGGTAGAGGCCCCGTGTTCAAATCACGGCGCGTCCACCACTTTCTGAACTACAGCAGGCGCAGGGATGATGAACGGGCTCTGATGGCCAGAGGTCATGATAGGGCCGTATGGCATCATGATGACCATGATTATCTTCCTCACGCCATTGCTCTGTT
Organism: uncultured Candidatus Poseidoniales archaeon; assembly: GCA_964441035.1. Classification (GTDB taxonomy): domain Archaea; phylum Thermoplasmatota; class Poseidoniia; order Poseidoniales; family Thalassarchaeaceae; genus MGIIb-P. The sequence continues at coordinate 1,535 of CAYYKF010000017.1, forward strand.
GGACTTTCACCCGGAATCAAACCGATTCCCGAATTCCTATGAATCGAATCTATTCTGAAATCAAGGAAAAAAAATACTACCTCCACATTATGGGATATTTGTTAATAGTATTCTGGAAGCAAATCACAGATGCCCTAAATGAACCCATCAAAGTACGAACTGGCCATTACACGGATTGGGTCTTGTCGATAGAGGGAGATTCTGTCCTCTGGATTCAGGATACGTTCTCAAATGGATTGCTGACAGACGTTTTGAATTTCCATTACCTGTTCATCTATCTTTTCCTAATCTATGTCACCACCATCTACTACATGTACACCGGTGAGAGGGATTTGACCGACAAAGTTACGCTCAATTATCTGCTCATCTATGCGCTGGCTGTACCTTACTATCTCTTCTTCAACGTCGAGGTTACCAGTTCATACATCCCTGGGATGGATGCCCTCCTCTATCATGATGGATGGTACACCGATTTTTATGCATCACATGACCCACTGGACAATTGTGTCCCGAGTTTGCATATTGCAATTCCATTTGGAATTCTCACAATCAATTGGTTACATGTTCGCGACAAAGGAATTGAGATGAAGGATTGGAAACATCTGGCATATCATAGATTCATTCTGTGGAACACGGTTCTATTCGCATTCGCCATTCTCTATCTTGGTATCCATTGGATTGTCGACATCCCCTTAGGTATGCTAATTGGAGGCATTGGTGCGCTGTTTATTCACCACATCCAACCACGACTTCGCAATGACTTCGGTGGAACCTTTGAAGGGATAGATCGCAGCAAATTCAGCCGTCACGCACTGTTTGAAGGAATCGTGGTTCTCCTCATGGTTGCCTTAATGATGGGTAGCCTGAATTACCAAGACTCCACGATGGATGACCGTCCTTCAATGATACTAGGTCCAGATGACTCAATTTTTGATATCATCCAGCCATTATCTTCGGGCGAAAATGCAACATTCATCATCACCAACATGGATGACGAACAATCGATTGAAGTTCTGCTGATTACACTTTCAGATAGTCTGTCCTCGATGAATCAAGATTCAATCGATTGGAACAAACTCGATGAGGAGCATACACCAGTTAATCTCAACCCTGGTGAAATGACTGAATTATTGGTTGATAAAGAGGGTGTTTGGTATCTTGTAATCGTGCACCACCCTGGAGATGATGGTGCGGTGGAAGTACACATTTTGGTAGAATACAGTGATGGTGCACCAGTCAATATCGCATTATTACTGAGTATACCTTCACTATGGATGACTGGATTTGTAATTCACAGGCTTGTCCGATTGAAGGTTGAAGGATTACCTTTGACCGATTCTACACCAAGTCATTCTTGGCCAAAATCTGACGAATCTGAATGATGTTGGGAATTGTTCAAATGTACAACATTATTCAAAAAAAATGTTCAAAGTATCAATAATTATTCTTTTTGATGTGGTTTTCAACCAACTCCCTCCTGAATGATTAAGAGTGGGCATATCTCGTTCGCCCCCCTAGGGGGGCGCTGGATATGCTGACGACTGAAGGAATTGAAATGAGTGAGAGCATGGAAATCAAATCGAAGGTGGCTGTCAATCTGCCGATGGCAACTCAAGCTCGAATGAACCGTGAGATAGCAGACACCTATCATCGATACCACATCGATGCAATCGAAACTGAGGATAGACAAAAGATCCCTCGTAGATTCAATGTGAAGGTCGGTAAAATTGGGTTGACCAAATTATTGATGAAGGAATTTTTCAAATATTTCGGGCATTGGGATGTAGTCTTTTCTAGACCCTGTACATATGGGGTATTCAGTGGACCTGTTGGAGGCTTCGCCCCCCGTCCAGAGTTGTGTGTAGGATGCCTTCGATGCGAAATTCAGCATCCGGAATTCGTCAAGGTCACACACAATCCAGAACTTGCAAAATTGGGTGATTCGTACCTCACTAGCAAGCATATAGCGACCATCAATGAAGAGGCAAAGAAAGGAACTGTGCCCGTGAGGGGTCAAGGATACAGAGGACGTTTCGGAGGGCCTGGGTTCGACCAGATGTTCACCGACATGTCGGAAATCGTTCGCCCAAGCCGAGATGGGATTCATGGACGAGAATTGATTGGAACAAGCGTCGACCTCGGTTACAAACCAATGCGGCTATTATTCCACAAAGACGGGAGTTTGTTGAATTCGACCAAAATGTTGACCATTCAGGTCCCATTTGTATTTGATGCACCACCCTCTTCTGTTGATTCACTCGTCTCTCAAATCTATGCTGAAACCGCTGCGCGAATTGACACGTTAGCATTTCTACCGAACAATGTCGTGTCCACACTCGGACTCGCATCACCACATGTTGTTCCAATGATTTCTCCAAATGACATTGGTTCCATTGAGAGCCATGGAAATGGGACTCGAATGGTAGAGATGTCTTCGTGGAATGCAGAAGCTTGGAGCGTTGTAAAAGACCATCAACTACTCGTTTCTGTTCGTCTTCCTTTCTCAGGAGATTGGAAATCAACCATGCTTGAGATGATTGATGCTGGCGTCTCCATCATTCATTTGGTTGCGGACCACCATGGTAAGGCTGATGATGGAAAATTCGTCATGGATTTGTTCCAAGAAGCACATTTCACGCTCGTCGAGAATGGAAATCGTGACGAAGTCACTTTACTTGGTTCAGGCGGAATTGCTGGAGCCGATCATTTGCCTAAAGCCATCATCACCGGAATGGATGCAGTCGGCCTAGATCACCCGCTCCTCATCGCCATGCAAGCGCACCTAAGTGGTGATTTGCAAACCAGAGATTCTGCATCAGTCAAACTACCGAAAAAACTCGATTTGGAATGGGGCGTTCAAAGAATCATGAATCTATCATGCTCATGGCGAGATCAACTCCTTGAGATTCTTGGTGCCATGGGCATCCGTGAAGTGCGACGCCTTCGAGGTGAAACTGGTCGTGCCATGTGGTGCGGTCATTTGGAGGCAGAGGCTTTCAGCGATATCGAAGGATTCTCTGGAGGTGATTTCTGATGGCGAAAGAATGGACAAAACCGAGCCCGAAATTGATGGAGAAAACGCATCATCTGATGCATGATGGATTCCACCAACGCGCTTTCCCAGATACCGCTTATGACTTGCCGGAAGCGCTTGGAGATGCACGTTGGACTGACGAATTAATCGCTTCGACTTGGTACATGGCTGAAACTGGAGAATGTCCAGACCACCTGAATTACAAAACGGGAAAGAGTGGTGGAGGATTCGACAAACTGGAGTTCAAGGAATTACCTCTAGACCAGCGACTTTCATCAGATTCAGAAGTCGATATTACACTTGATCTAAACCGCAGAGGAGATAATCGTCGAAGAATCAAGATTGATGTTCCTTGGTATGGAGGAGGAATGTCTTACGGGTCCGTTTCTGTTAATGTCATGATGGCAAGGGCCCTCAATGCAAGAAACTGGAATACTCTAATGTCGACCGGCGAAGGTGGCTATCCAACCGAATTGTACGAATGCAAGGAGAATGTCATTACCCAAGTTGCAACCGGTTACTTCGGTGTTGAAGAAAAATCGATTCAAGCTGCACCCATCATTGAATTCAAGTATGCTCAAGGTGCAAAACCAGGACTTGGTGGTCATCTATTAGCGACCAAGGCTGGTGAAGAGGTTGCAAAGATGCGCGGAAGTGTACCATTCGTGAGTCTGTTCAGCCCATTCCCCTTCCATTCAACATACTCTGTTGAAGACCACATGAAGCATCTTGACTGGATTAAAACAGTCAATCCAACCGCTTTGATGTCAGTCAAGGTCAGTACCCCTCATGACGTCGACATGGTTGCAGTTGGCTCGTTTTATGCGGGCGCACACATCGTCCATCTTGACGGAAGTTTTGGTGGCACTGGAGCTGCACCTGAGATTGCCAAGAAAAACATTGCAATGCCAATCGAATTGGCCATTCCAAAAGTTCACAAATTCATGATGAAGGAAGGCATTCGAGACAATGTCACAATCATTGCCAGTGGTGGAGTGCGAACTGCAGATGATATTGCCAAGGCAATAGCCCTTGGAGCAGATGGTTGTGTGCTTGGAACCAGTGATTTAGTTGCAATGGGCTGCACCCGTTGCTCCAATTGTGAAGGTGGACCCTCTGGGCGCGGTTGCCCATGGGGCCTGACAACGACAGATGCGGAATTACAGGAATGGGTCCAGCAAGCCTGGGGTGCGAATCGACTCAACAACTACTACCTTGCAGTCACCAAACGTATCAAGGAAATTCTACGAAATCTTGGTCTAAGCGATATTGGTCAATTACGAGGACGGACCGATTTACTACGCTATATCTCTGGAGGTGAGGCCTGATGTTCCAAAACCGGCCTGATTTCAACGCACCATTCGTCGATATTTCTTCAAGGCCTAGGGGCGATACGCCTGCTAATCCTGAGGCAATCCTCCGAGCACGTAGGCAACTTACAGATTCTCTTCCAAAAATCGAGATGCATGAAGATGATGCGGCCGAAGGAGGGTGTGGTGTTGTTGGTCTAGCCTGTGAAATTCCAGTTGCTGGTCGCCACCTCTTCAAGTCGTTAGAGCAAATGCGAAATCGTGGCAATGGAAAGGGTGGTGGTGTTGCCATGGTTGGACTCAACCATGGCCAATTTGGTACAACGCAAGAAGTCCTTGAAGGCAGTTATCTGATTGCAATTGCATGGGTCAATGATGGTTATAGGAAATCTGTTGAGGAAAAATACATCCATTCTTCCTTTGAAGTAGATCACATCTTTGATGTTCCCACACTGGAAGATTGGACTTCGCTCTCTGCGCTTGAGGTCTGCCCACCTGACGTTACTTGCTATTGGGTGCGTCCAACCGAGGAAGGAATTGCCAAGATGTTTCGAGAGACTGACATAAGCCCAGGTGATTTTGCAGATGAAGATGCCATCCATTCAGAATACGTCTATCGTAACACACACAAATTGAATGTCGAGTTCTATGCTGAGAATGGCAGAGCCGATGCATTTGTTCTAAGTCACGGTAGAGATATGCTGATTCTCAAGATTGTAGGTTTTGCTGAAGACGTCATCAAGTACTATTGCCTCGATGATTTCACAGCACATGTTTGGATTGGACACCATCGGTATCCTACTCGCGGAAGAGTTACCCATCCAGGCGGCGCTCATCCATTTGGTCAGGGCATTGATGTAGCACTCGTCCATAATGGTGACTTCAGCAATTATGTCTCTGTCAAGGATTATCTTGCACAGAGAGGTATGGAGCCACTTTTCTTCACAGATACAGAAGTCGCTGCTCTAGGATTTGACCTTCATCATAGAGTCTATGGTTATCCAATGGAGTATCTAATCGAATCACTGGCACCAACCAGCGAACTTGATTTCATCATGCTACCAGATGAGAAGAAAGCCGTTTACGAAGCCATTCAGAAGACACATATCCACGGCTCTCCGGATGGACCGTGGTTCTTCATCATCGCACAGGGTGCTGGAAAAGGGCATCATCGCCTCATTGGTATCACAGATACAAGCATGCTGCGACCCCAGGTGTTTTCCTACCAACGCGGAGATGTTGGCATCGCCTTCTGTGCTTCTGAGAAACAAGTCATCGATGCAGTGATGGAAAGTCTTGCCTCTGAAGATAAGCGATTCTGGCGTCGATGTGATCGTTATTGGAATGCTAGAGGAGGTTCTTACACCGATGGTGGAGCATTCCTATTCGATGTTATGAAGCAAGACGATGGAACATTTGAGTTGATTATGACTGACAAGTTTGGAAGACTTGTCGATACCCATCCAGATGGCGAATACGAAGTCATGGATGTCGCGATGGCAAGTGAAGTCGATTGGCCTGAAAGCGAAGATATCGAAGAGCGATTTATGGCTTGTACAGAGGCGCTGCAAACAATGGATTGGGCGGCCTCTAGAGCCATGCTCTCAGAGATTCACACATTTTCTCAACAGCACAGTCGAATTGGTGCTCTCGAGTTATTGAAGTGCTTACTGGATCGTCGATATCCAACCGGCACCCTACGCCGCAGTCGCTGGCTAGACCATGTGGAAGATGCTTTGACTGAAATTTTGACTGGATGTAAATCCAACCCTTGTGAGAATCTTGTCGGACAAACAGGACCTGGGCATCGACCTAGTCCTGAACATCCAGAGCAAGCGATTGTAGTCGATGCAAGGCCATACCCAATTGAAGGAAATGATAGCCTAGCAAGGGAACTTGTCGGATTGTATGAACTCGGTTGGAAAAATTTCCATGTTATTCTCTGTCAAGGCCACCGATTCATCGGTAACGGATTTGGCATGGACACCGACGATGTACGAATCGATGTCTATGGAAGCGTTGGCGATTACCTCGGTAGTGGCAATGATGGCATGACCATCCATATGCATGGTAATGGGCAAGACCAAATTGGTCAAATCCACAAGAAAGGAACACTGGTTGTTCATGGAGATGTGGGCCAGTGTTATGGATATGGGGCGAAGGGTGGACGCCTCTTTGTGCTCGGTAATGCCGCAGGAAGACCAATGATCAATTCCGTAGGAAGTCCAAAACTTGTCGTAAACGGTACTGCTTTGGATTATTTGGCTGAATCTTGTATGGCTGGAGACCCACTTGATGGTGGAGGATTTGTCATCATCAATGGTATTGAGTATACGCCAGAAGGAGACATTGTTTCAATGGAAACTCCGTATCCTGGAGGAAATCTGTTTAGCCTTTCAAGTGGAGGTGCTATCTATGTGCGCGACCCTTACAACCGACTCTCGAGCAGTCAACTGAATGGAGGAGATTTCGTCGAATTGACGCAAGAGGATTGGGCTGTTCTTGAACCGCTTCTAATCGAAAACGAAGACCACTTTGGTATCCCACTTGCACGACTGCTTACTGTAGAAGGAGAATTGTGTGCTCCTGCAGAAGTCTATCGAAAGATTATCCCGCTGAAGAACAAGGCACTATCCGTCGAAGATTCGTGGGCTGCAAAGCACGACTAATTCGCCCTACAATGTCCGGAGTAACGGCTATAATTCAACCATTCCGATGTGACATCATGCCGAAGGTTCGCAAGCCGAAGCGAGGTTGGCCTCGAATCCCTTTGCGATTGAAGCGGCGACCACGCTTTCGTGAAGCAAACAGTGGGGTAGGGCTACCCCCTTGTCCACATTGTGGTAAGTTCGCAATGAAGCGGGATGATACACGCTCTGAGATCTATTGTACAGTTTGCGGTGGCCTACTTGGTCGATAGGCAAGAACTCTTGAGTAGGGACCCCTTCGCCTCAATCCCGCAGTGATGATGACCTGATGCCGACTGCTGTTTCAGTGAGGATTGATGGGCGAACTGAGCGGGACCCTCAAAGGCCTTGACCGTGTGGGAATCACATGATTCCGGGGCATCACCCAAGTCACGGAGCACCATATCAGCCGTCGGTGCCTCAACATTTTGCGCAAGCTCAATCGCCATTTGGAATGTCTTGGACCGGGATGCAAGCTGCTCCATTGACACCTGCTGAGCCCGGTTTGCAGATGGCACGACCGAGCCGTCCATGGCGGATGTATGGGCGAATCGTAGCATTGGTTGTCCTCACATATTTCTTCACACAATCCCTTGCAAGTGGGGTGATAATCGCACTTGAAGAAAATGTGTTCTTCGGCGCTTTTTGTATCGGATTTTCCATTCCTTTCCTTCTCGGAATGATGATGATGATAAGGCCAAGAGTCATACTCCTAGAAAGGGCTGTACCCGACCCTAACGGACAGGTTCTTCACCCAATCACATCGCATGAAGGATCGCTCAAAACACCAATGCCAACCAGAATGGGTCGGCATCTCATCAGAGATGATTCTGTATTAGATGTTCCAACTTCAAAGGCATCATGGATTCTATTCACCATCACCGTTTTGACAGTCATTGGACTATCTATAATGGCAGCAATCGGAGGCTCCGTATTCCTGTTGATTTACATCTTACTAGCCATTCCTGCAATTCTAATTGGATTCAGCATTCCTGTGATGGCATGGTGGTCCCATTCCACTTGGCGGATTGGTTTACCAACCAGAAAACGCGATGCTGAAGCATGGCTTATGGCGGGTATGCTATCTGCATTGCCTGCAATCATCATCAATTCCTACATCTTCATCCAAATCGTACTGCTCTTCTCACCCGATATTTCTGAGGATGCGATGCTCATTTTATTGGTCTCAATTTCTGCACCGGTCGGAGAAGAAATTTGCAAAGGTGTCGCTGTCTATTTCTTTGCTGAAAGAATCCGTTCGCCTAAGCATGGATTCCAAATAGGGTTCACCGTAGGATTAGGGTTTGCGATTGTCGAGAATTTGCAATATATTGCGAATGCAAGTGTGGACCCAGCATCTCTGGCCTTCACCACTCTAATCAGAGGCATTGGTTCCATTCCAGGTCACGCATTCTGGACATCCCTAACAGGCGCTGGTCTTGGATGGTATCTATTCGAAAAACGAGCTCTAGATTTACATGTTCGTGCACAGTCAGGACAACGGATTGAAGCGCCTGAAGAACAACAACAGGAATGGAAGATTTTCGACCCGAAAACTGGTCACGAAATTCAAACAAGTGAGAAGGAGGTCACTGGCGCGGTTCAAGTTCTACCAAGTGGAGTTCAAGTCTGGACTCCTGTACATCCACACCAAATTCAGAAACCAATCCTGAAGATTCCATTGCCCAAACATCCCTTGCTCGGGCTTATACTCGCAATGATTGGTCATTCATTCTGGAATGGGTCGTCAATTGCTATAGGGTATTGGGCTGAGAGCCAAGGAGTCAGTCTCGCAGGGCAAGTGGTCTTAATTATCGGTTGGATGATTGTCCTCGTAACAGGTGTTCTACTCATAGGTAGGGGTTTGATGGCAAGCATCAGAGATGCACCAGATGGAAGCAACTTGGACAATTACCAAGCGATCTTATCAACTGCAACAAATACGCAAAGTCAGTATTAACTTACTAATTATTTTGTTAATTACTTCATCAGCACAGAATCCTTCAAAACGCTACATTTGAGTGGTAACATTCAACCGCAATGGTTGATTCCAAAGACCCGGTAAGTGTTCACAATGTGGGGCTTAGAGATGGTTGGTGGTCTCAAAGAGACCAATCTGATGATATCCATTTTCTTGGTTCTTATCCTAATGGTTGTAAGTCGCGTTAGGAAAGTTCTGAACGAAGCAGGGACATGGGCAGCTGCAGGCCTAGGACTCGGTGTGGCAATTGCTGGTCATTGGAGTTGGCTAATCATTCTACTATCATTCCTTACAGCTGGATTTGCTGCCACAAAATGGAGATACTCTGAGAAATCTGAGAAAGGATTCAACGAAGGAGAAGATGGTGAACGGGATTGGACAAATGTGATCGCAAATGGTGGCATTCCTTTGGTAATCTCTCTCATCGCATTGTATACTGAGAATTGGCAGGCATTGTTGCCGGTTTTCGCCGCTTCAGTTGCGGTGGCTGCTTCGGATACCTTCGCAAGTGAGTTTGGCTGCCTTGAACCGCGAGTTTGGATGATTACGACAATGAAAAAGTGTGAACCAGGAGTCAATGGAGGATTCAGCGTCAAGGGCCAGTTGGCTGCATTCGTGGGGGCTGGACTAATTGCACTGATTGGTGCAGTTCTGGGGGTACTACTCAGTGCTGATGCACTGGACCAACCTATTCATTTCGTACTCGGTGTAACTGCAATTGGGTTCATCGGTTGCCAGATTGATTCAGTACTTGGAGCGACACTAGAAAATCGTGGATTGATTGGCAAAGGAACTGTGAACGCTTTGGCAATCGGTTGCGGCGCCATTCTAGCATGGTATGTGCTGCCAATATTTGCTGCTTAAATCGCTTTGAGACGGCGGCCCTAAGGGCCGCCGGTTTGATGAAGGCCAAGGTGATGGGCCTGACATGCACGGCGAGGGGGACAGGCAATCCGGGAGTCTCCTGATTCTCTTTGTGGTCTCATTATTGGCATTGAGTGCCCTTCCTGCACCTGCTTCTAGTCAAACAGCAATGTTTCCAACAGGTCCTGGTGTTGATTGGTTCCTCCCCTTAGAGCACGGCATGTTTCTAAATGGAACTGAAAACAACGCTGGTCTTGACCGAATTCACCCTCCAAATACAGGTCAGCCAGGTGGTGATCGGTCCTTCTTTGGAAGTAGCGTCCAACAGCCTGTGGTTTCAGCGACAAGTGATGTCGCCACTCAACCGACGAACCTCAAAGGAAATCTCACCGTCCAATTGTTCGCTGGACTGGAAACTGTAGATACCAGCTCTTGTTTTGAAATCCTCCCGGGATTTCCTATCGTTGAGATGGACACCACATTCTATGCCACTGTGAGTATCGGTACAAGGGTTGTGATGGACAACCAAATGAGTCAATCCATGGCATTGACTGGTGATTGGAACCAACCACATGAATTTACAATCTCGACTGAAATCGATGAGATGTTAGATGTTGGAGAAACCATCACGCTTGATGTTGATGTCGTCCATAACTGTGAGGCTCGTGCCGGACACCTTTTCTGGGGAACATATGACTTGACCAGTGGCTTACGAATTGATGCTGATATGTTGGTACCTTCGATGAATGCAACCGTCGACCAGAATGGCGTCACTCGGATTGAATTCACACCACATTCCCCATTTGGAAGCGGCGATTATGATAATGTCATCATCGACCTTATCGGGCCACTAGAAGGGTGGGACCAAGGTGTACACTACAGCATCATGCCCGAGGAAGAAATACGTGTCGAGCATCTAGAATTACCAGCGCATGGTTCTCGTCAAACTGAAACTGGAAGCATTGCTTGGACTTGGGTGACGAACAAGACGTTGGAATCTGGAATGTATGTCATCGACGTGTGTGTACAAACTTCCGATGGATTATTCGATGCTGGACTTTTCGATTCAAACAACCCTCCATGTCACATCGTAGGCGTCCTTCGTTTTGAGGTGGAGGACACTCAAGATGCATGGGTCACTTCAGGATGGTTTGCAACAATTCCTGTACTTTCCACACTCGGTTTAATCGGATGGATGTTTAATTCCAGAATGCCACCTTGGCCAGCATTGGTGGTCATTGGTCTTCTGATGCTATCAGTACTAGGATCAATCGCAGTACTTCCCGACATCGGGCCAGAAGAACGACAGCACGAGACTGCTGCACCTAATTTCACATTGCTGAAATATGGTGAAGGCAAAGAAAGTCTCTCGAGTTTGCTAGATGGAAAAGATGCATTGGTTCTAGGAGTGTTCCTTGCAGGCTCCCCTGCTGCCGATTTACAAATGGAAGATTTCATTTCCGCAAGAGACAAAACGGGAGAATCTGTTGCTTACGCCCAGATTATCACCGGAGATACTGTTGAGATGTACGATGGGGATTCTCACGCTACTAAATTGAATGGAACGTGGCCATTGTTGATTGATGAAAGCGACGGAGGAGTTGCCAAACAACTGCCTACAGGTATTGCTGATGGTGTCATAATCATTGATTCTGCAGGATTTGTTGTCGATTGGAAACCGGCTAGTATCAGTCCAATTAACATCGAGAAATCAATCGAAAAGGCTGACTCGGGCGGAGGAAGAACACCGTTTGAAATGATGAGTTTTGCTAGCCTGCTCGTTTTACTTCCATTGTTGATTCTAGGCTTGCCTAGAGAACGGATTGAGGCACCAGAAGAAGTATTGATTCCAGCCGCAGGATGGATTGGGACCGCAGGGGCAGCAGCAACGGGTTACTTCATCTGGGCATTGCCAATGAGTCTGGCTGCTGGATTCGGTGGTGCAATGATTTGGACTTGGATTAATTTAGCACTGATTGCGTGGTTGATTTGGCAATCGGTTGCCATGATTATTTGGCAACGTGTTCCAGAAATTGATTTCATTGCCAAACAAATTCATTCCACACTGCCAGAAGCGTACAAAAATTGGCGGACTGAAGACATGTTCACTTGGGACATGCGACTTGGGCATTGGCTTGCTTGGTTATCGTGGATAGCAATGCCAACATTGCTTGCTCAAGGGGTTGGGTCACGAATCTCTAGTGGCGGATTAGGATTCTTGCTTGCAATATTATTCCTATTCCTGTTCACACTTATCGCTGGATTGCTCACCCTTATGTTCAGACTGGTTGCATCATGGGGTGGCCCCGTTTCAAGACTCGGTGGAGCTATTTCTAGGCCAATCATCGTTCGTAGTTGGGGCGTAATGACTGCAAGCATAGCATTGTGGATGGTTATCTGGATGCTTACTGGGCCCTTGTTTGCTTAGGCTTAGATCTGGCTAACCAAGTCTCGTAGCACAGCACTTGGGTCAGCCGCCTTGGTCACACCACTTGCAAGTAAGACACCTTCAGTACCCAATTCCAATGCCTTCGCAACATCTGCTCCATTCTTCACACCAGCCCCACATAGAACCCGTACATTCGGATTGGCTGACTTGACCGCTGCTGCGGTGCCAGAAACAATCTCTGGGTCTGCGGAGGTCACACTGATGTCGCCACCAATCAATTCGGGAGGTTCTACAGCGATGAAAGTAGGAGAGAGTGAAGCCAATGCTTTCGCTTCTTCGATGTCTGCTGCACAGGCGCATATGGGGAATCCGTCTGGCAACTGATCCATTAAAGCTGCAACACGAGAATGCTCTACCTTGTGCTCAGCATGGTTGATGATTGTGCCAGATGCACCTCTAGAAATTGCTGTATCGGGATGCAGCCAACCTGTATTTGAGCCCCAGCCAATGGGATCGAGGTGCTGAGTCCATACTGCCAAAGTGGGAGCTGCCGCACAAACCGCAGCCAAATCAAATGCCGATACAACTGCTACAAGGGTGGCATCTGTGCTTGAATCAACCTCAGCCATGGCTTTTGCCAATGCAACAGCAGAATCTCCCTGTGCAGATTCATAGGTCTTGAAATTGACAACGATGAGGGCGCTCATTGAATGGGCCCAAACACCATTCGCTGTTGAATCTGCCGTTATTCGGTCGCTGGAAAAACGCCGCCTTTCTGCTCATGAAACATTGGTACTTTCGAATGATGGTCTATCACAACATTTTCGAGATTTGCCTTTGGACCAATATGGGCTCCTTCGCCCACCATACATCCGACAATCTTAGCACCAGATTCAACATTGGAATCAGACAGTATTGCACTCCTTTCAATTTCAACATTACTTGCTATAGAACAATTCATATCGACTGCGCTATTGGAAATAAGAGCAGAGGAATCAATCGCTGATTTACCTCCAAACCAACTATCGATAATACCTTCACAATTTGCTTCAGAACCGCGCTTCCAATCTTCATTTTCAATCAAAGTCATCATCGCTTCGATGTAGGATTCAGGAGTACCTGCATCAACGAAATGCCCCTCGAATGGATATCCGCCAAGCAATCCTTTCTCAGCCATTTCGGGAAATACCACACGTTCCATGCTGAATGCACCTTCAGGCATCCTATCGAATACCTCTGCCTCAAGAATATACGTGCCTGCATTGATTAGATTGGAATAGGCATCTTCTCGTTTCGGTTTCTCTTGGAATCTCTGAATCCTACCACTTTCGGGATTGTAGTCAGCCACACCAAATCGCGATGGGTCTTCCACTTCCCACAATGATATCGAAGCCATAGCCCCACTTACTCTGTGTGCTGCAAGCATCTCATCAAGGCGCAAACTGGTCAACAAATCACCGTTGATGACAACACATCTTCCATCTGTCAGATGCTCTCTACAATTTGCGATTGCTCCACCTGTTCCCAACGGTTCTGTCTCTTCGACGATGACGACCTCATAAGGTAGGTTTGCACTTTCAAAATGACTACGCATCTGCTCAATTCCATATCCCGCTGCGATTAGAACGCGAGATACCATCCTTTCAGGCAAGATTGAGACGACATGTTCAATCATGGTTCTGTCAAGAATTGGAATCAGAGGTTTTGGTGCGTGTAGAGTCCAAGGCCTCAGCCGAGTACCGAATCCACCCGCAAGTACGATGACATCCATTGATTCTCGGAGAAGGTTGTCCCTCAAGTGCGTTACGAATCGGTATCGACACCTCTCGCGCGCGCGTCGGATGGTTCAAAGAGCCGACTCCGGTCGACTTGATTCAGAGGAGTGCCGATGAACATCCACGAATATCAAGGAAAACAGTTGTTCAGAGATGCTGGTGTCTCTGTACAGAGTGGTGTACATTGTACAACTGTTGAGCAAGCACTCTCTGCTTATGATGAACTGGGTTCGGAAGTTGTCGCAGTTAAATCACAAATTCATGCCGGTGGCCGTGGCAAGGGCACATTGTATTGTGCCACGTCTGGAGATGTCATCATGGAAGGAGGTGTCAAGATTGCTTTCAATCGCAGCGATGTTGAAACATACGCCAGCAATATTCTCGGACGTAGATTAGTGACGAAACAAACCGGCTCTGATGGACGTATCGTCAACAATCTGTATGTTGAAGCGGGATGTTCAATTGCCCACGAATATTACCTTGCAGTGCTTATTGATCGCGAAGAAAAATCAATTCTAATCATGGCTTCAACCGAAGGTGGAATGGATATTGAGGATGTTGCAGAGAACACACCAGAAGCAATTCACAAAATCTGGGTAGACTGTTCAGCAGGCTTACTTGGATTCCAAAAACGAAACCTTGGAATGGCACTTGGCCTAACTGGTGCAGCGCTGAAATCATTTTTTGTGATGCTAGGAAAGTTGTATGACGTATTTGTCGACAATGATTGTTCAATGGTTGAAATCAATCCACTCGTGCGCACTGAAGATGACCAAATCATCGCCCTAGATGCCAAGGTTAGTTTCGATGATAATGCTGACTTCAGACATCGTGCAAAGAGAGAGGAATTCCGTGATTTGGCTGAGGAAGAGGAGACTGAAATCCGTGCTGATGAGGCAGGACTCTCATACGTCAAGTTGGATGGAGAAATCGGTTGCTTGGTCAATGGTGCAGGGCTTGCGATGGCAACAATGGATGTCATCAAACTCTATGGAGGGGAACCAGCAAATTTCCTTGATGTGGGTGGTGGTGCCAATGAAGATGCGGTGACCACCGCTTTCAGCATCATCCTTGAGGACCCAAATGTCAAGGGTATTCTCGTCAATATTTTCGGAGGTATCATGCGATGCGATATCATTGCTAGAGGTGTGATTGCGGCCACTGAAAAATTGGGCCTTGATGTACCACTTGTCGTTCGATTATCTGGTACAAACTTCGAAGAAGGGCGGTCTATTCTCAAAGCCAGTGATTTGAATATTCATTCTGCAGAAACACTTGCAGAAGGAGCACAGAAAATTGTTGGATTGATTGGAGGTGATGCTTGATGGCAATCTGGATACAAGAGGATAGCAAGGTGCTCATCCAAGGTATCACGGGGAAGCAAGGTATGTTTCATGGTGAGAAGATGATTGAATATGGTACCAAGATTGTCGGGGGTGTAACGCCAGGTAAAGGTGGTCAAGAGGTACTTGGAGTTCCTGTTTTCAACAGCATGAAAGATGCGCTTCTAGAAACAAATGCAGATGCCAGTGTCATCTACGTCCCACCGCCGTTCGCTGGTGAAGCCATCATGGAAGCTGCAGATGCATTTGACAGCATTAGTGGGGAAGGGGTCATCGTGTGTATCACAGAGGGAGTTCCTACCCTAGACATGGTCAGGGCAGTTTCCTATGTGAATGACCGACCAGGCGTACGTTTGATAGGGCCAAATTGCCCAGGAATTATCACACCAGGAGAATCTGGTGGGTGTAAAATTGGAATCATGCCAGGACATATTCACGCTAAAGGAAGAATTGGTGTGATCTCAAAGTCAGGTACATTGACCTATGAAGCAGTCGCCCAAACGATGAGTATTGATGAAGGACAATCCACTTGCATAGGCATTGGAGGTGATCCCGTCAATGGTACGGGATTCATCGATTGTTTGGCCGCGTTCCAAGCCGATCCACAGACCGAAGCCATCGTCATGATTGGAGAAATTGGTGGGAGTGCAGAGGAAGATGCTGCAGCGTGGGCCAAGAAGAATGTCACCAAGCCCATTGTGGGATTCGTGGCAGGTTCTACCGCGCCCCCTGGAAAACGAATGGGGCATGCAGGAGCGATTATCGCGGGTGGAAAAGGAACTGCAGCAGAGAAATTTGCTGCTTTCGAGGCTGCCGGAATTGCATGTGCACGTGACCCCAGTGAAATAGGCGCGGTTCTGTTGGAAAGCCTGAAGGCCGCAGGTCTACGTTGAGAACCATGGAACTGTGGGCTCTTGCTCCAATCATCGTGGTTCTCTGCCTCGGAGCAATGTCACCAGGGCCATCGCTTGCCGTTCTAATTCGAAACACGATCGAAGGAGGCAGGGGCAGAGGTGTGATGTGTGGAATAGGGCATGGCATCGGTTTCGGAATCTATGCACTGTTTGCAATCAGCGGAATTGCCGAATTGAAATCCGCCGGAGGAGGAAAGGCTGCCATGCTTCTGGAACTAATTGGTGCTCTTTTTCTCATATATCTTGCAGGTGCGATGTTAAAAAAATCAGATGGCTCAATAATTGAACATTCAGATTCAGATTACAATGGTTTTTCTGAAGGATTCATGATTGCCTTTCTAAATCCGAAAATCCTAGCATTTCTAATTGCTATTTTCAGTCAATTCATCGAACCCGAATTCACTTGGTTCGAACGCATACTAATTGCTTCAATAGCGATGATTATCGATGGAGGTTGGTATGTTCTTGTTGCGATGGCAATTACCGGCACTTCACTGCTAGAAAAAATCCAAGCAAAGCGCAGACAAGCAGATATTGCGATGGGGGTTGTACTCGCATCATTTGCGATTTGGATTGTTTACCACGCCACAATCTGAATTGGATTAACGAGGTGGACCGCCGCGTCTGGGGCCACCGGGTCCCTTCTTTCCTGGTGGGCCGCCTTTCGGACCGCCGCCTGGACCTTTGGGACCCTTCGGGCCGCCGCTAGGACCTTTGGATGATGGACCCCCTCTAGAGGGCCCCTTTGGCGAACTTGATGGAGCGCGGGATGGGCCACGAGGAGGGCCACCGCCCCCGGGACCGCTGGAGGGTGGACCACCGCTAGGGGCTGTCATAGGCCCCCTCAAAGCAGCTGGTTGTTGTTCTTCATAACCATCATCATCGTCATCTAGGAATGCAGCCCCGCAACTTGGACATGAGGGGTCCGATTCCTTAATCGGATAATGGCCACAATCTTCGCAAGAGAATAGGTCTTCATCATCCTCAGGAACCTCTTCATCTTTGCCAACATCTCCCCAAACAGCCTCTATCTTTCCATCCATTGAACGGAACAAGACAATTTCGATACCTATGTCGAATCCTTTGAGTGCCAACTCGGTAGATATGGCGTGCTCAAACGCGTTTGAAAGATCAGGAGGGGTGTCCAAGACTCGACCATCGTCGATGTAAGTGACATTTACTCGAATTGTTTCATCCTCAGTTAGGGCCACTTGTGGAGATTCTACAGCCACACCTCTTTTGCGAGCGACTCGACGAACTGCAACTTCAGCCATTCTTCGCAGAAGAGATGGAGATGGTTGATTCGATTTAGCACGCTTCTTCTCACGGCTAATGTCTTCCGCATCATCCAAGAATCTTGCACCACCGCCTGAATCAAGGTGGTCAGGCAATTCTGCTCCAGTGAGACTGGATAAGACGCCGCTAGCAGTTCGCTGATTCATGGCAAGCCACTCTTTACGAGCGCCCTCCTTGTCTTGCCGTTCATTATCTACAATGCGGTCAACAATTTGATCCGTCTGACTGTAACCCTGATTTGCTTGCGATTGTGGTTCATGAACCGGCACTGGATTCTGTGCTGGCGCTGGATTCTGTGCCGGCGCTGGATTCGGACTTGGTTGCCCATCCATCTGCGTAGCAATCTTTGAGAGTACATTATCGCCAGCACTGCCGATTGGAAGAGATCCGGAAAATGTCGCTCCGGCAGCATCTGCATCTTGCATATCACGTGTCGCTTGTACAGCTTGGCCACTGACGACACCGAAATTGCGGCCACCCATAGCCATCGATTTTGAAGGGTCTTGACGGGCACCACATTCAGGACAGAAGAGTGAATCGTCTGGAATCTCTTCAGAGCATACTGTACAGTACATGACCCACCCCTCCGGCCCATAGGGCCGCGCCTCGCTTACAAAAGGTTGCCGTGCGAAAGGAACGCAATCAACGAATGTAGTTTCAACTACAAAGCCCAACTGTCAAGAACACACGGCCCACCGACAGCATGAGGGCGCGTTGTGTCAAGTCGAATCAACCGGGAAATTGAGTCGTTACTTGAGGAAACGTCTCGCTCTTTTTTTCTGACATTGAAGGTTCTTCCATCAAAAGTTAGGCGTCAAATTGGACTACTCTACCTTTTAGCACGGATAGCTGATACAGTTGCTGACTCGGAAGAAGGAGATGTTGAACATCGCCTGAAAATCCTAAAGCAATACAATCAACGAGTCCAAGGTCACTCGGAATCATTGCCAGATTTTGTGCCATTGTCGGATATCCAAAATAATCCATCAGAACAGAAATTGCTCCTCAATGTCGAAATTGCTGTCAATGCGTTGGAGAGATTTGACGCCACTGATCAACAACATATCCGGGAATGTCTTGGTATTATCATCAGCGGGCAATCTCTTGATTTGGAGCGATTTGGAAGTTCAAAGGAAATCATCTCATTATCCAATGAAGAAGAACTCGATGATTACGCCTACAGAGTTGCTGGTTCAGTAGGGGAATTCTGGACGCATATGAGTTTGAGATATTTATTCAAAATGGATGAGGATTCAACGGAACAATTTTTTGAGAAAGGAGTTCGTTTTGGAAAGGCGTTGCAACTCATCAATATCTTGCGCGATATTCCCGAAGATTTACGACTCGGACGTTGCTATATACCGGCTGACTCAATGGTAAATTCCGAATTGAAAAATGAAGATCTACTGGATGCGAAAAATATGAGCAAATTTCGCTCATTGTTCGATTATTTAATCGATGTTGCATCTGCACATTTAGATGCGGCTGTGGAATATATTGAGATGTTACCATATCGCCAATTTCGACTTCGAGCCGCATGCATGTTGCCGGTTCTAATTGGGCAGAGGACTCTGACATTACTTCGAACTCAGAATGTTCTCGATTCCGATAATCGAATCAAGGTTCTGCGGCCTGAAATTAAACGACTAAGGAGAAAGACCTTGTTTGCACTATTTTCTAAGCGGAGATGTCACAAACTGTTAATGAAAAATCGGAATGCATGATTTTAACTTACATTATTCTAACAATTTGATAGAGATGGTCCCCCAATGGGGACCAACTGGACTTTAGAGCGAGGGATTCAATAAGTCATGCGCCCCCCTCTATACTGACGCGCATGTCTTCAACCGCCCACAACAATCCTGCGGACTTCGTAGAGGAGTTCATTCTCATCGAGGATGAACCGGTTCGCAAAGGGGGAGAGGGGACTGTAGTAAACCCTCGAATGGAACAACTGAGGGCGGCTGTTGAGATAACTGGAGAAGCGGTTAGAGCGGTCTCAATCACAGCTCTAGAATTGGCAACAGAATCTGCACATTTCATGGGTGTCGTTGGCCGTAAAGGAGAATTGAGGAATCCATTTGAGCATCTTGACGCCGTTATTTGGGAAGAACCTGAAGTACCTGACGAAATGCTTCAAGCAGCATATGCTTACTGTGAGGAATTGACACGGCGTGAGGCTGGGAACTTTTACCACTCTTTCAAATATTTACCAAAAGAAAAGAAGTTGGCAATTTGTGCATATTACGCATTCTGCCGCCGTGCTGACGATATTGCAGATGGTGACCATCGCGACATCTTTCCCGGCGGACTTGGGGTGAAGGATCCTGAAGCGATTGCATATCGAAGAGAATTGGAAGAACTGGCTGTATCTAAACCTGTCATTGAAAGAAATGAATTTGAAGATAAACTTGCTCAGTTGTTCTTCTTCAGAAAGAAACTCTCAACGGCATACAGTAGTGATTTTTCAAGCACAGATCCAATCTTCATGGCGTTAAAGGATACCATCCAGCGGTATGACCTTCCAAGAGAATTACTCGATGATATGATTAGTGGAATGGAAGATGACCTATTCACCAATCGATACCGGACATTCGAAGAATTGTATTCATATTGCTACAGAGTTGCATCCACTGTGGGCTTGATTTGTATTGAGATTTATGATTATGAATCACCAGTCGCAAGAGACTTTGCTGAAGCCTGGGGTGTCTTCATGCAACTCACAAACATCATCCGTGATGTCGCTGAAGATGCTGAAAGAGGTAGAATCTACCTTCCACTAGAAGACTTGGAACGTTTTGGAATCACTGAGGATGATGTGTTGGCAGGAAGAGAATTGCTAAATCACCCTGGATGGAAGCCCTACGTCAAAGAGTACTGTAAGCGATTGAATACCTACAAGGAGAAGGCGTTCAAACTGCTCCCACTACTGCCTAAGAATAGCAGGTACAGTCCTGCTGCAATGTCTGCGTTCTATTCCAGCATCTTGCGACGAATCGAAAAGAACGGTGGCGATGTATTCAGTGAGCGCATCAAGTTGAGCAAAGCAGAGAAGTTGACACTCGCCGCAGGTGTCTATCTACGGCATCGCTTCTTCTCATTCTGAGACAAGGAACCGGCTGGCTCACCTACGGTGAGCCGTGCATCATTAAGAACAGAACGCAGAGAGAGACAATAAAGGGAGGGATTGGAATGCGTGTTGCTGTATTGTTGGAAGATAGATGTCAACCAAAGAAATGCAATGATGAATGTCAAGTATTCTGTCCCCCTGTACGTAATGGAATCGAATGCATTGTGATGGCAGAAGGGAGTGGGAAACCGATCATTTCTGAACCACTTTGCATTGGTTGTGGAATTTGTATCAACAAATGTCCATTCGATGCATTAATCATAACCAATCTACCGTCTGAATTGGAAACAGATATGATTCACCGTTACGGTGAAAACGGATTCCGTCTGTTCAGATTACCGACGCCTAGAGAAGAAAAAGTCGTAGGAATACTGGGTGCAAATGGAATGGGTAAATCCACAGCAATCAATTTGCTTTCAGGAACTCTTCGCCCAAATTTAGGAGATTGGTTGGCTGGAGAAAGGCCGTGGGAGGATGTCCTTGAAACATTCCCACGTGGAGAGTTACGCGATTTCATGACCACTGTCTCTGAAGAAGGAGTGCGCATCGCTGTGAAACCACAGTATGTGGACAAAATCCCTAGAGCATTCGATGGCAAGGTCAGTGCCTTGTTAGAACGAGTTGACCAGAGAGGTGTCATCAAGGAAACTGCAGAAGAGCTCGCCATCGACCACTTGTTCGACCGCAACCTACCAGATTTGTCGGGTGGCGAATTGCAGCGTGTTGCAATCGCTGCAACATTGCTCAAGGATGCGGATGTCTATTTCTTTGATGAACCATCCTCTTACCTTGATATCTACGAACGAATGCGAATGGTCAGGATTATTCAGAAACTATCTGATTCAGGAAAACGAGTCATTGTGATAGAGCATGACCTTGCCATTCTGGACGTGCTTTGTGATTTGATTCATGTCGTCTATGGAGAACGTGCAGCATACGGTATTTTCACCCCACCAAGGCCTGCACGTGGTGCAATCAATTCCTATCTGGATGGATTCCTTGAGCAGGAGAACATACGAATCAGGGACAAACCCATTCAATTCCGCAAAGGACGAATTAAAGGAGAAGAAATAGGTCAACCAATCCTAGAATGGGGTGACTTGGAGAAGAGCAGAGGTACGTTCCATCTGAAAACAGATTCCGGAAAGGTGCACAGTTCCGAGGTGGTTGGTGTCGTCGGACCCAATGCTACTGGAAAGACAACTTTGGTCAAAATGTTCGCTGGAGAACTTGAGATGGATGCTGGATGGTGCACGATGGAGGCCAAAGTTTCCTACAAACCTCAGCATGTCACACCAGATTTTGAGGGTACTGTCCAACTTTGGCTAGATTGCGAAATAGGAACGAAATGGCGCAAAGGTGAATTCCATACCACAGTCATACGCCCGTTGCAAGTAGACAAATTGGTTGAACAAGATGTTCGTCGCCTTTC
>CAYYKF010000018.1:0-23252 GCA_964441035.1 uncultured Candidatus Poseidoniales archaeon
TTGGCCGGGACTTGCCACGTCTGTTGTTTGTACACTGAAAGGACGTGTGCGCGATCTTAGCGCCTCTGGGTCCTCATCTATTGCAAGAAGGATGAACAAGACCAATCCAATCGATGTGATTAGAATTGGAACGAGGATTGGCCATTCGCCATTGATTCCATCATAAACCCATAGGCGTAGGACTGCAGCCATCGCGAGATTCACCAAACTTAAGGGGAGCAACCAACGCCAACCGAATTCAAGAATTTGGTCGGTTCGCACACGATGTAAAGCTGCTCGGAACCAAACAAAGAGGATGAAAATAAACCATGCTTTGAGGAAAACCCAGAGTATGTGTGGAATTGCTGAAAGGAAGGGGAGTGTATCTTCCATTGGAGCCTCCCATCCACCGAGGAAAAAGTGAGTGAATAATATGCAAGCCGCGTATGCTCGTAGATATTCGCTGGCAAACATCAACCCCCATCGCATGCCACCATATTCAGTCCACCACCCTTCGACTAATTCAGCTTCAGCTTCAGGCATATCGAAAGGTATTCGCTCAACTTCTGCCACCATTGTTATGATGAATAATATCGAGCCCAGAGGGAGGAGGAAAATATTCCAAACTCCGCTATCTGCTTGGAATTCTATTACCTCAATCAAATTGAAGGAACCTGAAAGAACAACCACGCTGAGGACTGTTATCAATAGTGGAATTTCATATGCGGTTAATTGAGCAGCTGAACGGATTCCGCCCAATAATGTGTATTTGTTGTTCGATGACCAACCCGCAAAGAAGACTCCTAGAGGGGCGATACTGAAAATAGCAAATAAGAAGAGGATAGACAATTCAGAATTATTAGCATAATAATGTGGACTCAAGGGGATGAATGCGAAACACATCACTGTCGTGGAAATTACGAGGAATGGTGCAATCTCATAGATGAAACGATCAGATTTCTCAGGGACCATGTGCTCCTTGGTCAAGAATTTCATTCCATCAGCGACATTCTGGAAGAAGCCAGGCAACAACCACCAGACACCGTGGTAAGAACGGTTGTTTACGCGGGAAACTGTTTCAAGTTCATGATCGTTGCCTGCAATGTTGTTCAACGCTCTATTCATCATACCAATAGGGGCACCCGTGCCGAATGGTAACTTGTTCCACCATTCACCAGCAGTAACTCCGTTCTCTCCAACCCACAAACTTCGGAGAGAAGTTCTAGCACCGCGACGATCCATGAATCTACCAAGCAATTTACGCTCCATCCACAGCAATACCGGAAGTGTGCCCATTATGCCTGAAAATACAACTACGCAAATTACGAACTCAGTAAGGAACCAAGAGAAACTATCTGTGTATTCCCAATGTCGAGACATTCCCACTGTATTTTCAGAAATGAAATCCATCACTTGGCGGGTCCAAGCGCGTAAATCAAGAACATCGTCTGTCATCATCTCACCTATCCGTTTCTCCTATACACGGGTCGAATGAACCCATAATTGCTGGAATGTCTGCTATCTTGTAACCAATCATGCATTTCGCTGCATATGGGATTGTGATAAACATTGGACTGCGTATTGATACACGGTATGGGTGCTTGCCTCTTGCTTCTCCGCCTCCTGCAAGATAGAACATTGATTCTCCACGACTGTCTTCAAAGTGATGTGAGCCAGTTTGGCCATCGGCAGCACGAGCTGGTGCCTTGGCGATGATTGCCTCATCACCCGGAGAATAATGAGTATCGGCTCCTCCTGGCATTTTCTTGAGACCATCTAATATCATCAATGCGCTTTGTCGCATTTCCTCAACACGCACTCGATAGCGATCATAACAATCGCTGCCCTTGATTGATGGGCGCTCTACTGCAGGATACCATTCAACCTCTTCGTAAACAGAATAAGGATGTGCCCAACGCACATCGTAATTGTGACCTGCAGCACGGACGTTCGGGCCAGTGACGCCATGATTTACCATTTCGGCTGCTTTAGCATAACCAACACCTTGTGTGCGAACCAAGAAGATTGTAGACTCATCTAGAATTGCTTCGTATTCTTGGATGCGATCAAGGAAAAGTTTCAATTTCGCACGGCAGCGTTGAGCAAAGCCAATCGGTAAGTCGCGTTTAACACCACCTATACGAGGGAAATTGTAGTGCATTCTAGAACCACCCAATTCCTGAAGTAAATCCATCATCATCTCTCTCTCACGCAGACACCAAACCATGCCAGTGAGATTTCCAACGTCTGGGCAGTATGCTCCAAGCCACATCAAGTGGCTCGCTATTCGTTGCAATTCGATAGCAACGAGGCGAATGAATTCCGCCCTCTCTGGAACCTCGACCTCAAGCAAGTCCTCAGCAGCGTAAATGTAAGCGTGAGACCATGTATTTGCACTAGCATAGCACAAACGATCACAATAAGGAGTAATCTGTGTAAAGTCACGAGCTTCACAAATCTTTTCGACACCTCGATGGATGTATCCTAAATCTGGTTCAGTGTCAACGACGGTCTCTCCGTCGATCTTAACTTTCAATGTCCAAAGGCCATGGGTCATGGGGTGCTGTGGACCCATCGAAATCCACATTTCTGCCATTATTTCACCCTCCCAATGTCAGCAGGTTTGCGATCAAATCCTTGTGGATCATCATACATCTCATTGAAGTCATGATATCGTAATTTGTGTTGCTTCTGTAGAGGATGGTATCCCGTAGGTGTGTCATGTGGAAGCAACACTCTACGCATTCCCTCATGTCCATCGAAATCGATACCTAACAAATCCCAAGTCTCCTTCTCATTCCAATCTGCGCCCACCCAAATATCCGCAACACTGGGGACACTGGGTTCGCGTGAAGGTGGAAGTGTCATGCTAACCTCAATTTCAAGTGGGATTTGATTACCAGTTAATTTTGAGGGATTGATAATAATCGGGTCCGCACCCGGATTTTTTACACCCATTCTCATCAAATGAACGACTACTTGCCAATGAAATTCTTTCTCAGGCCAGTGAATCCCAGTAATCATTGAACAGTGATCAACACCCTGATTCTTTTTCAACCATTTTGCGACTTTGCGCCAAATTTCAGGCGGAGTCTCAACGTATACGTAGGCGTGCTTGTAATTACCACCTGTCTTATTGCGCACTTCTGCAACCAAATCATCATCACCAAAAGTTGAGTTCAGTGCATCCACCATCGATTTTGAGCCAGATTGAGCTTGTTTGGCTGAAATTGTCATTCCCATTCTTACACCTTCCTCAATCATCGGCCACAATAATAGGCGTTCCACGGACTTCAGCCTCACTGCTTGGTACTGCACCAATTCGGATGATTTTCTCGCGCAGTTTTCCAAACCCATCGATTAATGCTTCAGGTCGTGGTGGACATCCTGGAATATACACATCTACAGGAATGACTGTATCTACACCTTCAAGGATGTTGTAGGATTGGTAATAGGGTCCACCAGAAATTGCGCATTCACCCATTGCAATGCACCACTTTGGTTCAGGCATTTGCTCCCAAAGTCTGATGATTGGATCTGCAAATTTCTTTGAGATTGGACCGTTCACAAGTAAAACATCGCACTGCCGAGGGCTGGAACGGAACACAACTCCAAAACTTTCAGCATCGAAGCGCGATGCTCCTGCTGCTGCCATTTCAAGAGCACAGCATTTGATTCCAAGATGTAGGGGGAACAATGATTTGCGCTGAGCCCAATTAAGAAAACGGCCGCCGAGAACTGAGATGAAATCCTTCATGCGTGTTGCTTCAAGTGCCTTGTCATTCACATCACCTATGACATCAAGCAAGCCCCGGCTACTGAACGCAGTGTAGTTTGCTCCGTCATCCATATGCACACCTCAAATGTAAATTCGACCTCTCTTGCGGAAGACATACCATACTCCCAATCCCATGAGCGTGAAGAATACCAGTAATGTTACCAAAGCACCTGTTGCTGCTTCAACACTACCTTCACCTGTCAATATGGTGTGGTCTGCGTTCATGGCAACAATTCCTCCAAATGCCAAAAACATGAATGCAATATCAAAAACCAAGAAAATAATCGCGTACCAATAATATTGGAAATGGAAATCAATCATTGCATCTCCAACTGGATCTGCTCCACACTCGTACGTGCTTAGTCTTCGGACATACAGTGATTGATCGGTTTCATACCCATCAAGCAGAAATGAGCGCAATTTGGTGGGATCATTCGGATCTGGCATAGGGCGTAAAAATCGCGACAAAATGAAGGCAGATAGGGGGAAAAGAATTCCAACGATAGTCATCAAGGCCAATGACAGATAATCCGCTGATACAGTGGCCATCCACATCGCCTCTGAGGAACCCATAGGGTTCCTTCAGAGTCTTCGACTCAAAGAGGCATCATAAGCATATCCAGCCAGCCGTCGCGATTCACTGAGGATTAAGGACATCAATTGTTCCAGTTAATCTTCGTTTTCCTCGACAATTGCGGATTGTTGGAACCGTTCGCTTCTACGCATATTAGAGAATAACAATATGAGAATTGCAAGACCGATGACACCCAATGTGCTCCATGTGATTATGTTCCACGTCTGTGACGAAAAACCAAATACAGAATCATCTAATTCTGCCTTCACAGTCATATCAATTGGTTGTGCTGCAACTGGTGCTTCTGTAGGTGTCACAAGGAGCGTGAATTCAAATTCATCTGAACTCGCCATTTCAACCGGTGGTTTAACTCGTACTCGAACAGTGATGGTTTCCCCTGCTTCTATTGTATGTTCTGTCTTTTCAATATCAACAGTCCATCCTCGCAAACCTTCTGTGGAACTGATTTCAATCTCTTCATCAACATTACCATCGTTACGTATTTCGACCATAAAATCAGCAGAATTGGAAGCACCTGATTTGTGAGTAATGTTTTGTATTGGACCATCGACAATTGATACTGACAAATCATGGACGGTTTCAACTGTAATTACCACAGCTACGCAAGATGGCTCGACAGTGTTTCGCATCGAAGCTGCACACACATCGACCACACCTGCTTCACCATTTGCAACACCCGACAATACGGAAAACTTGACTTGTACAGCATAAGTATGGGACTTATCAAGAATTTCAAAAGGAGTTGAACCTATTTCGATTGACAAACCTTCAACTGATAGTTCTCTAGAAATTGTAGAATCCATGCCGTAAACTGTGAATAACGCATTTTCTCTATAGTGCGATGTTCCCACATCCGTAAGTAACATGTTGATTGTGACTTCACCACCCGGTGGTAGTTTGACGCCCGTAGAATCTGGTGCACCTTGTGGATTTTCAAGAGTTAAATGCATCAAATAATCATAATTTGATACACGCGCAGTAACCACCCTTGAGTACTCATTGGATGGTTCTGCAACAATATTCACCCTTGCTTCAACTTGAATATAATCGCCTTCATCTTCACTACTAATTTCAATTTCAAGGTATACCTCTTGTGATTCTCCAGCGTTCAATGAAATTTGCGTAATTGTCTGTCCGCTGGCGTCTACAAAACGTGTGGACCACGACGGAGAGACGCAAGAACTTGGTTGACTGGGGTCACAAGCCCGCAATCGGAAGGAATCCTGAACGTTACCGTCGTTGGTTATAGAGACTGGGAATTTGATATCCTCTCCACTCCGACCTGTTTGATCGACAGAGAGTACGTTGCCTAGTAACGCGTGCCTTTCTGCAACTGAAACATCAAGGTCGTCTGAAGCGGTTGCAGAAGATGAACCACTGCTGCTTACGCTTAATGTGATGACCAAGGTCTCGTCTGCGAGCGCATCCGTTGGAACAAAGACCGTGATATCGACATCAATTTGTCTCTCACTCTGTGAGGCATGCTTACCCTGCAGAGATACCGAAGAAATTGGATTTCCGTCCTGGTCAGATAGAGTCACAGACCAACCACTCGGCACTGCAGAATGTCCTATCGAGAATGAATCCTGACCATTGCCTTGATTGGTTATCGTCAATTTGGTCACATCGGAAGTTCCAGGATCAACATGATGGAGATTGTCATTGGAAAGGGCGGCAGCAACAGCGTAAGATTGTCCGACTGTAATTGTCAATGTAGCTGAGCAATCATCCACCGGGCTATTGCCATCCTTACCTAAAATTTCGATTTGAGTGACTGAATCTGCAGCCAAACTATCATCTGGTTCAACATTGAAACTGAATGACGTCTCACCATTTCCATTGTCATATTCAAGCAAACTTGTGCTCGGACCCGCTGCAGAAACCCAATTTGATTTTGTTCCAGATTTACCGAAAGTCACCGTCCAATCACTGTTTCCAGTATTTTGCAGAGTGAGGACACCAGATTGGGCACCCCCTGGGGCAAGTGTCATTGACGTAGGAGAAATGCTGGCTTCGCATTTGTGTAATTCAGGAATATTCAGTGTAAGTGATATGTTATCCTGTGCCTGACTTTGTTGATTTGGATCATTTGTCACCGTGGCTCGAACGATGAAACAATGGCTTCCAGCCTCAGTTTGCTCTCCATCAGGAACTGGGATGGAAACTGTTGCCTCATCGTCTTCTTCCGAGTTCAATGTCATCTGAGTTGGATCAATATCTGGATTCAATCCATCGGAACGGCAAGAAGATGAATCGGTCATCTCAAGTGATATACTCGCCTGTGATTGGCCGGTATTTTTTACATTGACAATGAATTCTACAGTCTCTTCTCCATTGTAATTCTTGGTTTCAATTACTGCGGACAACTCAACTCCATAAAGCGCATTTCCACTTCCTTCACCCTTGGTGGTTGTGACAGTAACATCGGTTTGCATCGGGGCGCTCGTCGAAAGTGGCTCTGCAGTAGTTGCTGTCGCTGTAACTGTAGTATCACAATCATCTGCAACTTGGTCAGATGAATCATCAGACACATTGACCGTGAGGGTAACTTGCTCAAACTGACCTGCTTCTAAAGTGCCAGGAATTTGTTCAATTGCGCTGGTATATCCTTGACATCCGCCTGCTTCTTGATTGGCTGCAAGGTTGATGGTCACATCCTCATCACCAGTATTTCTGACCGTGATTGTATATTCGGCAGGCTCCCCTGGACTGGCTTCTCTTCCTGACGAATCGGATTGTACAGTGACATCAACTGAACGACCGCCTGTTGCAGAAACAATGGGGGTTATTGCAACCATTAAGAGAAGCGCGACGAGGCATAGAGAGCGGCCGCGCGCGGGCGTGCGCATGAAGGACCGACTGGTTGACCCCCTCAAAAGGGCGACTGCTTGGAGTCCATGGGATTGAGTCACACTATTGCGCACCTTTATTGTCCTCCTGTAAGGTCTGAATTGGACTCTGATTTTGAGTGAGAACTTGGCCTTGCTGATGTTGTTGTAATTGTTGAGCAGTGGCTTGATTCATCATTGCCGAATATGCCGAATTTTGTTGCGTCGAAAAAGCATTTTCCGAAGGAGCATTACTCGGAGGTGTTTGACGTAACTTGGTTACCAAAATCGCTGCAAGAATTAATCCAGCAATGACAAAAACAACGAGGCCTATTATGGCAACAACTGTGGCTGTCCTCATGCCTGAACCTTTTGATTCATCAATTTCTGGATTGGCCAAGACATCTATTGTTATCGAATCGGTGGAGCCTGTAACTCCTGGTGTTTCCAAATTCAAATCCAATGTCGATGAACCCGAGGAATCGGGAACGATTTGCAGAACAAGACTCTCTGTGCCCCCTATTGGAATATTTGCAACCTCTGAGCCTTGAATTTCAATAATCCACCCATTGGGTGCATCGATAATTATTCGATCGCTAATCACCGTGTTCCCCATATTCACAATCTCTAAATGGAGATTAGATTGCTTTCCATTGACCGCTTCATCAATAGAGATTGTGCGCCACTGTATGGCCGAATTTTTAGCAATTGTCAGTGTTGTTGTTGAAACTACCTCAGTACCCTCAGCGTCGACATTCAGAATTAATTCAGGATGTGATCCTGCAGTCGTCCATTTTGGAATTGTAATGCTACAAGATATCAAAATCGTCTCTTGTACGCCAACCACTCCTACTGGATCGCATAGTGATGATGAGTTTTGTTCGCTTATTGTAAGTTCAATTGAAGGCACCCAGGGTTCTGCTCCTTTGTTAGTTAGTGTCCAAGTGGCAGTAAATGGCTCACCTGCAGGTTGTTCTGTTAATGATTCACCATCAACATCAATCGTATCTTGGAAATTCAATTCTGGTTTGGGTTCCGCCACCACATCAAGATAACCATTCCAAGTGATTCGATACCCTTCCGCAGTTGACAGATGCAGAGTTAAATCGCCCCCTATAGCAAGGCCATTACCTTCAAGACCCAATAGATATGGTACAGAATCTCCAACAGGAATCTGTAATGTCTGGGTTCCCATCAATATCGACCAACCGCCCGGCCTATCATCGATATTTGTGTAAAGAGTCAAAGGAGTATTTCCAAGATTGGTGACTGTGAATTGGATGTAGATTGTTGAATCAGGTCGGAGGGTACCAATATCTGATTCCTGTTCAATCAATCCCGACTCAAATTCCAAAACTTCGTATTGTATTGGATAAACCCACGATTGGTCGGGATCAATCTGCGATATTACTCGCATGTTCGCAGTATAAGACAATCCTGCAGCAAGTGGTACACCGTTGGGTGGGACGAATGTCATCTCAACTGTTCGTGCACCATCCACTGGTATGGCGCCTGTCGAACCAGATGAAGAACTGCTGGTAGTTCCAAGCGTATCAAGGCCAAGCCACCAATTTGGAGGTGGTTCAAGATAGATATTGTATCCTTGATTCCCATTGCCCTCATTCTCAATGTCAACAGAGAAACTGGTGGATTCTGTAGGATGTACCATCAGCGTCTGGAAATTTGATTGGAAACTCACTCCTGGTAAAACAGGCACTCGCAGAGCGATTGTTAAAGGGAAATCTATGTCATTGTCGTCATCTCTCGCTGTGACTGTGAATTGATACAGACCCGGTTCAGGGGATGCGTCGTGAACCAACGTGAATCCAACTGAGGCTGATTCGGAACCTGCCAATTCAAAAGTGGTCTGAGTGAAAGAAGTAAACCAAGTTGTCATTTCTTGACCAGATGAAATGATAATTGGTCGTGTGGAACTGATTGATGCATTGGTAGGAAAAAGAGCAGTATTTCTTATGATAAAGTCCCAACTCGTACTCGTAGCACCTGAGTCATCAATTTCTTTCGTTGTCAAATCGGTGGTTACTCTCACACCGGGAGCGCTGACTGCGATGAGTGTTTCAAACAGATTGTTATCCTCATCAATCTCTTCTTTGTCGTTATTTGGATCGATGCGAATGATAATCGCTTGTTGTCCTTCATTAATTGGTGTCCAGTCCCAGGTAGCCCATTGAGTCATGCCGGGGCCGAGATCCAACTCTACTTCACCGAGATTTTGTCCTCCAGCTATGGCTTCAACGCGAAGATTATTTGCAGGCCCTCCTCCCTGATTGTGTATCTGGATAGAAATTTCACATACATCGTTCACCTGTGGAATCTCTGTGGAAAGAAGAAGACTCGAAGCTACGGGAAGAGGGTCGCTCCGTAAATCATTGACTCCTGCGCCTCTAACTGCAAGCGCAAATGCCTGATCACTGCGTTGCCCACCATGGGCAACATCACTGATGCGAATGGTCCAGACACCCATATCTGCCTGGTCAATCAAAGCAACTTCGACATTGTTGATGTCATCTGCATCACCCCCTGTCGTCGAGCGGCCATTGGAAAAATCATTGCCGAGATATTCGGTACCATCTGGTGCGATGACAACCATATCTAAATCGTTCTGTAATTGCTTGTTAGACCAAGTATTTCCAGGATAGTCTGACCACGTAAGAACTGCTTTGAATGGTGTATTCGAACGACTCAAGTTGAACAAATATTCACGTGTTTGTCCACTTCTGACAGTTGTTCGGTCATCAACCCAGATTCCGGTATCTGTACCTGGAATTAATGAATTAACCAAATTTACTCTACCCCATCCCTCATCCATATTGGGAATATCTCTAGAGCCCGAATCTTCTGCTCCTAGAATCAATAATCCCTTGATTAAGGCACCTTGCGGTGCTGGACGACCTGCAACTTCCATGAGATATTCACGAATCAATACTGAGGCTCCGGCTGCATTGGGTGCAGCCATCGATGTTCCCGAATATTCTACATACCACTGGCTTTCCCAAGATGCACCATCTAAATCATCTGCATCTTGTGAAAGACAAGAACGAACCCAAGTTCCTGGGGCTGTCACGTCCGGTTTGATGCGACCATCGTCAGTAGGGCCGCGGCTACTCCCATCTGCCAACGTACTCGGGGCACCGCTGTATCGATTGTGATGATTGCCTACTGCAACGACATTCTTGGCTGTCGCGGGTGGTGTAATGGTGTCCGAATCGGGACCATCATTTCCGGCTGATACAAGAACAATCATACCATCATAAGTCCAGAATTGGTCATAGGTGTTGGTGCGACTATCTGCATCTTCACTGCTCGTTGTATATTCTCCGAAATAACTTCCTGCACCCCACGAATTTGTGTGAATGTGGGAATTGCCTTCGTAGGCCTTACGGACGAGTGAATCCATACTAACACCACCGAATTCACCGCTATCATCGTCCTCCATTGCTTGGAAACGAAGTTTTGCCTGTGGAGCAACACCTGCATAGCCACCACGGCTACCATTCCCAAGAACAGTACAAGCCACATGCGTGCCATGCCCAGAATGTACATCTTCAGTGGACGAATCACCCCAGGTAACAGATTCAACGTGCTGGATTCGACCATTGAAATCCCCATGATCTCGATCAATACCCGAATCTGCAACAGTCACACTGTGTCCACTTCCATTCAGGTCAATTAATGGGAAATAATGCTCGACGTCGTCAGCACGCATGTGGCCAATTGCCAAATTATTGTGAGGAGAAAATACAGGTTGTAAGGTTAGCCAAGAGAGGGCGGGATCGGCAGCAATGGCAGGAATATCTGCGAGATTCAGAACACCCAGATGTCGGCCTGAATCAATTTGCCGATGCTCGGTCAAATAACCATTCGCAACCTCACCAAGGTCACTGGAGATATCACCGAGACGGATGTGATCAAGTGGAATTCCCATGTCAGTTTCTTTCCACCCATTCATCTGAACTGCAGTTGAGAGCGTTGTTGGTGAGGTCACGGTTGCTGCTTCTGCGAGGACATCCGTTAACTGACTGTCAATCATGAATGCCAGCGGAAGCGGATGGACTGCGGCAACTACCTCAAGTTGGGATGCAAGTGCAAGATGACTGGGTTGGCCTTGCAAAAGGAACCCTGAAGGAGGAATATGTGCTCTAACTTCTACACCAGAAAGTGTCGTCAAATCCATTCGTGCTTGCCACAAGGGGACATCACCGTGGACAATTACAAGAATCACATCTGAGCGAATAGTAGTCAATATCTCAGGCACTTCAAGACTGGACTCAAGGCCTTCGATTGAGAAGTGACCGAGATGTGTGTCGGCAGATGTTGCTCTAACCATCTCTCCTTCCTGCAGCGTTGCCGATGGATGTGCATCCGTAATTTGACTAGAATCAGAATCAAACTGGAATCGTTCAAAGCCAGGGTATTGTTCTGTATCAGAAATTTCACTGTATTCCACATCTGGAGAGGGGATAGAGGCAAAAATGGAGAGCAGTAGGACGCTTAGCATCCCTATGACAATCTGCTTACTCATATGACCCCCTCAATGAGGGGGCCACTACAACCGCTTTCTATCTTGCCTGTTCCCGACGACACCTATGGTGTCGTTAGAACCATTTCCGATCAGCATCAAGTTCATGCTGTTCAAAGGTGTATTCACCTACTTCTAACTCCCAAACTTGTTCGGCCAGCGCCCCATCATAATTATCGTAATCAAGTGTGATTTTTAGGGTGTAAATCTCCCATTTAGAAACCCCTGTGATAATCAACTCCAATTCATCACCTGCCACCGAAGTATGGGCTTTTATGGAAGAACTTTCATAGTGTGAAGAATTCAACAAGTTTCCATCAGAATCAATAAATTCAACATCCACTGCGACATTGGCTATTGGACGGCTGCCGTAATTGTGAACTTGAAGCAATACAACGTGCCCAGGTCCTCCTTGTTTGTACACAACCTCAACAGTAACAGCATCACGTGGTACAACCCAGAAACTAATTGCAAAAATGGTGAACAGTAGTGCAGCCATGAAAATGGAGGCAAGAACAACGCGCATAGGAGTCACTTGGCTAGCAATCTCTCTTGCGCGCTCTAGTGCTCTCTCTGCAATTTCGCGTTCTTCTTCACTAAATTCAGGATCCTCATCCTTTTTCCGAACCATCTGGGAAATCCGTTCAGTTAGAGTCAACTTTTCTTCTCCCGCCTCTTCCAATTCGGGATTTTCTGGATCTCCAACTAGAGTGTACATGCCTTCGATTTCCTCATCTTTAACCATGATATCACCCAAATATTGTAGCCACTCCTGTGGCGAAGGCTGTGGTCAATGGTTCTGGCATCAAATAATGAGTAGTATCTGCTTCAAAACCCATCAAATTGAGTAAAGATAAATCCGATGCCAAACCATTCACTCCAATCGTTGTCCCAGTCGGAACACCTCCTGTGATTTGGGCATCGATTAGAACAGCACGCCCATCGAAAGTCATTCCACCAAATTCAACGTCTGCTCTTGAATTTACAATTATTCGACCACCACGTACATCACTAAGCTCAATGATTGGATAACCGCCAATGACGTGAGTATGAATGGTTGCACTCTTCAAATTCTCTCCTGCTGCTTCCATCTGGTGCAACCATACACCTGGTTGGGTGGGGACGTTGCTGCTACGGATGTAAAGACGGCCAATGCCATCTCCACTGCTTCTAATTCGCATACCAAAGTCCTCTGTTGGTTCCATACTCATATGGCTGGCTAGATTATCTGCAAGTAATACGGAATCCCCTCTAGAATCAACTGCTCTTCCTGCGGATGCAATGTACATGTCCATCCCTGGACCTGAAGATGAGAAGACTAGCGTAGACATTCCTTGGAATCCTAAGGGTTTGGTAATGTCAAAGACCTCTGAAGGTGCTGTTGAAAGATTCATCAGACGCGGTAATTCGTGCAGAAACACCGTTGCTGGCCACCATTTACCTTCACTGTACCGTTTTGATTGTAGCATCAATGAAGAGAGTGAAAGTTCGGGATTGATGGAACTGTTTCCTTCCATGCCTACTGACACCATCGAGCCAATAGATGCAGCCATTTTGATGACCTTTGGAACATCTTGTAGTAGCAATTCGTACCGTGTGGCTTGACTACGATCAAGGAGTGTAGCATGTACCGCATCAATTTCTGTACTCATCTCATAATTACTGAATACCGAAAGTTGTGGAACCACTGGACGGTAATCTGTCAAAATTTGAGTTTCTATCTCGATGTCTGTTTGTTGTTCTGGCTCAAATCCAAGTAACATCAAGTGTAGGTCTCGGCCATTGTAACCATTTATTTCAATCATAAATTCTGAATTCGCAGGTTTCCAGCCTTCCAAATCTATCGCAATATCCCATTGATCCATACCTGTCGCATTTGTTTTGTTTTCATAACTAACAGAGAGGTCAATCTTCGGTGAGATATTGGGCAACCATGCCCTTGCACGGAATCCAGTACGATTGTCCGAGGTCGTACCAGCTTCCATGGAAATACCATGCAACCACTCTGGTTCAGCAAGAGACATCCGACCTTGCTGAGCATCTACAACCAAATCGAAACTCTCACCAGCATCCAGTTCAATCCCAAAAGAAAAGTCTTCGCGAACATCATCGACTGCTCCGCCTGTAACACTTTTCACCAATTCTCCAAGCATTGAATTTACACTTTGCCCAAAGTCTGTGAATCCTGCCAAGAAGAAGGCAATGCCAGCCAACCCTTCATCCGTTTGGAACTCTGGAACATCCAAAGGACTGGTCTCATTCTCTCCACCTTGTGGAACTTGTATAGCCAAATCAGCAGGCAGAGGATCCAACAATATGTGAGCAGTCAATCCGTCTGCGGGTGATTCATAATTGGTCTGATCTAGAATAACTGCATGGAACGGTTCGTCACCTGGGCCTTTGAGGAATCCTTCCCCTCTGCCGTCTACACCTGGTGCCCCTGGATTCTCAGCGCCCCGATAACCCATCTCAGTGATACCATGAACGCGTGTAGAAAGGGTGGCTTCTCCAGCATTCTGATCTTGGATGAAAAGGAAATGATCACCATCCATCGTCATTGGATTACTGGCATTTGAAATCATCAGTGATACTGAGCCAATAGGCGTCTGAGAAACCCAAGTTACGTCATCATCGACTGCCATCGTGAAATTTCCAGGCAGGTAATCAATGACCAATGCTTGACGCTGGTCACCTTCTTTTCCAATGTAAATGACTTCTGAAATATCTCGGTCCGCAACAAATGTCAATTCAGTCAATGAGACGTCAATATCAAGCGAACTTGGATGCTCAGAGATGTAAATTGATTGGAATTCTGATGCGGAAGTGTTGGCTCCCTGATGTTCCAAAAATAACACGCGCAAAGGTTGACCACCTGTTGCGCCAATTGAAACATGTTGAGATTGAGTCAAATTGTCATCAACGACATGGAGGGCATTCAGGCCTTCATGATGCAAACTGACTGAAATCGGCACCAATTTGGGAACGCTCTCTTCACGCCGGTCCAAGACATGCGTTTGTTCTTTATCATCACCAAGCAATACATGAATTCCTGTTGCAATAGGTATTGGAGTTGAACCCATAGACACTGAGAGTGAACCTACAGGCATTGGTTGCCGACTGACTGAATAATCATCATACAATTCTAGGTGAATTGCAGTACCTTGAGTTGCGCTACCTGTGCTGCCGCTAATCACTTCTACGAGTGCTGTGGGAATACTATTGATGACATTGGCAATGTCAATGAAGATATCAACGACAGCAAGAATCGTGACATCGAGAACCATCGTGAGAATGTCAAGATTGATATCATCTGAATCTAGTTCAATTTCGTCTGACC
This sequence comes from uncultured Candidatus Poseidoniales archaeon, assembly GCA_964441035.1. Classification (GTDB taxonomy): domain Archaea; phylum Thermoplasmatota; class Poseidoniia; order Poseidoniales; family Thalassarchaeaceae; genus MGIIb-P. The sequence goes on from CAYYKF010000018.1 coordinate 15,058, forward strand.
CGCCAATCCAGAAATCACCATACAACAGAATTCCAGTCGGTAACTCCTCAGCATCAATCCGCGTCATTCGGTGATCTGTATCTGCACCTTCTCTCTCAAACCAAGAAACATAATCAATCGACGATACCGACTGAGTTGACCGAATCAAGAGCAAAGTGTTCGGTCGATTTGAATCACCTGGATTAACCGGTAATGATGGGTCATCGACGTTTTGACTTGAATCACGTGTGAAATTCTTGATACCAATGATGAGTGAAAGTTGAGTTGGTTTTTGACCAGGGAATTCTGCGGCTGAGGAACTACCAAGCATGTCGAAACAGCGGTCAATCTCTGCTTCACTTAGAGTACCTTCAGGCATACCTCGTAACCAAGCTAGAGTTTCAGTAACATTCCCACATGCATTCTCGTCAGGGTCACAAAATCCACCTGTTTCTTCTGAGTAGTTGTGGCGGTCTTCGTGGAAATGCAACCAGAGGTCCATCCGCTCATCTGCATAATATTCAATCGTCATCAAACCGTCTTCACCAGCTAAACCTGAATTTCCAGGCATGACACTATCGTCACGGATGGTCAAATCCAAGATTGATGATAACTCGTCACTTCCTTCTACAGGATGCATGGCAACCTCAAGATATGATATCTCCCACATATCTGGGATGTGGTCATCGTTCTGTCGTGGCTCAAAGTGACCATATCCAAATCCGGCGGAAATTCTACAATCATGATTCAGTGATTCATTGCCGTGATTTTCAATTTCGTAATGGCTCGGACAATCGGTTTGTCCGGCATTGTCAATTTGAATGGAATAAGGTGCTGCCAAGGCTGCGATAGCAACTTCATCTGGTTCATCAGGTGCATCAATCAGACTACCTGGAAGCAAAGAGGCTAGAAATTCTAAAATGGTCTGACCCACGCCACCAGTAACCCCACTCACATCAAACCAGAAGCGCTCAAACCCAACCTGTAATGCCCAATCCGTTGGTGGAATTGTGAAATACGAATCAATTTCCCAAGCGTAGGATTCTCCAGTACCCGTGACTCCATAAGCGAATGGTTTCAGTAATGAGACCTGCAGATTATCCATCAAACTCCACATAATGTCAGTAGGATCAATGACATCTACTCGATATTCAATCGTTGGCTCAATCCAAAGTTGTGAACCCTCAATCCCCCATCCCTCGTCAGGGGTTAGTGAAAACGAAATTGTAATTCCTACCAATATGTCATCATAAGTATCACCATCAACATCAACGGGATGTGTGAAGGGTTCTTGAGTAAACAGACTGAAGAACGTCGAACCCCAATCGGCTTCATCAAAACTTTCTTCGACAATTGAACTCCCTCGTGCTTGGTATCTAGACCAAATAGTGTAGGTTGGTAAATTCAGAATCGTATCCCAAACAGTATCAACACTGGCAGGGTTTTCATCTCCAATTAACAATCTGATTGGATCAGGATGTGTGACATTTTCAGGAGTTGACGATATTGTAGAAATACCATCCAAAGCAGAATTGGCATATGTTAGTGGGTCACTAGGTCCCAATGGACGTACGCCATTCTGAACTGGAATCAGAGCCCCTTCTGCATCGAACCGAATCTGGTCGCTATCTAACATCTCATCGCGTTCAGAAAGAACTTCATGAAGTTCTGCAATAATGCCGAAATCCTCGGCTTTGACCTGAACTGCCTGAACCTCCATAATAGGTGAAAGGAGAGGTAACATGAGAACTAAAACAAGCAAGAATACAGTATGATTACGCGTCCTAGGTGATGCCACCAAGATACGTGTACTATCCGTCATCCGAATACAACTGGACCCCACACCGCCTAAAGGCTGTTCTACAGATGTTTACGAGGACCCTGCATTAGCAGGGGCCTCGAATCAGCGCCGAATCGTATTTCTGGAACCACATTTCGGACAGTCAATTTGTGCCGCATTTATTTCCGCAGGCATGTCGACTGCGTAACGTTGACCGCAACCTCCGCAATTGCCAACAACCTCTTTGGTTGACGGTGTTTTCGGTTCAGGTGCAGTTGTTTCACTGACCGCTGGCTTCGCAGTGTCTAGGACCGAACCTGGCAATTCAATACCACTGGAAATTACCGTGCCTTTGGTCATTGATTCTGGCATCTCAATTGCAACCTTGGTTTGCTTGACTGGCTGGGCCTCAACCTCTGGTTCAGCAATAGGCTCGGGTTTGGGTTCTTCAAACGCGGCGAGGAGGTCGCTATCCGATGCGCTTGTAGCCACCACGGGGGTGGGTTGTACCGCAGTGGTGACATAGCCTGCATCGACACCTGCAATTTGCGCATAATCATCACTAGTTGCTCGAGGTGAGAATCCAGAATCACGGTTCTGGAACATTGACAATTGTTCTTCATGGCTTGGCTGTCTAGCTGCCACCGCCTCTTCTTGTTCTCGACGCGCTACTTCCTGAGCCAACATCTCACGATGTAGAGTTGCCTCACGCTGGCGACGGACAAGGAAAATACCTGCAACGATTAACAGCACTGCAATAATGCCAAAAATACCGTAGGTGACTACATCACTACTACCTGATTTACTGGACGCTTTTGATTCCACTACAACGAGCAATTCTTCTGTGGATGAAAGCCCAGCATCATTCGTGACCGTTACAGTAATCCAATAGGTGCCTGATTTAGAGAATGTCCAATCCACTGATTCTCCATTAGCCTCGTCATCATCGTTGTTGCTACCATTAGAATCAGAATTCACTTGATTATTGAAGTCCCAAGACCATTCAAGTGAGGTTGATTCCGGATCGTTGGCACTTACACTCCAAGTGTTAGGCTCACCAACCATCACATCGTCACTGGGACCGTCTATCATTCCTACAATCGGGGCAGTAATATCACTGACCGTGATGGTAATCGAAGTTGTATCACTCAAACCTTCCAAATCGTAGGCACGGAGCTCAATTGTATGTGCTCCTCCTTCTGAAAATGAAACTATATATTGATATTCAGATTGATCGTTAACTGTATGCTCGAGAACTCCATCCACCCACCATTCTTCCTTCTCAATTCCTACGTTGTCTGTTGAACTGCTGGTCAATGTTATCGATTGATTGTACCCATATGCGAAATTCGATGAGCCTCCCAAGATTAATGCTTGAGGCGGCGTCATATCTTTGACTTCAACTGAAAATTGTGTAATATCCATCCTTCCATCGACTCCGTATGTTTTCAGGTCAACAGTATAATTGCCAGGAATATTCCATGAAAACTGAGTCCACGAGCCAGTGTTAATCGTCATTCCAGATTCCCATTCAAATGCAGATGTATCAACCTGATTGGATAGATTGGGTGTGTTGTTCGCTGAAAGTATCAGTATTTCTCCAACATCAATGGCACCAGAGGTGTCCGTTGAGATGACACCTTGCAAGATTGGAACCAATGTGATGATGACCGTGAAAATCGCCTCATTCTGACCATCTCCCCCACCGACTGGGCCTTGTTCATTGTCAGCATAAATGTACAGAGGTGTGCCAGCGTGAGCCGAATCCACAGTGTATGTCATGCTTGAATCTGAGGTTATTTGCAATAATTCAGAAAGTGTTGAGGCAGGAGCATTGCCGCCCAAGTAGCCTTGTCGTTGATCGCCAGTGAGAACGAAAATATCTGGATCCCCGCTCAACGGTAGTGCTTGAATTTGTATTTCAGTACCTTCATCCAAAGTGAGTGATGGATCAATTATCAGCGTATGGTCATTCACGCCCATACGTACCAATCCATCATGTAGCGTCCAATCATTGGATACCGGGAAGGATACATCAAAATCGATAATCAGCATCGAGCCACCTTGTGCTCCGCTGCCTTCATCACCAGGATGTATCATATTGTCGAGTATGACGTACCAATTGGATTCAGGTTGGTCGATTGGAACCGTCCAGTGCCAAAGCGCATCACCAGTCATATTTTCAAAGACTGTTTCCCCTTCCCAATACAGTGAGGAGCGATATGGTTGCTCGTTAGAATATCCACTCAACCCATTTCCTGAAAAGACGAGGAAATCGAACAGATTTGCTGTGCTGAGATTGAATTCAACGACTGTACCCGGGACGAGTGGGCCTAGTTCAACCTGTTGACAATCTTGATCTGCGACCATGAATTGAGATGGTAATTGATCCTTATTTACTGTAAAACAAGTTACTGCACGGCCACCACTTTCAGCGATGACTGGTAACGACGAAATCGCAAGGAGCATGGCGATGAGTATCGCACTACGTGCGCGCTGCATAAATCGCGGTCTATCCTTTCACCTTTCAAGGTCGCCTATCCCAGTTTATCAAAGAGAAATAGAATTCCAACCGTCTTCAAGCCTGTGATGGTGCGTAATTTTACCATCCAAATCAATCTCAAATCGATCACCATCACAAGTTGCAATGACCGGGCCAGAAAAATACTGACGTGCTTCACTCACCGAAGGAGATAGTCGTTCAAGTCGGCTTGAGTAGTGTGTTAATGCGAGCGCTCCGGCATGGCATGATTTGGCATGTCTGCCTGCATCGGCAGCTGTTGAATGAAGGTATTCAGTCGCCTTGTCTTGCTTGTCTGCAAGAAATGTTGCCTCATGCAGAAGTAAATCTGGTGCGCTTGGAAGCATCCCTTCAGAGAATCCAATCGGACCGAAGGCAGTATCGCCACTAACCATGATGCTACGACCAAGGCGAGGTTCACCTCTGAAATCCGCTGCATGCAATTTATTCCCTCGGTGTTCGATATTTTCTCCAGCAGCAAGAGCAGAAATTTGAGTTGGAGTCAATCCCAATGATTTGACCCGGTCTCGATTAAAACGACCTTCGCGATCAGGGGTGGCAATATGATAACCACACGATGGGACTCCATGATGTGTGGGGACTAACGTAATCGTAACTCCTTCAAGCGGCTGTACAGGAGCGGGGATTGGCATATCATCCTGAATTGGAATTAAGACCCAATCGATGGGATAACTCAATTCATCGTCACGGCTGCCCAGCAACTGCCATTGCATGAATAGAATTGCTAAATCACTTGAAGAAATACCACTGTCTTTCGGAGGTACTTCACCAGGGTGTTGTGTGACCCAATCAATTGCAGCCTGTGAACTCGGTCCAATGACAGTCAATGGCTCACGGCGGCCATCGAGTGACAATGTCTGCAATAGAGGTAGTACGCCCCATGAATGATCGAGATGACCGTGGGTCAACAAAATGCAACGCACACGTGCTAAGCGTGTTCTACGATTTGCTCCACTTGCTTTGAGGGCACGATTGTGGCTCAGTATACGCTGTTGCATTCCTTCGCCACAATCTATGAGGGCAAGCCCTCCTGGTGTATCAATCACAGAACCAGAGACTGAACGGCCATGGGCGAAACGTGCACTTGATGTGCCGAGCACATGTAGTTGCAACACTGGAATACCTCACGCATCAATCGGTCAGAGCGCCGCTTGCGCAACCCTCCGCCAAACTTTCCGGGTCCATGTTCCCTTATCAAGGGTTCACGGGATTTCTAGGAATAGGTGTTGGCGGAAACCAACGCAAAAGAATGACGTCTTCGACTGCTCGAATCCAACGCCATGGAATCGCGATATGGATGCGACCTTCTACCAATTCTGGTGGTGGATTTGCAACAAAAAGATGGGAACATGACCACGAATCAGTATCTACCACTGTGTCATGTACTGTACCAAGGAAGCGACCATCAGGAAGGATGACTGGCATGCCTTTGATTTCGGAAGCAGCGGATTCGCCCATCGAATTACACGGAAACACTGGGCCCCATCAACCTTCGGCTAACCGAGAGGCTCACTTGCCGCGATTTTGATGTGTTTTGAGGGACGGGCGAATCTTTTCTGCGCCCTTGCCCTTTCGACGTAGACCACGTCCACGCTTTCCAGCACTGGTCTTTCCACGATAAACACGACCTGTGTGTCGGCGATCTGCAACCCACCCTAGTTGTGCATCAGCTTGGATGACTGGATGGCTTGGGTCAATCAAAATGACTTCGAAAAATTTGTTCTTGCCATCTTCGCCAACCCAATATGAGTTTAGAACCTCAAGGTTCGGGAATTTTCGTGCGACGCGCTCTTCCGCGATTCGCTTTGTGCTCTTTGCCATGGTGATTTTCAACATACCCATCTTTGATGGTTTACGCTTCATGTTGATTTTTGACTTACGCAATCCACCACGTCGGACACGTGTTCGGACCATTACAACGCCTTGCTTAGCCTTGTAGCCCATTCGACGTGCTGCATCCAATCGTGTGGGCCTCTCGATGCGATTGATGACTGGGTCTCGACGCCATTGTGCCATGCGATCTCTGCGATAGTCGTAGGGTAGAGCATCCTTCGGACGCTTCCACGTTTCACGAGCAGCATGATGCAATGAACGAGCCATGTCTATCACCTTGAAGCAACCCGCCGACCTGCTTCCCCTATATGAGCGTCCCGCTAAACGCCATCATGCCCCCATAGGGGGCAATTGAACTGATTAAGCCTTGATACAAAGCGCGATTCCTGATAAACCTGCCAAGAAGAAGCCAACTCCTGCTAAGTCTCCATGAACAGTGATTGATTCAGATCCAAAATCTATCGTACCTATTACTGAGCAAATCATGAATATACCGAAGTATGTCATATGGAGAGCACCAATAACAACTGGATGTTTTTTGAGACCCATCAATATTGATGATAAGATTGCTGTAAATAAGAAAACAAAGGGTGAAAATGCCAGCATCAATGTTGCAATCCCAAAGAAAGTGTATTCTGCAGGAAGATCGTCATCATCACCACCACCATCGCTACCATCGCCCTCATAATCATCCATAATCTCTGCAACTTCTTCCATCAATTCAAATCCAGATAGTTCAAACCCAAGAACATCAACGAACGGCATGAACATCATCAGAAAAATAAGACCAACACCAATCCATGGGGCAATCCAGACTGTCTTATTACCACCCATTGGCATCATCATTGCAGATGTTGAATACGCGGCCTGCTGTGGCTGGTAACTCTGCTGCTGTGGCTGGTAGGCAGGCTGCTGTTGTTGGTAAGCAGGCTGCTGTTGTTGGTAAGCAGGCTGCTGCTGCTGGTAGGCCGGCTGCTGCTGTGGTTGCTGTTCAGGGTAGGGCTGCATCAATCCGAGACCTATTATGAACTACATTAAGTCATTGAAGTGCTCATATCATCTGGTTGGCCTGCATTGTAACCGGTTCACCCTTTGGTTTACCAATGAATGCAAGGATGGCATAGACAATGAAACACAATCCCGCGCAATAAGCACCAATCATACCGTTGACTTCAGTAATTGACAACTTGTCTTCCGAACTATCGTCACCTGTAATTTCATCCATATCATCTAGGATTTGATTGATTGATGACACCTCATAAGCGGCTGTAGCAACCAATAGAACAAGAAGAAAACCTGTTGAACCCAAGAGGGCTTTTGTTCCCCATGGTTTATTCTTAAATTGCATAATTGAAATGATGAGTACGATGACGGACACAGCCAAGATGGCCATGTATAACAATGAAATTGTCGAGAGGAAAGAATCGAGGCCATCATGGAAATCTGCAACATCATCGTCGGTTTCCGCAAGAAAACCCAGCAGAATCATCTCTTCCTCTAGGTCATCACCAATCTCTTCCCACATACCGATGATTAAGAGTGAATAACCGATGAGAACGAGTGACATCAAAATTCCAAAAATTCCGTTGGTAATGCGCATCCCTTTCGATGTAGTATTCGAATCATCGGATGGTATCTGTGGTTGAACTGCTACACCAACCGCACCAGTCATCATTTGTGGTTGCGGTTGACTGGGTGCTGCAGCCGTCGCCCCGTGATGATGATGGACATCACCCATGTGTACATTTCCAGACACTACCGAATCTGCAACTGCTGGTGCGGATGCAGGCGTCGGTTCCGCACCAAATCCTGGATAGTGTTGAGCCGTGTATTGCTGAGCTTGTTCTGCAGAATATCCCTGAGCCACCAGAGATTCGTAGTAGGTTTGTGCTTCCATGAATTATTGCTAACAATAACACTACTTCAAGTAATCCACATTACAATTTTGAGCGTTTTATGATCCGAGGTGCCGGATTTGAACCAGCGATTCCCTGATGGCTGCCTTTTCTACAACCGTGGATTTCACGTCTACAGTCAGGTGCATTGGCCAGGCTATGCTAA
>CAYYKF010000019.1:0-22241 GCA_964441035.1 uncultured Candidatus Poseidoniales archaeon
AAAAGTGCATCACATCAAGTGACGGTAATCGCGGAGAATTCACAGTTCCTTGTCCCATCAATTCATTTCCAGCAAGATCATTTCCTTGCACCCAGACCACTAAACTGTCACCTGACTCTAATTTTACATTTGGGGTGAAATCAACATAATCTGAATATGTCCATTGGTTGCCGGAATATGCACCTAAGCCCATCGTATAGGAACCCTGAGCATCAGCAATGTTAACTCCATATCTACGATATGTCCAATAAATCTCCACTGATTGGTTGCCCATCCCACCTACATCTTCAATGGAAAAGGACACCAATTGGTTGGCTAAACGGTCTGACTGAAGGTGAACCATACTTGATGAATGGAATTCAATCTGAGGAGATACATTGTCTATCGCGACATCATATATGTATGAAAAAATGCTTGTATTATACAAATGTGAATCTTCCAGATCAATATGTATGTAGGCAACTGGTCCCGACCAGATTTCTTCACTCATTTCAATTACTGTATCAAACCCACTTCCAGAAATAGGAATGAATTGAGACATCAATTGTGTTCCACCTGTAATTTCAATTGCTGCAGTTGCATTATCCAAATCAAGGTCGAGTGGTTCACCAGTTTCACGATGAATAATTGAAGCTGAAAATGACATAGAATCACCAGACTGTAGACTCAAACGTTGATTGAACAATGGCATCGCGGGTGCAGTTAAATCATACGCATCATCAATTGACCACATCAGTCTGTGGTCAAGTGCCCACGATAAGACTGTCAAATCAACTGTATGTGGTGAAACAAGTTCGTTATCTTCTGTTATCAGCAAATCTGGTACCCACGCACCTTGTTGCCATGCAGCAGGTGCATGCAAATCAATTGCAAAATCAAATTCAACCTTATACGCATTGTTACCCAATTCATCAACTCTAACAGAGAGTGGAACAATGTGACTTCCCTCCGGTGCTGACAGATTGTTTGTTAGTGGGTCATAGTGCAGAGCACCTTGCTCATCCCCTGATACGTGTAAGTCAATGCTATCTATCGACGTAAGACCATTTCCATCTAATACGATAAATGAAAACGTATGTCTAAGACCCTGTAACAGTGACATGTCCATGTGTCTATCAAGTGTAATCGATTGAAGGTCAACATGTGTAATTGCTTGGGATTCAACTGTCATTGTTGCCAAATCTGATTCAAAACCAGATTGACCGGCATCTACGAAGTCGAATCCAGCATAATCACCACCTTCAATGTAACAAGAAATTTTGTCTCCTTCAGACAAACCATGCAGATTAAGGGCAGGGAAATTGACCTTGACTGTTCCATTTATTGATCCGCCAATGGATTGTGATAATGATTGATATTCAGTTTCGTCCGGAATTCCATCTCCATCGATGTCATGATCTGATTCAAACCAATACCAAAGTGTAATCATACTGGATAATAATTCGGCATCTGAGACTTCAATCCAGAATGGAATCATCTGATTTGGAGAAACGATATTTCCATCTGCCGGCCTGCCTCCATGTGGTGTATGTATCATCAAGGGCCCTACAATTGGTGCATTGGTATCGATTTGAATGTCAACAGATAGGGACCCCCCACTAGCATCCTCTGCCCCTATGACAGATGTTCCAGAAGGGCCGATGCCAACAATCCATGGAGAAAGAGTGAAGTGACCAGATTCTAAGGGTAAATCTAAGTTAACAGACCAGGCACCATTTGCATGATTTGCACCTATGACTTGAGACGATTGATTTGAACCTACTATCTCAAGCGCAATAGTGTACGAATCTTGACTGGGGCGAGTGTTGGCTATTCCTTCAAATCGTACAACACCTGTGACATCGATATTGGAACCTGCTGAGGCAAAGAATGGATAGCGAGAATCCCACGTGTTTGACAACAGACGATTGTTTGAATCACGTACATCCCAAGTAACAACTTCAATGTCGTTTTCCATTGCTTGATGATTCGACCCACCAATCATACCATGACCTGGGCCAAGTGTAAATCCATCTGATTCGGCTGCTTCAACCAGAATTCGAATCCAATTTTGATCATCAAAAGTCCATTGTGTCTGTAAATTCCACTCAGCCCTAATTGTGTTTGAATCCACAACCATGATACTGACATTATGCAATACCATCTCAGTCAAACCAGAAAATTGCAAAACCTCAGGAGTTCCCCATATGTCGTCAATTCTCATCTCAAGATGATTACCTCCGGATGTTTCCATACGTAAATCAATGGCATCGAAAAGTTCACGGTTCAATAGATGTGTGTGTTCTGTTATAATCGTCACGTTTTGCTCTGGAATCATTGTTCCAGATGGTGTTGAAATGACTTCGTTCACAATCCGTTGAGCATGCAGAACACCACCAGATATCTGGACACCACCTTGGTCTGCACTCAATTTGATTGGGATGTGTAATATTCCTGACACCAATTGACCTGGACCTGTACCATTCAATGCATCTTCCTGAATATTGCGAAGGGATGGTCCAAGTCCAGAAATGGATGTTGTTGATTCCCACGAGGTTGCAATTGGGATTAAGGAAAAATCTGCTGAATTGGGGTGATTCTGGATTGATGCCCAGGGATATTTCAGAATATGAATTTCGCCTGCATCCATCGATTCCACATGACCATTTGCCCAAGTCCATGTGATATTGTTTATCGCTGAAATGGCAATACCTTGGTCAAGAATCGTTCCTGCCGGAGACCATGGTCCTTGTCCACTCTGACATTGTTCACACGGTTCATACCATCCAAATGCCCCAGATTGAGTGAAATTCCATTGCCAATCAATTATTCCATCATCACCAACATCGAGTGCTCCGTTGTTCATAGGAGCGCCCAGATGTCCAGTGAATGATACATGACGCAGCCAACCACCTTGCTGTAATTTGATTGTTGGACGAATAATTGCCGTTGAATATGGCAATTGAATGGTTTGATTATACAAGAATCCGCTGGCAAGTAAGGCCCCTTGCCCATCTCGAATCTCAAATAGGGATCCTGCCGCTTCTGCCACAATTTCAACCGATTTAATTGGTGCATCACCATATGCCGCAGACCCCTCTATGTTCTGAATGAGTAACGTTGGATTCGAAATATTGCCTACAAGTCGATTTTGATTAAGACTAGATGGAATGTCCCATCCATTAGTACCATCTGCGGCATTGAAAATTCGAATTGCACCAAGATGCAGTCCCTGAATACGTGGTGTCAATTCATTGTCATCCGTTCCAAATCGTAATTGTACTCGATATGAATCGGCACCATGGAGTACTGGAAATGTGGTATTATTCTGGGATTGCCAAGTATTTTGCAATTCTGTACCATTTGCATCAAGAATAGATGCTGTAACCCAAGCACCTTCTGGAATACTTGCATCAATATCTAGAGTTGGAGAGAATCTATGCTGATTTCCAGTTAGCAAGGGGCTGGTCCATGTTCCTTCAGATTCAAACCAATCTACTACAATTCCAATATCATCTAGATACCATCCGTCAAGTTCGATGAATGTGTCTGAGAAAAAGGAAAATCTGAACATCATATCTTGACCTCCAAAACGACTGATATCTGCCTCCATGTGCTCAAATGTCTTGTTTGTCTGACAACCACCCTTCTTGGATGAGCCATCCCAAGCCCATTGGCCATAGAGTGGTGATTGGAAATTATTGTAATGCGTCTGGTCGTAAAAATCGGGTATGCTAGCTCCGAAGTGTTGCCAAGATGTACCATTATCCGAACTACTGTATAGAGCACCGCCATCCCACCCAAATTCAGTACAAATGAAGTGATCAAACACGATACGTGTACTGGCACCAAGAGGGACATGATATGATGGACTGACAAGATGAGTCCATGAGGTAGCCTGATGGCGATCGGTTAGTCCCATTGCTGCTCCAGTAGTGCCACTAGGCCATGCCGAAGGTCCCCAGCCATTTGTGTTGGAAGTGGCACCGAATGCCCAACTTTGTCCATAATCAGTGTGCACAATCCAGCCATTTGCTATTGAAGGTGCATCCTCAAATGACCATGTAGAGACAGATGGGCCATTATTTCCCCAAGTTGCTAGATATTGCCATTGATCAAAAGATCCACCTTGCATTAGGTCATGAAAACCGTTGGCTGCAGTGGTGAAATTCTCAAACCACCGAGTATGTGTTTGACCACTAACTGTCTGAGTGATATGTAAATCATCAATGAATACTCCTTCTGGGGCATCTAAAAGGCCGCCATACCCTGATGCGAGTAGCGAATCTGTTTCTACTTCAAACCGCACAAAGATACTACCATTTGCCGGAATGGAGAAGGTTGAAGGGAATGGATGCGCGATCTCAACCCAGCCACCAGTATCTTCCATAATGGTTCGACCAGCCACCGTTAATCCATTTGGACCAGGTATGCCACCCACAGGAGATACCCGGTACCATGTCAAATTGTCAGCAGAAATACGAACTTCAAAATTGTCCCAATAACTTCCTTCCAAATCAAAATCAGACCAATAGCGTAACATCCATGCCCCATTAACTCCCGAAGTAACGTCAATTTGTGCTGGTACAGTTAGGGATGCGTGTGCATCTGCTGCATATTCGCCAGTCAAGGAGCCATGGAACCATGAGCCAGGAACATCACCTAAGTTTGAGATCGTTACTTCATCAACATACCATCCTGGTCTATCGACCTGCCCATTTGGATCAGTCCAAACAACAAATCGATGTTGCATTGAGGTTGTATTTGTGGTATTGAGATGTGATATGTCAAAAGTAGAATTCAACCACCCACTAGCGTTCATTCCTCCAAAAACGCCGAATCCTGGGCCTGGAGCACCGTTGGGTACTGGAGCAGAACTAGAGATGTTCCATGTGTAACCATCCAATGGCTCAACCCATGTCCATGTCGAGCCACCATCTAGAGACACTTCTAACCAAGCACCACTGCTTCCAGTACTGCCATTTACGGCGTGCAAGTGGTACCAGTGGTTGAAAGAAATTCGCCATTCATTTGCTAAAGAAGGAACGGTTTCGGGGGGGGATGTCAACCAAGCATGAGTTCCCGCAGGTAGTGGATCTTCTGGAAGAGTCGCTGCGATAAGAGAGCCGTGAGGAGCCAATGAAGGTATGAATCCTCCAGCGGACTGTCGAGCGGAGTAATTCATCGCAAATGCGCCATTGAATTGCCCTGGTTCCGCCATCCGCCAAACATTTGCAGAACCACTAGGCGAATATTGTTGAAATCGTAAAGAGAGGGATTCAAAGTCATCCGTTCTACCTATGCTTTGATTGACAGCCAGAGTGATTTCATTCTCAAAGACCTCTAATGAGGACATGTTCAAAGTCCCTTGCGTGAAATTGTTTGCAGGATTATCTGCAATCCAATATTCTCCAATCCCTCCATCGCCAGCGGCATCTGTTGATATATTGACCCAAGCATCTAGGATTGTGGCATTGGCTGGAACCTCAAATGAATCTTCGGTGAGGTTCACCAATGTCCCATCTCCATTCGGAGTAATTACCATGCGATATGGTCCCACATATGGGCTGAAATTAGCGGTCGCAAATGGTACCAAGGGTGCTGTAATCATCAGCAACACGAGCAGGGTCGCTTTACGCATAGCTTCGCCACCGGGGGTTGTCCACTCTCGCCGCTGGGTTTGAACACGCCGCTCTGGCGATTCGGCGCCCGAAGGGCGCCAACATTCGGGATTGATTCAAGAACCGTCCCTGTGCAGAGCCGGAGGCGGGGATGGAATTGACTGGGGATTTGAGCCAGAAACTAGAGGGGCCACAGTTGGCTTCAATCGAAGCGCAACTCCATGCATTGCTGAGAAAACAAGCCAAACACAATGTGCCAGAAAAATTACCTCGTTCTGATTTTTGGCATATGTGTTCCCGTCTACTGCAAACTATCGAAATTGAACTTGCAGAAATCGGCCGCACGGAAGGTTGGTCAGTTAGGGCTCAAACACTTTCTAGGCGTCAAGCAAACATTCGACATACAATTGCAGACCTCACGCGTCATCGATTGTCAGCATTTGTTAATCATGCTGCATTATCCAATCTTGCAAGTACCCCATTTGGAGATGCTGCACCAGATGGTTCTACCAATGTTGTACCGATAGACTGGCAAAGACATGATGGAGCGGAACGAGCGTTTCATGCAGGTGTTGCAGAATTGATTAATCAATACAAACAAAATATTTCCTGGGAAGTTCTCCAAAAAGGCGTGCTCAGTTCAAGCGAATCATTCGTTCTGACCCCTGCTGGAAACGCTCAACTCGACGACTTTATCGATGAACCTGGAGGGTTAACTGGAAAGGAACCTCCTTCCATTGAAGAACCTGAAAGCGAGGAATACTGGGATGATCAAGACATCGATGAGGAAGATCGGATTGCCAGAGCAGAAGAGTTTCCTGAGATAGAGGAGCATGTTCCAATAGAACCTGAAATCCAAATCGCTGCAACACCGGAGGATTCGCAAGATGCTGACATGATGCGAATACGAATTCTGCAAGACATGCCCGAACCCATTGTCGACGCCTCAGGTGAAGAGATTGAACTGTATGAGGGAGACATCCAAAATTGTAATTCACTACTCGCTGAAACTCTCATCAGCGCCGGATTCGCAGAAGCCGCTGAATTGTAATTTCAAGCGACGTTACGTAGGCTCAATTCGATTGTAACCGTATCAGGTATTGGAATTCGCAATACTTGACGGAGGGCCGTCTCGTCCTTTGCAGAGTTCGTAACCAACTCAAGCAAGCGCTTGTGGATACGCATTTCCCAATGGTCCCAAGTTTCACTGCCTTCTCCATCTGGAGCCTTTCGGCAAGGTACGACTAGACGTCGTGTAGGTAGAGGTATTGGGCCTCGAAGTTTGACACCATTCGATGAACTAATGTCGCGAATAGCTGCGCAAACGTCGTCAACGTCAGAGTGGTTTTCACCAGTCAATTTGATGGTAGTAACCACTGGCACGATGATCCCTTCACTGTCTGGTTTTCATCAGTGAGTAACTCACTTCTTCTCAATCTTCATGCAGACACCAGCAGCGACTGTCTTGCCCATGTCACGAATCGCGAAGCGTGAAAGCTCCGGGAAAGCATCCATTTGCTCAATCGCCATTGGTTTGGTTGGCATGAAGCGAACCAGACAAGCATCACCGGTTGTCAAGAAAGCAGGGTTTGCTTCCTTCTGGCCACCACGTGTCTTCTCTAGAAGCTCGACAAAGCGAACTGCGACCTGCGCAGTGTGTGCGTGGAACACCGGAGTGTATCCTGCTGCTACTGCCTTAGGGATGTCCATCAACTGAATCTGACCAACGAAGGTCTCATCATGTCGAACGAACATTGGCTCGCTATCTGCGTATCCTGCTACGTCACCACGGCGGATGTCAGTTGCTGCAAGACCACGGACGTTGAATCCAACGTTGTCACCAGGCTCTGCCTTTGCAACTTCAGTGTGATGCATTTCGATGCTCTTGACTTCAGCACTCTTCTGGCTTGGATTGAATACAACGGTCTTGCCTGCATGCAGGATACCGGTCTCAATCTTTCCAACAGGCACTGTACCAATACCGCTAATCTTGTACACGTCCTGAATAGGCATGCGCAGTGGGCGGTCGGTTGGCTTTGGAGGCATCTGAATGCCATCAATGCATTCAAACAGAGTAGGGCCACTGTACCATGACATGTTACCACTCTTCTCGTAGAGGTTCTCTCCGAGGAATGAACTGCAAGGAATCATTGGAACATCTGCAGGGTTAAAGCCAGCCATCTTCAGAAGCGTTGTGACTTCCTCACAGACTTCTTTGTACTTTGCTTCAGAATAATCAACACCAGAGATATCCATCTTGTTGACGTTAACGATGAGTTGCTTTACGCCCAACACACGTGCAAGGAACGCGTGTTCCTTGGTCTGTGCATTCACACCATCGTTAGCTGCAACACAAAGTACAGCAGCGTCAGCCTGACTAGTTCCAGTAATCATGTTCTTTACGAAGTCGCGGTGTCCTGGCGCATCGATGATTGTGAAGTAATAGTTAGGTGTGAAGAATTCCTTGTGGGCTACGTCGATCGTGATTCCACGCTCGCGCTCTTCCTTCAGTCCATCCATTACATATGCTAATCCGAATCCGGCCTTGCCATGCTCTGATGCTAGCTTTTCGTTCTTTTCAATGACGTGCGCTTCGATGTGGCCCGTGTCCAGAAGTAGACGACCTACTGTGGTCGATTTACCGTGGTCAACGTGTCCTACGAATACAATATTCAAGTGTGGCTTCTTCTTATCTTCCCATTGCGAACCCATGTTGGTCACTCCTTTGAGCGTCCCGCCGACCCTGCTTCCCTTTATGAATACATCTATCGAATACGGCTTGTGAAATCAAAGGCTTATCGGCACACTGCACGCTATTCTTCAATCATCACTTGTATTCAATTAGGACAACAAAAGATTTCACGAGAGTGTCCCATGCATTTTCATTCACTAAATCGACGGTCCAGTCGCCATCCTCATTGCTTCTGATTGTAGAACCGCCGAGATACAGTTCCAAGCAACGATCGTTGTCTGTATCACAATCTCCTGCCTCGTTACTTGTTTGGTCCTCAACAAGCCCGCTAGAAGTGTTCGTGACTTCCTCCTCTGTGTGGTTGTATGCATACAGGTCAAGCCGATTGTTGGCCGTGCCAATGGCCCAATCATCATCCTCAATTGGGTAATGAGCTACTACGAACACTTTCCGAATGGTATTACCTGCATCCGAATCGTAAACAACTGGGATTCCAAATGTGACTGTCGCAGCTCCTTGTGTTCCATTACCCTCAATTGTGAATTCAGCCCATGCCCCTCGATAATTGACGTACACCTTGGTCTCATCATCTGCAGTGTAACCATTGTCATCGGTAACAATCAATTTAATTTCGTATTCACCGGGTTTGACATTGGTCCATTCAGGGGTCTCGCCCTCAAGGTCAACGTCATTTTCTGGATCTCCATCTCCATCACTATCGATATTGACATTGAGATCCCATTCATATTTGTCAATCCACCCATCACCAGGACTTGATTCACTACCATCAAGATAAACTGTAGTTGTTGCATCGATGAATGTATCAGAGGATGAATCCATTCCTTCTTCACAAATCCAAACCATTGTGTGAGAGCCTGAACTTGGATCGTTACCATCACATGAATTATCCTTGTATCCAGTTATCTCTGCAGTAGGAAGGACTGCATCCGCATCAGCCACAGTAATGGTTTGCTCTTCACACGTCTCCAAATCCGAGTCACTGACACACAATTCAACGGTATAATCTCCCTTCATGTTGTAAGCGTGCTTGATTGTTTGCAGATTACCAGTATTCCCATCGCCAAAGTCCCAATCATATGACATTGGGTCACCATTTGGGTCTGAAGAACCTGTAGCATCGAATGTGAGTAAATCTCCTACCCTGAATGTCGTTGACTTACCATCCTCATCTTTAATCGACATCTGGACTGTAGGCGCTGAATTCCCAATCGCAGAATCAAGGCACCCCGCCATTGCAGTAGCCATCATCAACGCAGAGCAGAGTAGGGCAAGGCCGGGTCGCATGGGAGTAAAGGGCACGTCGGTCCGTCATCAACCATTCGCTAAGGTGGGTATATGAGATATCAGAACGAGAATAGCGTGGACTGGCGATTTCCTTTGAGCAAATCGTCTTCATTCCAACCAAATGCTTCCGTAATACGGCCCATCGCCCTAGCGAGTCGTTCTGCATAGAATTCCCAATCTGGAATTGGGGGTTCGTCACCTGTTTCAGCGACCAACCAAGGTTCAACCGTCAAGGGCCGCTTCTTTGCATCAATTACGATGTAATCGACCTTCATACCTGGCGTAAATTGCAATCCACGCGCGATACGCTTCCTTGCTGCTTGAACATAAGGTAATCCATCTGGATTGGAATAGACTGCATCAAAGTCAACCGTTCCATCTTTGAGGACCTTTCCCTTACATGAACGGCTGATGATTAAATCAGCAGATTCTACCTTGCCTGAACGGATTTTCTTGATGAGGGCAATGACATCTTGCACGGACGAATTGGTATCCCCATCTAGTATAGACTCGAAGGTATTCATCATGGTTTTAGTTAGCAAGTCAAAGGAATCGGTCCGACGCACTTCGTACCCTCTGATGAGCAGGTCGTCTTTAGGCCACACGACACGTCCGACGTATCGCTTCTTGGCACCATGACTGAAGAACGCAGAGAGGCCTGTCTCAAATTCAAGTTCAGCTCCTTCTTTGGTAAAGCGCTCAGCCAATTCATTACCAAAATTGACTAGGGCATCCTTTCCTTCATCTGGTGCGGAAACAAAGACTGAATCGGTATCTGAATACACCACAGGGTGGCCTTCATCCTCTAATTCATGGATGATTTTCTTGATATTGGAACGCGCCCAAGCAGTGATTGCTGAACCGATATCTGGATGTGTGAATCGATAAAATGCAGAGGCAAAAACACCGTAAAATGAATTCATCAATATTTTCACAGCAAATTGCATCTGGTCATGGAAGAGACGTTGAGAATCATCTGTTGCGCTTTTCATCATTGATTTGTGATGGTCCCGTTGTGCCATCAAATCCTGCAATAATCTAGGAACGAGGCCTTCTCTAGATTCTTTAGTCAGGAACTTTGCCCCACTGGGCGATTCGTTAACCTGCTCACTTTCGGTGATTTGGTCTACGCGCGTAGTGTGACAGATGTTATTGGAAATCATGATTGAAGGATACATCGATTTGAAATCGAGTACTGCAATCCATTCCTTCAATCCCGCTTCAACCTCATGCACATAGCCACCAGTAATGGCATCCGATTTGCCACCACGTCGAGTCATAGGAACCGCAATGCCTTCACGGTCTGCTAATCGAATGACTAAACTGTCAATCCATTGCGAAGTGGTACCTCCAACTGCTGTCTCCAACGGTACTTTCGCGACGGCTGCCAATGCTTCCTTGCGCGCGGTTGCAGAAATGGCATCAAGAATCTCGATGGGGAGTAGTGCATCACGTTCACAGTATTCCAAAACCACATCTGGACGTGTTGCCCATTCCTCATCCATACGGCTGGCATCAACATCCATCTTTCGTAGGTCTTCACGCTCAGGGAAGAGTAATTCAGAGACAAATTTGAGCGTTTCACGTTTTGGACGCAAGGTCATTCGTGCTTGCCACCAGGCATCCATCACACAGCGTCCGGCCAAATTCCAAACTCTATTTTGGGCACGATTGGCTAAGATTGGAGGGCCTCTGCCACCCCCCTTGCAGGCTTCTTCTGTAATCGGAACTCGGCCCCAACCAGCCAATTCGGCTCGATCCATAATCTCACCACGCGGTTGCAATGCTTCCATTCGCTCACGGATTTTTGGAAGGTCGAAATTATCGATATTGTATCCTGTGATGATGTCAGGATCACTTTCGCGAACCAGCCGGGTTAATTCTGCAAGGATGCCCCATTCATCACCATCAAAGGTATGTGATTCAGTTTTGTCTCCACGTTGAATAACCGCAGCAGCACATAGAATTCGTCCGTTTTCGATACTTGTTTCTAAATCAAACGAAAATGTGACGAGTGGAGCTGCAAAAGGTTCGATTGAATGTAATTGGTCAATATGGCATGTGGCAATTTCATCAACAGGATAGAGTCCACGACCTCCTGCTTCTCGAATTATTTCTCCATCTTTTTCTAGAACTTCACCAGACCATCCGATATGAGGACCTAGGTCTAAATCCAAAAGCAAACGTTGTGGGAATATGATATCTGCACTGCTTACATCCAAACCAATACCTTTCAATTCATCACGAATCTTTGGGATATTGTAGGGTTGACGTACTTCGACTTTCCAGTGAGGTTTGATACCAACATCACTCCACTTATCGACTGGATTATGAATGCGAGTGACGTCTTTGACATTGCGGACTTTGTTTAGAATTAAATCGATATACGAATCATCGATGTTTTCCATCTTTCCTGGTAGAGAAATTTCTAGGAACGGACGCAATCCATGTACTAGCAATAGTGTGGAGTGGCCTTCGCGTGCGCGCAACCATAATTCCACTGCTGTGGTATCTCCACTGCCCTGATACGATGCGGCGACGATGCAGCCTTCACCTCCGCCCGACATACAACCGTGTTCTGAGCGGGCGTCTTTCAATTCTATGGATGCTCATCTCAGAAATTGATTGAGCATTTGATTACGCAAGGGTTGAGAACCACCCCTGAAGTTCGCAGCACATCGGGGCGGCTGCATCAGGCAGAGTGATTGACGTGGAAGAGCAAATTGACTGGGATGCATTGACCTTCTCTTTCACCCCGACAGATGTCATGTATGTGGCACATTGCAAACTTGGAGAAGAATGGCAATCTGGCGAAATGCAACCATTTGGTGACATTTCAATTTCTCCAGCAGCTGGAGTTCTAAATTACGGCCAAGGCCTGTTTGAAGGAATGAAGGCACAGCGTAGTGTCAACGGTGGGATTGTTCTATTCCGTCCAGAACGGAATGCTGCGCGCTTGGCAACAGGAGCGAAACGTCTTGGTATGCCTCCAGTTTCTGAAGAGATGTTTCTTGGTGCCATTGAACAAGTTGTTGCAGCCAATGCCCGCTGGGTTCCACCCACTGGCAAAGGCGCGCTATACATCCGTCCTGTACTCTGGGGCACTGGTGCAATCCTGGGCGTATCTCCATCTCCAGAATACACGTTCATGGTCTATGTCTGTCCTGTTGGACCTTATTTCAAAGGAGGAATGCATCCCATTTCACTGAAAGTTTCAGATGAATTTCACCGTGCTTGTCCAGGTGGTAGCGGAGGGGTCAAAGCGATTGGAAATTATGCTCCTGGAATGATGCCTAGCAAGAATGCCAAGAAGGAGGGCTTTGCTGAGATTATCTATCTGGATGCTGTAGATCACAAATATATCGAAGAGGTAGGCGCAGCGAATTTCTTCTGTGTCAAGGATGGGGTTATTCACACACCGGAGTTAACCGGGACAATTCTACCTGGAATCACTAGGGCGAGTATCATCGATTTGGCTAGAGCCAGAGGGTACGAAGTCATTGAAGAGAAAGTCGACATTGAATTCGTTCTCCAAGCCGATGAATGCTTCTGTGCAGGAACTGCCGCTGTGATTTCTCCAATTGGATCTATTTGTCATGGTGATGTATGCATTATGTATTGCAATAACGAAGTTGGACCCGTGACCGGAGAGTTATACGATGCACTCACAGGTATCCAGACACAAGTTGAACCTGATTTGTTTGGATGGATTCGTGCAGTGCCTATTCCACAAATAGAAGTTGAATAAATTTCATTAGACCTGCTTACAACAGAAAATCATGACTGATGATAAGGACCACTTGATTCAAGAAATGTCTGAGAGAATCAAAGCGCTTGAAAAAAAAGAAGATAATCGTGTTAGTACTCCTTGGGGTGTTTTTGATAAGGACACTTTCAACACCCTTTTTTGGATAGGAGCGGGATTTATGCTATTGGCTACAATAGGCGTAATATTTGTAGTCACTAGCGATGATCCTTTCATCTTGTTAGGGGCTGGGGACTAATCCAACCTCTCGGTCACTTGATGCCCATCTGCAAGTGTCCATCTGCTCAAAAAGCAGAAATGGTACCATAATCTCCGAAAACCATGTCCAATGGTGGCCCTCCGGTAAGTTTCATGGTGCAGAAAAATAGTGTGACACCACATTCAGATTTAATTGCTCAAACAAAACCCAGCAAAAGTTTCTGGGGAAAAATTACTCCTGCGCCATTGACATTTTCTCTTTACTCAACAAATTCTGTGATTACAACAGAGGCCCTAGATGGAGAGGTTGTGCTTGGTATTGTCAACATTCCACCAAATTCTCCGGTGTTGGTTGTAGAATACCACGTTGAAGGATGGTCTGAAGCCTATCTTCTCGGGGATGCCGAGATTAATTTGCAACAAGAACCGAAAGGAAAGAAATTAGGTACACTCTTGATATTTAGTCCCTGGATGGGAAAAGAAATTACAGTTGAACAAAATATCGAATCAGAGAAATGCGATTATATCAGAGCACGACTCAATCGCTGAAAGAAATAATCGTCACTATTTTCGGCGCCTGCGTCGTTCACTTGGTTTGCTTCCCTTGCCTGTCTTGAACGACTTACGTTGACTTCGACCTCGCTTATCTCCTGCCTTTGGACCACTAACCTTGGCTACCATCTCAGCCTCCTTGGCTTCTGTATCCTGCCGTTTCCATGCTGAACCTATCGCCTGCAAAACGCCTTCTTTTGAACTTGCACCTGTGGCAGAAAGTGCATCGGCGGTCGAGATCCAAAGCCGACCTTCTGCCGCATGTGGACGAGAGGGATGCGAGGTCCCGTCTTCACGTTTCATTTTCCGAATACCTGCATTACGAGCAGCATATGCTAATCCGTCAAGGCTCGGGTTAGGAACGGCCCGATCTTTGGAAACACGTCGACCGGAACGGCGACTCGACTTCGCATCGAAATATCCTGGCCAGATGACAAGGCGGTCAGGATTGTTCGCCATCTCGGTTCCTCCGAAGGGGCGTGAATGTCATCTGATGTGAACCTTCACTCAAGCAGAACGCCATTGATGACGCCATGACTGCCGGGTCGACTGGTGATTCTGACTTTGCCCATGTCTGTCTCTACAACAGCGCCCTTGGTCATGATATTTCGGCGGACGTAGTTAGGATCTGCTGCATTATCACTGACCGATTGTACAGTTGCTTTCACAACCTTACCTGTTTTCTTATCAGCGACGTTAATCTGATTGTCATAAAGGACTCGTACGGTTTGAGAACCGGAGCGCTTGCGGTACAATTTCCGATTGGATTCACCAATCATAGTGGACTGTTTCTCAGAAGCAATCTCTGTTCGGCGCTTGCCTCGATAGCGGTTCGGCCGCTTGAGACGACCACCTGTAGGTTTGCGACGAGATATTCCATGCCAGTGTGCCATATGCTTCCCTCTGGGAAGCGGGCGACCTACTTCCCTTATTTCAAGAGCGCGATTGGCAATTTTTTGTTATCCGGTGGGTAAATAGCCAAAACACGGCCCGGCCAAATCGGTGAAGACCATGAGTGATGGACGTCTGGAATTTAAAATTGAATTGCCTGATGAAGCTGGACAACTGGCCATTGTGAGCCGTGAGTTTGCAAATCACGGCATCAATATTGAAACAATGTGTGCAATTGATACAAATGTAGTAATCGTGACTGATCAAGTCGTAGAAGCACGAATGGCTTTGAATTCGTTAGGAATTCAATATTCAACAACCGCACTATTGTCTCAATCAATGCCAGACAAGCCCGGTGCTCTTGCAGAATTCTCAGAGCGCTTGGGTGAAGCCGGGGTCAGCATCACTTCGATTTACGTGTTGTCAAGAATCCAAGGGGCGACTGAACTCGCTTTCTCGGTTGATGATATTGACAAGGCTCGAGCTGTATTGAATATGCACGAATCTGTACCACCCTGATTATGCCAGAGTGAGATTCAATTCACTTAGAACAGTACCGTCTTCACTGAATAAGCGAGCAACGATACGGTCGCCACTATGGATGGCGGAAACACCTGCTGGTGTTCCGCAAAAAAGCAAATCACCTGATTCCAACGGTGCCCAAGATTCGAGGCTTTCAAGTAATTCCAACGGAGAGAATGTCATCTCACCAATTGCTGCTTCTTGTCGGGGCTCTCCATTGACTGCAATCTCAAGTCGGAGATGATCAAGCCCCACTGGTGGTGGAGTGAATTCTCCGACCAGCGCACTATTTCGGAATCCCTTTGAGCGCGTCCATGGCATTCCAGTTGCTTTTGCCTTCTCCTGGGCTGAACGGTCTGTCAAATCTAGGCCGACTGCTATTCTTGATATCGTCCGATTTGCATCGACTTCGAGGACCAACTCCACCTCATGGTGAATCTCCCCAAGCCCTTCAGGTAGGGACAACTCACAACCGAGGGGTGGATGGGCAAGAGCCGACCATGGTTTTAGGAAAAAACGAGGAGATGGAAGCGGGTTTCCACCCATCTCAACTGCATGCGAAGCAAACGTCCTCAGTGCGCACCAGAGGTTCGGCATGTAGGTGCGAACTCGCCGTAAGTGATGAAACCGGCGGCGTCACAGTCAAAGGTGAAGGGGGCAGAGGAGTAAGTGTGGCGAAGAAGGATTGGAAGTTGAAAGGACGGAAACCCGTTCGTCATAAGAAAATCAAATCCCTCATTCAGAGATTGACGGAGCCATTAGGGATTGATGTTGACCTTACAAGTTCCTTCTTGGAAACTGCACAATTCGGACCATGGTCACTTCTAATTGTAGACAAACTTCCACTAGGCATGGAGGTTGAACAACCTGATGATGACGAAATTATTGCATTCCCTACGCTACGAGGAATTCTTGCATGGTCACCTCGTTCCAAATGGTGTGAAGTCGATCGTGGAGCCATTCCCTTCTTGTTGAATGGAGCAGATTGTATGGCTGCTGGCATCCATGCTGCCTGCGAATGTATCGAAGAAGGTGATCTTATTTGGATTCGTGATCAAGAACACGGAAAGCCATTGGCAATCGGTTGGGCTGTGATGTCGGCTAGCGAGATGATCGAAGCAAAACAGGGCAAAGCCGTCAAGATGCTTCACCATGTTGGAGATGAGCTCTGGGATATGGGAATGTGAGTGCATCTTTGACAAGGCCTTTTGTACTGAATCAATAGGAACAGTTTCATGAAGCGATTCTTGGTGGTCGGCTTAACACTAATACTCCTAGCACCTTATGCAAGCGCTGGAGAAGCTGGAGAAAATCAAACCATTGACGTTACAGGGACACCTATTGATGCAATTGTCACTCCTGATGCATCCAGTGATGGAGAGGATTTCACCGTTGAAGTGACCTTGGGAGAGGATGCAACAGGAAATGGTACGACTGTACATTGGACTGTTCAAATGTGCAGTAATGATGGAACCTGTGACCCACCAATCGATTTGGACATGACGAATAGTGATGCGAAATGGAGCGGTACGATTGAGCCAATCAATGACCATTCATATGTCAATTACGACGTCATTTTGAAGTACACAGATGGAGATTCCGAAACATTCCCAGAAAGCGGATTTGTCAATGGCGGAAAGGTGTGGTCAGATTGTTGGGTCGCAGGCTCAGAGTCTGGTGGTGATGGATGTGATGAT
Organism: uncultured Candidatus Poseidoniales archaeon; assembly: GCA_964441035.1. Classification (GTDB taxonomy): domain Archaea; phylum Thermoplasmatota; class Poseidoniia; order Poseidoniales; family Thalassarchaeaceae; genus MGIIb-P. Next base: position 17,224 of record CAYYKF010000019.1, read on the forward strand.
GATGACAGGGGTTTTCTGGGCTTACCGGCACCAGCACTAATTGTTACAGCCCTCGTTGGATTCTCTGCAGCCTTAGTCGCGAAGCGTGATGACTAAGCGTCTTCGATGAAGGGATTGGCTCACCAAAGGTGAGCCCATGGGAAGTACAATCACTGAGAAACAAGTTGCTGAACTCAGAAAGGCGTTTGACGAAAATCCATCAAACAAAGTTGCTCAAAACGCTGTAACCAGTGTTAAACTACCTGATTTGGCGTTGAATCGAGATATCATCCAAGATACTGACAATACGTTCAGTATCAAACTGGATGAATGGAAAGTAACCTCACAGAAAAGTAGTGGCAGATGTTGGCTTTTCGCTGCTCTGAATCTTTTCAGAGTCGGTGCTATGAAGAAAATGAATATCAAGAATTTTGAATTTAGTCAAGCACACATCCACTTCTGGGACAAATTTGAGCGCTCAAACCATCTCCTTGAAGCCATCATCGATACTGCTGACCGACCAGTAGATGACCGCACCATACACTTTCTGCTTTCGGATCCTATCGGCGATGGTGGTCAATGGAATATGGCAATGAATCTAATCGAAAAATACGGACTAGTGCCAAAATCAGCTCACCCCGAGTCAAACAGCAGTAGCGCAACCCGTTGGATGAATATGGAATTGAAGAATATCCTCAGAAGTTCCGCTTGTGAAATTCGTTCCATCCTAGAAAGCGGTGGCAGTGAGAAGGAGGCTCGGGCGCACAAAGAGAAGCGAGTTGCAGATATCTGGAACATGCTATGTATCCATCTCGGTACACCGCCGACGAGTTTTGATTGGCAATGGAGAGACAAGGATGACAAATTCCATCGTAAAGGAACAATGACTCCACAGGAATTTGCAGAAGAATATGTGGATGTGGATTGGAGAAACTACGTCTGCATTGTCAATGATCCTCGAAATGAATACTATCAAACATACACTGTCGATTATCTTCAGAATGTCGCCGGCGGGCCTCCCGTCGTCTATCTAAATGTTCCAAACGAGGAAATGAAAGCAGTCACGCAGAAACTATTGGAAGATGATATTCCTGTTTGGATGGGTTGTGATGTTGGTAAAGAAATGGATCGCAAAGGTGGATATTGGGATGCCAATTTGTTCAATGTCAGTGGCCTATATGGAGTGGAATATGGGATGGACAAAGGGAATCGATTGCGACACGGACAGACCATGATGACACATGCAATGTTGTTCACTGGAGTCGATGTTGTAGATGGAAAATCTCGCCGATGGCGTGTCGAGAATTCTTGGGGTGAAGATAGTGGACAGAAAGGATACTACACGATGAATGACTCTTGGTATGATGAATATATGTTTGAGATTGCAGCGCCCAAAGATTATCTCAATGAGAAAATGCTGAAGGGACTTGAAACTGAACCCATAATCCTACCAGCCTGGGACCCAATGGGCTCTCTAGCTTAGGGCTAGATCCACTCTGCCACTTTTCGAAGACATTGTTTGGATTCTGGTACGGATGCACCGAACAACCACCAATCGTGAAACATCCCCGGCCAGATGTCGACTTCAATATCAACACCGGCTGTTTTGGCTTTAGCTCCCACCTTTCGACTATCATCGAGTAAGATTTCTCGATCACCAACGAGAATTAGTGTTCGTGGAAGACCCGTAAAATCACCGAACATTGGAGAAATGTATGGGTCCTTCCGATTCGCAGAATCAGGAACGTAATAGCCAGCACAATCATTCGGGATGCCGTGGTAAATCATCGGATCTGCTTTTGACAACGTCTTGTAGGTTTGTGAACTACAGGTCAAATCTGTCCATGGAGAAAACAACACAGCGGCATCAGGGAGGCGCAACCCTTCGTCGCGCAACCGCATCATCAATGCGAGACTGAGACCGCCACCAGCTGAATCACCACCGAGAATGATTTGTGAATTGGGATTGTCAGCAATAATGGCCTTCCATGCCTGCATTACATCGTCCAGAGCGGCGGGATAAGGATGCTTGGGGGCCAAGCGATAATCGATTGAATGACAAACACAAGATGTTGTCTTGGAGAGATTTGCCAAACCAATTCGATGTGTCGTGCGCGAAGAACCGATGCAGTAACCGCCGCCATGTAGAAACACGAAGATGGTGTTTTGCCGTACATTCTTTTTCGGAGTAAAGGTCACACCCGGTACATTTCCATAACGAGTATTCTCTAAACGGACGCCGAATGGGCTCAGCAACTTCCCCCAAAACCATGTTTGTGGATGGACTACAAAACGGATGAAACCTGGTGAGGGGCGAAACAATCGGTAAAGAATCTTGTTCGGTCTAAGAAATATGGATACTACAGCACTACGGATGCTCATGCAATCACCCGGACCAATGTTCACAAAGGCGCTCAAGTAGACGACGGGCAGGGATGCCCCATTGGACAATGGTGACCGAGGCCTCGCTTCTGTCTGCTGCCAATTTTCCTTCTTCAAAACCTGGCGCTCCAAGATCAGAAGGAACCAATGGTAACATGGATTTACCACTTTGAACAGTGATTTTTACACCACTTTCCTCCGGCTCAAATTGAATCCACTCAGAGTTATGTTGACCTTCAACTTTCAACAAGCGTTCGATAACTTCCATCAACTGATCAACGGGGTCGCTTCCCGTTCCTGCTGGTAAACCTGATTCAGAAACATCCGCAGGACCATATGCGTCAAGAAATGGTAAATCCTGATCATGCTGGGCAAGAAGGTCATCTAAACCCCTTGCAAGACGACGCTTTTTGGCCATCAAATCACTCCAAATCAAGTCCCCAGAGAGTTGCCAGATTTTGTGCCAATGCACTGTAATCTTCTCCCCCATTGCTCTCAGGAGCGTGAATGTGAATTGGAATACCTTCACTAGGAGCCTCAGCCAGTTTGATATTTCGTCGAATTGGAGGTTCGACTATCAAATCATCAAAAGTTTCCATCAATTGACTCTTGACTTGGCTGTTCAATAGCGTCGGTGCGTGCATGGTCATCAATACACCATCAAATCCTAAGCGTGGATTTAGTCGACGACGGATTTCACGCACGGTGGAGGCAAGCATTGCAACACCTTCTAGGGCAAAAAATTCTGTTTGAACGGGTACTAGAACCGCATCGCTTGCAACAAGCGCATTGATGGTAACCAATCCAAGACTTGGAGCAGTGTCTAGCAATACAATGTCATAGTGTGGCAAGAGGGCTTCCAAACCATCTTGTAAACAACGTTCGCGGCCAAGCATTGTGGAAAGTTCCTGTTCAAGACCGACTAGACTTCGTTCACCGACGACAAGATGCAAACCAGGAATCGCAGTCGCATGACGGCATGCTGCAGCAGATTCAGGTTCTGTGAAAAGGGTCCTTGTTGTGTGCTGTACTCGACTTTTGTCAATACCAAGGCCGGTTGCACAATTTCCTTGTTGGTCGCAATCAACGACAAGAACTCTGATACCATGCAGTGCTAGATGTGTTGCCACATTGATGACCGTGGTTGTCTTTCCCACACCACCTTTCTGATTCATGATAGTCACAATTCTTGCTCGACCTGCGGGGGTTGGTTCCGATCGTGGCAAATCCATTTGAGGACGTAATTCTGCTGAACTAATTGAATCGACATCAGGGGTGTCAATCTCTTCTTCAGTAAATTCTACCACTAAAGGAGCTGGAATCGCTTCTGGAAGATTCTCTTCTTCATCCATATGCATCCCGACGCTTACCGGTCCCACTGTACACTTGAGGGTGACGGGCGGAATCTCGATGAACGATGCGATTTTTCAAGCATCAATCCTCTGCCAGATGCTAGTCTGAAGAAGTCGTTGTCAACGTCCAACCAATCATTCGAGCATTTTCAGCATCCATGCCTGCTTGGAATGTGAAATCATTTGAGCCTTCACTCCAAGAGCGCTCAACATAAACTGTCACCTTGCCATCAAAATATTCATCTGGCAACAATTTGGTGAGGTCATTTATTTCAGGAATCACCAAGCGATATCCTAAATTCACATCATCACGAATTGAATTTGCAGAAATAATCTGAGGATGCAATACCGGGTACAAATCTGCTGATGTAATTCGAGATTCAAGAGAATGCAATTCCAATGTATCAGGAATTTTTGAACGGTCAAATTCCGGACGGTCATCTCCAAGTATGGGTCCATCACCTTGGAAAGAGCAACTCTCTCCGCCATGCGAGCGAACCTTGACCCATCCTGCACCTGCAGAACTAATCCACGAGAGATTCCATTCTGGGTCTGAACCCGTTCTGTCATCAATCGCTGCGAAAACGTATCCATCACTCGTTAATGCTGAATTCGCATCACCGAATTCTCCAGCATCTGCCTTAACGCAGGCCACGGCCTCCTCTAGTGAATAAGTTCGAGTTGAGGTCGAAATATTTCCAGGGTCGTCCCACATATGTGTGCTAGATGTCCAAGGCCGTAACTCATCCTCTCCAGGTATTCCTTGACCATCTTGTGGCATATTGGAATAAGGTTCATTCCAATCAAGGCGATCGGACCCCCTAACAAAATTTGACTCCTGTAAAGTGTACCTAATTCGGACTGTTTCTCCTTCAGGGTAAGCAAATTCAATCGCTAATGCTTTTCCTGAGTCACAGTCACCACTTCCCTCTCCATTTAGTAAAATGTCCACCTGTTGAGCAGCAGGCCATGGTCGATCTGGAACAATCCAGAGCGTTACTGCAGCATTCCCAAGACATTTCTTTGTTTCTAGATGCTCCATGTAAACCAAGATTGCATCCTCTTCTCCAGAGGTTGATTCACCACCAACGCTCCAATCCCAGCCATCATATTGACCAGTCATTCCCTCACTCAATATTGATTTTTGAAACATATCGTAAATGCTGACTGGATGCATTGGCAACAAAACGACATCAAGGGCATCCATCAGTGTTTCAGAATTTGCAATTGAACCAAACGTTGTCGTGTCAGTCCCTGTATGTTTTCCATCTGAATCTCTAAAATCAAGGCTTGTTTGACTGCGCA
>CAYYKF010000020.1:0-21900 GCA_964441035.1 uncultured Candidatus Poseidoniales archaeon
ACATCTGTGTAAACAACCAGTACGTGATAATCGTGCTCAAATGCAAGGTATTCTGCTGCGGTCAGAGCAAGTCGAGGTGTAATCAATCGCTCGACTGCGGGGTCATCTGCTAGATTAACAAACAATACCGCATTTTCAAGCGCACCAGTGCGTTCAAGGTCACTACGGAAGAAATTGTATTCCTCAGCAGTGATTCCCATGGCACAGAACACCACAATGAATTCCTCATCGGAATCTGTCAATTTTGCCTGACGAGCAATCTGTAGAGCGATATCATTGTGAGGCAATCCAGATGCACTGAAAATTGGCAACTTTTGACCGCGAACAAGTGTTGTACAGCAATCGATTGCACTGATTCCAGTTTGAATGAAATCGTGAGGTGATTGACGGCTGTATGGATTGATTGCAGCACCAATAATGTCGGCATTTCCTTCTGCGACAATGTCGGGACCACCATCACGGGGTCGGCCTGCACCATCGAGAATTCGGCCAATCAAATCCTTACTTACAGGGAGTTTGAACACATCTCCCATGAATTTGACTCCAGTGCCAAGATCCACACCAGCAGTACCTTCGAACACTTGCACGACAACCAAATCATCGCTAGTGTCCAGCACTTGGCCGTTCTTCATGCTACCATCTGTAAGGCGCATCTGGACAATTTCTCCAAAGGCAACCGGTTCTGTCTTGTTTAGGAAAACAAGAGGCCCTTTCACGTCTGTGATTGTTCTGTATTCTTTTCCGCTCATGTAAATCACTCCTCCACTGCAGATGCTATCTGCTTCGTCATATTTTCAACCAACTCTTCGATTCGTTCAAGGTAACCTTCCTCAAACCGCGCACGCATCAGGTCAGTACGCCCGGGGACGTTGACAACGTCCTCAAGTTGAGCGCCTGCTGCAAGTGCTTTCTTGGCAGCATCTTGGAATGTTAAGATGGCCTTAGCCATCTGGTATTGCTGCGCAACACCAGAATAAGCATCGATATCATGGAATGCGTTCTGTTGCAAGAAGTATTCACGAATCATTCGAGCAACTTCAAGTGTCAATTGCTGATCCACTGGCAATGCGTCTGAACCGACCAATTGAACAATTTCTTGTAATTCCGCTTCAACCTGTAGTAATGTGCTCATCTCTACGCGTACCTCTGGGAAATCCTGTGCGATATTGTCTCGGAACCACTGATCCAAACTCTGTGGATACAACGAATAAGAATTCAACCAATTAATCGCAGGGAAGTGACGTTGCCTTGCAAGAGGCGCATCCAGTCCCCAAAACACCTTGACAATTCGCAGTGTTCCTTGGCTTACTGGCTCAGAAATGTCACCACCAGGAGGTGACACTGCACCGATGACGGTTACAGATCCATCCTCACCTTCGAGGGTCTCGACACGGCCCGCACGTTCGTAAAATTCAGCTAGGCGGCTCGAAAGATAAGCCGGATAACCTTCCTCTCCAGGCATCTCTTCCAATCGGCTGGAAATCTCACGCATCGCTTCTGCCCATCGACTCGTCGAATCGGCCATTAGTGCTACGTCATACCCCATATCTCGGAAATATTCTGCAATCGTAATACCTGTGTAAACCGATGCTTCTCTAGCAGCCACAGGCATGTTTGATGTGTTCGCAATCATCACTGTACGGTTCATCAATGGTTTTCCTGTGTTAGGATCAATCAAGTGGGGGAATTCATCTAACACTTCAGTCATCTCATTTCCTCGCTCACCACATCCAATGTAAACCACAATCTGTGCGTCGGAGTATTTCGCAAGAGATTGCTGTGTGACCGTCTTTCCTGAACCGAAAGGCCCAGGGATTCCTGCTGCTCCACCCTTCGCAAGTGGGAACAAGAAGTCCAGAATGCGCATGCCGGTGACGAGCGGCGTATCTGGCGCATATTTCTGGGTGTAAGGACGTGGCGTTCGAACTGGCCACTTCTGCATCATTGCAATTTCAGAACCGTCATCAAGTGTGCATACAATGTGTGTCACATTGAATTCACCCGATTCGATACTGGTAACCTTACCACCACTACTTGGTGGAACCATGACTTTGTGAACGATGGTTTCAGTTTCCTGTACTGTACCTAATGTGGTTCCTGCTGAAACCTCATCACCAACTTTCACAACTGCTTCAAAATTCCACAATTTTTCTTGATCCAAGCCATCTGCATCCACACCACGTTCGATGAACGTGCCCATCGTTTCTGCCAAAACAGGCAGAGGGCGCTGGATACCGTCATAGATCTGCGTCAGCAGTCCAGGTCCTAACTGTACAGACAGCGTCTGTCCAGTACGTACCACCGGTTCACCAGGGCGGATTCCTGATGTATCTTCATACACCTGAATCACAGACTTGTCACCGTGTAATTCGATGACTTCACCCATCAATCCTTCATGTCCTACACGCACCACCTCATACATCCGCGAACGGATGCCAGTAGCAGTCACTACCGGGCCGGAGATGCGGTAAATTACTCCTTTTTCGTCACTCATTTTCGTCACTTCCTTTTTTGGAATCACTTCCATAGATCGACGCCTAGCGCCGATTTGATGGACTCTCGGAGGGTATTATCCTCCTCAGTCCCAATGCCCAATATTGTGGGCGTGATGCTGTCCGCGATCCGCGAGCGGAGGCGGTCAGACAATCGAGTCAAATCTGCACTGTCAATTACGACAATGCCTACTTCCTTCTGACCGAGCAACTCACGAATGGTATTCGCGAGCGCCTCGTCATCTTCTGGATGATGCAGACGGTTGATGCCTGCTAATTGGAATCCAAGAGTGAATTCTGGTGTGCCTATCACTGCAATGTCCATTTTTTCACCTCAAAAATCCATGTGCGCTTCTATGACCTCATCAGAGAGGCCTGCCGCCTTGCCACGCACGAGCAGACGGATGTTTCTCACCTCGAGCACTTTGCTCTCAATGTAGTGAATTATTGGGAAGGCAGACAAGGGATTGAGATTACTCAACCGACGTAGGCCTTCGTGTCGTTCTGATTCTAAATGTGAAACCACGGGGTCAAGACCGCCTGATTCACGAGCCGAATTAATGGCTTCCTCTAGACTGGAGGTGTCTAGACTTTGCAATCGGCGCAGAACCTCTACTAGAGCTTCATCAGATTCTGCTTGAGCTGCATTTCGCAGCATGTTCCCACGAAGGTGTTGGCCACCTTCCAACATCAACTCAACACGCTGTTCTGCAGAAATACTCTGTCTTAGCGCGCGTAGAAGATTGATTATATTTCGATGATCGATTTCGGTTCGTAGTAGAGTCAACAAGGGCCTATGTGTATGGCCACTTGATTTCAAGGCTGAAATCGCATCGCTGTAATAGTGCCTGTCCAGTGCATCCTCATACTCCTGTAAAGGAGCATCGGAATCAATACCTGATAGGGCAGAGCCCCAAGGAGTCCCTCGCATGGCTTGAGCCACATCAGACAATGTGTTATTCTGATTCGCAATCTCCAACCAATCCGTGTTTAGATCATTCTCTTCAGGTAAGACCATGTTTGCAAGGTCCTCTGAAGAAACACCGCTATTGACGGCTCGAAGGACAGTCTTAGCATTGTGATATGAGAATCGTGTTGCGAACACCGATACTATCCGGCGTAATCGACCTTGACAATAACCAATCACTTCTTTGACATCTCGATCAAGATTGTGGCTTAGAGCTGCTTCGATGAGATCTGCCCCACTGAGGCGTCCTGAATAAAGATCGAGTTCCTTTCGATATCCAATCTCACCAATACTGGCAGCAATCGTATCAGGGCCTTTTTGCATGAGCTGGCGCATACGGGTTTCATCTAGCAATTTGGCCTTACGTGCCTTGCTTCGTGCAGAGGCATTTGCCCAATTACCGCGTCCGACTGCGATTTCACCCATTCATATCCCCTCATTCACCAAATAGAATCTTACTCACATCACCGAGGCTGTTTTCCCAGGCTGTGCGCAGACGTCCCTCAAATCGATAATCCATCGATACTGAACCGTCTTTACTCTCAAGAATAAAACCACCAATTCCATCGATGTCATCTCCGAAATTAATTGATTTAGAATACTGTTGCAGTGCTTTCCGATCCTTTGAGACGGGTCTTAGAACCATCTCATCAGTTCCAGCATCTTTGGCCTCATCAACCAACGCCTTGAGCATATCTGCACGACCCTTGAATTTGGCCGAGCTAACTGTTTCAACGACTTGGTTCCATGTCGTATCCAGTTCTTCTCTTCGCGCAACAAGCAAACGCTGTTGGTTGGCCTGTCGTGCAGCTGCAACCGTTTCAACAGCGAGTTGCTGGCTGCTTCTTTCAGAGCGAGCCATCACTTCAGCACGATAACCGTCCACCTGCTCATTGGCTTCTTTCTTGATGGACTTGACCTCTTTCTTGGCCGCTGATGCGACCTTCTTGGCCTCGCCCTTGGCTGATGAGTCAATCTCATCTGCTAATTTGTTTAGAGACATACCCTACGCTCCTATGGTTTTCTTCAATCCATCGGATTATAGCAAGAACATTGCTAGGAATCCGAATAGAACCACGGTCTCGGGCAGCACAGTAAACAACAACGCATGGCCGAATCTGTTTGGATCCTCGGCAATCATACCGACCGCTGCTGCGCCGATTGGTCCTTGCCCTAGGCCAGTCCCTACGCCACAGCCAGCCAGTGCAATACCTGCACCAAGCTTAGCCATTGTGTCTTTCTCTGCAAACTCGTCGCTATCATCATCCTGTGCTGTTGCCACGCCTGCTACTAGGCTGACAGTGCACAGAACGAGCATCATTCGCACCGCATTCTTCATGTTCATCTTCATTTTTTTTCCTCCATTTTTTTTACAATTAGTAGATTCGAATTATTCTATCTCCACCCTAGCAGGTTTGAATCCAAACGGCTTGAAAGGTTTGCCGCTGCCTTCGTAAAATTGCATCATCCACTCAACAAAGTGGAGACGTACAGTGTGGATGTTTGGGCTGAACACACCTAGAACCAATGCGAACAGTTGTACCCCTAACCATGCGATTAGAAGAACTGGAATCAATGCGATGTCGAGTGTTGCTGCACTCGAAATATCACTGATTGTGCTCGCAAATGTTGCATACAGCATGTTATTTCCAGTTTCTGCAATCTTAACACCGACCACACCTACTGCGAACAAGCGAACGTAGGAAACAACCTTCGGCAACATCCCCAATGACTCAAGGATTGCAAGTGGGATGCCAACAGCACCCATCTTCTCATAATGATAGAGTAGCACCATGACCATCAAAACACCAATTCCGAGTAAAACCAGTCCAATGGTGAACAACGTGTCAAGCAAGGCGAGGTATTCTGTATCGGTATGACTTGGTGAAACAAGGAATGCGTAACTGCAAAGGAAGCCTCCAATCAACAAGAAAATCCAGGAACCTTTCTCAAACATTGCATCCACAAAACCATGTGATTTGGCAATGTCTCGGAACCCTAGAATGAGGCCGAGGAAGATGTGCGCAACGCCCATGTAGATTGTGATAAGGATTAGATTCTCGAGGTTCGTCGATACTCGGTGGAAAGGATAAGCGAGAACAATACCGAAGTATGTACTCAACTCAAGGTGGATGGCACCACCTGAGGGGTAGAGTATGGTCATCCATGAAACCCACGCAGGTGCATGGCCATCAATCCAACAATGACCATCTGTCCAAGTCCCGTGCGCATCCGTGCAAGCGGCTGCTGTCGCCACAGTATCATCCATATGAGGTAGAAATTCAAACCCAGCAAATTCTCCATAGATGTATCCGAAAATGAAGGTCGAAAGACCAATTGCAAACATGAATCCCGCAGCGTTCCTCATGGTGTCGTTCAATGGGAAACGGTTCCACATGAATGCCCCCAATCCTATTACTGCAAGACCATATGCCATATCTCCAAGCATCATTCCAAAGAACAGTGGATATGTGATGAGCATGAACATTGTTGGATCTACACGACCGTATTCGGGTCGTCCCATCACATCGGTCAGCATCTCAAATGGACGGCCATACTTTCTTGGAGCGAAAGCGATGGGGGGCAACTCAACTTCTTCGTGATGGTCGTCATGATGGCCATGATGAGCAGGTGGTTCAAAATCTTCAATTTCTACAACTGTACAAACGGTTGATAGAGTAGCAGCCACTTCTTCTGCACTCCTAGTTGTAACCCATCCATCCATGACAAAGGCGTGCTCACTTACTGCAACTCGAACGGGCGCAGTGTGAACTGAAAGGTCACGTTCTAGGAGTTCAATTCCACCGAATAGCATACCACCATTTGCAGCTGCCCAAGATTCTGCCTCAGATTCAAGCCCCTCGACCTTTGAGGTCATCTCATCCTTTTTTCCGGATAGTTCCTGAATTAGTTCCGAAGGTAGGCCCTCTCCTTCTGGGATTGCCAATTGTTGGAACTCATGCGATGTTAGTGTAGCATGAACTTCATCAGAATCCTCATTTCGACAGAAAACAGCAACTACACCCTGTTTACCGATTTCACGACCAATACAAAGTACTCTATTTCCAAAACCGTTGAGTTCCCCCTGTGCTTTGGAAAGATTTCGTACGAGACCGATATGTGCTGAGAGTGATTCATATCCACCCATGAGTTCCAATTCGATACCCAATGGGGAGATGTTCCCTAGGACAGAGAGTGTTTCATCGATTTTTGCAATTTCTGCCCGAATGTTATCAATCTCTTCAAATCGTGAAATCGATTCATCGACAAGTGCGTCGATGGAATCTTTGAGATTGCTCCTGACATCTACTGCAGGAAGAAGTGTGGTCTGGCGCTCTGGCTCGACCAAAGATGCACATCCGCGGAATCGAGTAAGGCGACGGCTAACTGATTCAGAATCTTCTTCGGGTTTCCCAAGTGATAAGCCCTCATCTTCACCAGTATAATCGTTAATGTGGACTGCACCTAAATCAGCAACGACTCTGACAGTGTTTGTTAGTTGCTCACGGGTACCTGCCAAGAGCAAACGCGACATTGACTCTGTTATGAACTGACCCATTTGGAACACCGTATATAGGAATTAAATTTCAAGATTGGCGGAAAGCATTGATGACGGCATCGACTGCACTATCTCGATTCTTCTCACCACTGTTGTGGACGTTTTCCAAATCCGAATCGCCTTCTGAACTTACTTTTGCTGCTTCCTTGTCTGCAGCTGCTCGCGAGGTTTCGATTATCGCATTTCCATCTGCATCTGCATCCTGCTTACCTTTCGATACGTTTTCTGTTGCTTCAGCACGTGCTTTCGCAACTAGATTCGTAGCGTCTTTCTCTGCCTTGGCAAGCGTCGCTCTTGCATCTGCTTCAGCATCTCTAATGGTTCGTAATACATCGGCCCTTCCCATGGTCCAACCTCTGATGGCGAAAGCGACCAAAGACGGGTTTATCATGATAACCGTAGGGCATTGAGAACGACTCCGACTGAGGCCGTTAGAAAACTGGATTAGGATTGAACCAAATAGGCGATTCAGACCGCACAGATTGATGGATAACGAACGGATGGCTAGCGAAGATTGGGATGAGCTCCAACGCAATCTAGAAGCCACCATTCCAGTTTATGACCGCATCAATCGTTTTGCAACTTTGGGGCAAGACAAAAGATGGCGAAAAATGGTACGTCGCCGTCTGCCTGAAAATGGCCATATTCTCGAAGTAGGATGTGGTCCCGGTACGTTTGCTGAAATGATTCCTGATAGAGAATTAACATGTTTAGATCCAATTCCAGCAATGCTCTCAGTGGCTGAGAAAAGAGTGAATGATAATCGCAAGGAGCCAGCCACCTTTGTGGAAGCAACTGCTGAAGATATGCCATTTGAAGACAATAGTTTCGATGGTGTATGTTCACTATTCTCTTTTCGTGATTGGTACGACAAGCGCGCAGGGCTTGCTGAAGTCAAGCGCGTACTGAAACCCGGAGGGAAACTGGTCATAGTTGACCCTGCAAAGATGAACAGAGTGCATGGGTGGTTCGGCTACCTCTGGATGAGAATCTGGGTGGGCGGATATGCCCGATTCATCTGCCGGATGAAGGACCATCCTTGGAAATGGTTGACCAAGACATACGTCCATTTTGGAACGACCAAGACGTACGTCAAGATGCTAAAAGAAGTTGGATTTACAGATGTTAAATCGAAGGTCATTTTCCCTGGGATGGCAACGATTTGGACTGCGCATAACCCAAAATAATGGTTGAACGAATTAAAATATGGCCTTGCGATAGCAATACCATGCAACCAGACCCAAGATTTCAGCAACAGCCAGGTTATGTTGGAACCAACCCCTATGCACCTCAACAAAATGTGGTCGTTGTAGACCCTGCAACTCAACAGCAGTACATCCAAGGTGTTCCAGGTCAACAAGCAGTGATGATGGTACCACAGAAACCACCACAAGATGCATTGATTACAATCTCATATGTTGTCTCCGCAATAGGCATTCTATTCTTCCCCATTTGTTTAGGTCCAATCGGATTCATTTGTGCACTTGTCGCAAATTCAAATGGCGATTCAAGAGGAGTAAACGCGATGGCATTTGCCGCAATTGCAACTGTTATTGGAATGATTCTAGGATTCTTGGTGTTTACTTCCCTCAGTTGAGTATCAATTCAATCGCACAAACGAACCATCTGCGAGTTGTACCCATTCATATCCAGTCGGATCGGTGTAAATCGTCCCTCTTTCATCAGTCGAATATTCTCCGCCACCAACGAGTTCAAGGTAACTATTGACTCGACTTGGTGCTGCTGGTTCAGGACTTACTGGTGCTGCCTGTTGCTGCACCACTGGTGGTGCTGTCGGAGGTTGTGATGCAATGGGTGGCGCCATTGGTGCTGCTCCGACCGGAGGTGATGTTGGTACCATTCCAGGCATTGGTGCTGCTTGCATCGGCATTGGTGTATCCCATTGTTCCATTGAAGGAGTATGTTGATTGAAGGCGATTTCACCACCACGCTTTCGGCGTATAACCATCATTGATGCGATAGCAAGTAGAATGAGTAGTACCACGACTGAACCGATTACAATCAGCATTGTTTGTGAGTCGTCAGAATCTGACTTTTGACTGGATTCTTCTTCAGTTCCCTCTTTGTCGTTGTCATCATCCTCGCCCAGTTGTGGCCCTTGGTTGGTGTCGTCATCATCATCGTCGTCATCATTGTCATCTGGATATTCACAAGATCCATCATCAATCTCCGCATCAGAATTATAATTTTCAGCAGTAGAATCCATACATCCCTCTTCAGGCCAGTCATCAGGAATACCATTTACCACCTCAAATGAATACGATAGGTAAGTTGTGTCTGTCCCATCACTAACCGCTAACTCAATGACGTAATTACCAGGAATAGGAGATTCCCAAGAAATTAACACTGAACCTGAACCGACAATTGGATCAGGTGTTGTTTCCAGAGTCATTTCAGAAGGTGCATCGACCAAAGAGACGGTCAAAGTATCACCATCGATATCATTCAAACTGTAAAGCAATTGAAGATTCGGTAAAGGCTCAAACGCGTTTGAATTGGGGCCAGTAATTTCGGGTGGTGTGTTGGCTTCATCAACGACTAACAAATTGATCTGATAATATGAAAACCCTGTCCAAGATGATTCAATGGCAATAGTAAGTATATGCTGACCGACGCCCAAATCATTGGAATTGACTGAAATTGTAGCGTTCGATTCAACCGATACTGATGGAAATTGCACGAGGCTATTGATCGAATTTGTAATATCAGAAATAGTGTATGGCGATTCTGTCGTCAACTCAAGCGAAGGTACGGAAAGATTCCACATGTAGTAGAATCTATTCGAGGTAAAGATTTGGTCGTCGGCGTGAACCCAAGTAGGGTGTATGTCTGCCAAGTCGCATATCCCATCATTATCCAAGTCATTCTCATAGAAATCAAATTCTTGGCTTGAAGAAACTTCAACCGTTATCATATCTCCAATCAGTACAGCCCCAGGATGATTTACCAATGCAAGTGTAGGAGTACTTGGTTCAATCACGATGAAACCGTATTCTCCAGCATCAGATATACCAAAGGATGCTGCATCATTAGGTATTTCATACATCATTGAGGTCGGACCAATTGATTCTGTACTAATCGAATGACCATCCCAATCATAGAATGTTATTGACCCTATTTCACCACCATAAATATCAATCATTTTTCCAGGACCCACACTTTGTAATTGCCAGTTATCTTCCACATCTACCAGCTGATTGATTCCAAACATTGGAATTTCATTGCTTACAATTACAGTCTCTTGACTTCTCTGGTAAGTTAACGAATACTCGAGTAAATCCATATCAGATTCAACATGAATATTTGCTATAGAGTAAGGTGATTCGCAGTCAATTTCAATATCTGTGTACTGTTCTAAGACATATTCTATCGGGGTATAGGCAAACACACCATCATAGCACCAGATGGTTACAGAGGAGTTGTGAACAAAATCATCAGACTCGAACCGTAGAACCATACCCTCGTCCCAAGGATGGTCAACTGTAAAATGATCAGAAGGGTCTGCAGCACCAGACACCCAGAATGATTCTTGATAATTTTCTGAAAGGTGATAGGCACCACCTTCACTGGAATCTGCTGTAGGCATTGTCCAGAGTTCAATGCTATATCCAAATGTAGCAATTAGAGGATGGGAACCAACATCAAGATTTGCGATTCCAAATGCGACTTCAATATCTTCGTCCCAAATGAGTAAACCACTAGTTGATTGCCCCGCAGAGAGTCCGAATTCACCTTCACCGAGAATTGCCTGTTCTTCATCAAGGACTCCATCACCATCATCATCATCATCATCCTTGTCAGCAATTCCATCATCATCTCGATCGTTAGGAGTGGGGTCAAATTCATCATTTACTCCATCATTATCATCATCTAAATCAATATCGTCAGGAATGCCGTCGCCATCGTTATCATTCTCACCATTTACCTCCTGTCTGTGAATTTTCATGGCTAAATCATAATCCATGAAGATATAACCTACATCGTAATGCAGATAATCTTCAGTAGAAGTGATACTAAGGCCATAATATTCGCCTGCAGTAAAATTTCCGAGATAGTATCCCGATGTGGAATACTCAGCAGCAATATCAAAAGTATGGTAACTCAGCTCTTCATCATAAACGAGGGGAGCCCAACCCAATGGAGTCAGAGCATCATGGTGCGGACTACCATCGGATTCTAAAACGACTAAATTTTCGAGTCCACCATCACCTAAATTATTTGCATCATCAAGACTCTGTATCGAGAAGGAATACCATGGCTGATAGGATACGGGTGAGCCTACAAGATTCACGTCCACCAGTACCTGATAGACGCCCGTTTCTTGAGCAGTATATTCAACATACCATTCATCAGATGTGTTCGATGTTCCCAACACCCGAACCCCATCCGCATTGTAAACACTCAGTTCTCCGATATCGAATTCGGCAAGGCCTGGGTTGGTTAAGGCGGTCTCGATTGCGATTCGTTGGCCTTCAAACAGGCGTACATTGAACCAACTCTCTCCTCCAGAATTGGTTGGCGCGGGATGCTTTCCATCAACACCAACTGGAATTGTATTTGCATCAGCAGATGAGTCGTAGTCCCAATCATTATCAGCCCAATCAATCAATTGAAGCATCATTGTTTCAAGATCGTAGCGCTTGACAATCTGAACTGGATCAAGAGAAATAAAAGCAACACGGCCACCGCCTTCAAGCATCGTAATAAGGCCGTAATTATGTTCTCCATCAGAAAGTACCTCCAAAGTTCGTCCAGTATCAGAAGTGAGTGTTGTTGTGTCACAGCAAATGTACACATTATCAATCCATGCAGCATCTGAACCTACATCTATGTCACCATCCTTTTCATATGCCCACTCAAGAGTATGATATCCTGGTGACATTGTGTGGGAGAATTGCGTCCAACCAACTGTTCCAGACCAGCGTTGAATCTCTTGTCCATCCACACTGAATATAAGAAAGTCATAGTTTGCCTCTGATGATACTTTCAAATCAAATTGTACCGTTGTCATTGTACTAGTTGATGGAATATCTGCCAAGAGTTGCTTCATGTTGTTTGCCGATGCAGGAGCGGACTTAGCAGAACATGATCCAGTTGGTGCATATGGGCTGCTGGTAGAACAATCACGTTGCCAATGGTTCCAAGTTCTCCAACCAATCGTTCCTTGCCCATATGTTGTTCCATTCTGAGCAGCATAAACACTGTTTGAACCATGAATCGTAGATGATTCAAAATTGTGCCATTCTGGAGGATATTGATATTCAGTAACGGTATCTTTGCTAATGTGATCTTGGTATCGATTATTCTCTAATGGAGCGATTTCAATTAAATCCAATCCTGCGAATGGAAGATATTCAGTATTGTACATCTCTTCACCATCAGAACCAATCAAGTCTCCAGCAGGCTCTCCATGGTCCTGTATACTAGAGGCTACGCCCAATATATCGTGTGCAAATGTCCCACTTGTCCAATTGTTTTGGTTCATTTCAGCACCAAACAGATAATCTTGAGAGAAGAGTATCAGAGAACCGCCGGCTCCAGTGTATGTCTCTAAAACCGCTTCATCCCGAGCAGATAGAGGATAATAATCACGACCTGTCGTCCAGACAATTGTTGAATAATGGCGCAGTAGACTCAAGCCAGGACCATCTGCATTCATTACGTCAATATCCCCGTCAAGATTTGTATCTCCCACTATGAAATAGTCAAGATCGACGTCTCGGATTTGAGATACTGTCCTTAGAGCATGCAACAATGTGGATTTGCTATTGTTGGATGTCGCAAGTGCTTCATGAAAGTCATTTTGCTTGTCACCAGTTGTAAGTTCTTTCCCAGCATCATCAATAACAATTAGAATCTCATCTCCGGTGATTTCAAACAGAGAGGGGTCAATACTTCCGTTTCCGA
Organism: uncultured Candidatus Poseidoniales archaeon; assembly: GCA_964441035.1. Lineage (GTDB taxonomy): Archaea > Thermoplasmatota > Poseidoniia > Poseidoniales > Thalassarchaeaceae > MGIIb-P. The sequence goes on from CAYYKF010000020.1 coordinate 12,947, forward strand.
AATCGGGTAAAACCCTCAATTCGACATCTTCGTAATCGATAAAATTCCAATCTGCATCATACACCGCAATGTTTGGAGTAAAATCACCTGCAACATTGTAAGTCACTTGACGTTGAGTGGAGGTCAGTTCACCAGAAGCTGTTGTAAGAATTTCCGTACTGCTCATTCCATCGCTGAAAACGAATTGGAAACTCGCTCCAGGATTTGAGGAACTCATCGTGAATGTTGCAGTATTGCCTTCGGTAATCTCAGAATCATCTACGGAAATCGATAAACTCTGCAGAGCAGATGTTTGTGCTGTTACAATTACTGTCATTGCATTACTGTAAGTTGTTTCAATTCCGTCGCTTGCGTATGCTGCGACTTGATATTGACCAGCAGAATCATAGGTGTGAGTAACTGAACTTGACAAACCATTCGTGGTGTCTCCATCACCCCAAGAAATCAATCCGTCGAGACTCTGGCCATCAGGGTCTGATGCTGATACTGAAAGTTGCACCTGTTGTCCAACAGAGGTGGTAATCGTGGATGTTGAACCACTTGAATCTGAAATTGAGATTGAAGGTGCTGAATTGGGAGGTGCAGGTTCAGGAGCTGTAGCAATATATGCGTATCCTGTCGTTAGAGTATGATGAGATTCACTACTTCGAGTGGGATTATTATCAACCCAAAGTTGGAAGACTATCTGGTTTTGAGATGGACGAAAAATATCCCAAATATCATCAGCATAGCGGCCATTTCCAGGCCTAAGAACCAAATCAATTGAGTAATATTCCTTGGTATTCACCCCGTGTCTGAAACCCAAACGACCATACATATCATCACCAGAGCCAGATACACCTTTCTGACAGCTTTGTGCACTAGGAACACCATTCATGTCGCTAGTGGATGGTAATCTGCAATTGTACGCATTTCTAATCGCCTCATTATAGAATGTAGACCCTATTGCACTGGGAGACATCATGCCGAGGAACAATTGTGCTCGATTGTAAAGATCAACTTCAAAGTTCAATGTCAAAGTTAAATCGAGAGAAAGGACATAATTGATTGCTTCCAATGGTTTACTATACTGATACTGTCCCTTATCATCAAAGTATTCTGCACATGCTTCAATTAAGTCAATACCACCCAATTCTACCCTACCATCTAACTCATGCTTGGAACCGAGTCCATTGGTATCCGAAAATGTATCAATATGAACATAATTATCCCATTCGTAAAAATAACCAATATCAGATACATAAAATCGATTTGTACCGCCATCTACATTATTGGGTGAAATGAATGGGAATTCATGATTGAATACATTTTGGCGCTTCACATTCACAGATGGAGAGCCTTCACCACTATCATCGAACCACCGCTCAATTGTCAAATCAAAGTATGCCTTGACATATGTTTCGATGTGCTCAGTTGAATCTGTGAGTGTGACTGTTGTTTGTGGTTGACCTGTTTCTGACCAAACAGTGGTGGTGTCAAATGTGACAGAACCACTGTAATCAAACTTGTATTCATAAACGAGATCGAATTTCAATTCATATCGCTCGTGCTCCATATAGCACCCCTGATAGCAATCCCATTCTCCTGAAGTACCCCAAAATCCGCCGTCGGAACCATCCTGCAATTCGAAATCTCTACAATCCCAACTTGACCAGTAATTGTCTTTTATGTATGTACAGGCATTATCATCAACGAGGCCTGTAATAGCACCTAGTGCTCCCCACTCGGCTATAACTTCGTCGAAAATATTCTCACGAGACCGATGAGTAAACGACTCACTGAATTCAATTACTTCTGTTGTTGTTGTTGGTGTTGTATTCGCCATTGAGACTGCTTGTGCCAATTCAGCACTGGGCACGCTACCCATGCACATGATGAGTGTCACGAGAATTGTGGCCAGCGGCAAGGTTCGATTGACATTCGTTGAGGTCATGGCCCGAGTGAAGACTTGGCGAACATAATGTTTCCTCCCTAGGAGGAACCTTTCATTTCTTGTGCGTGAGGCCCCAATTTTTCCTTCTTAGACCCTCAAGCGCAACACCGGTTAAGCCACCCCAAACAGCTGGATGTTCAATACCTGCAGCATAGATTCCAACCATTGCAACCGCTGCAAGGATCCAATGATGGACCCAAAGACCACCTCCCTTCAGACGAATTTTCAACTGCTCTGTAGCCAAGCGTGTCAAAGCGAATCCGGCGATTAGCGCAAGCGAGTAGTGTGCCCAATCCATGAGCCTGCCAAATGGTCACAGTATGAAAAGCGGTCGCTTGAATTCAAAAGATCCAAAACATTCGCCGACAAGTTACTGCACGCCAGATAATCCCCTTTGTGAGGCGATTGAATAAGGCATTCAACATCCAATTTGGTAAGCGGAACATGAGGCTTCCAAATCGAAACGCACGCTTTGAGTTTCGCATGACTTTGCCCATCTGTTTTTTCCAACGCTTTTCGTATTCTTCCAAAGGTGTTCCATCTTGCAGATGTTCAGAAATGACTTGGCCGGCAATTCTGCCCCCAACCATTGCAATCGTGATGCCAGCCCCATTTGATGGCAGAACCATTCCTGCAGCATCGCCAACGAGCATGTAATTGCCCTTAACAAAAGTACGAATGGAGCCTGACATTGGCAAAGATCCTGCACCACGGAATGAAATCTCTCCATCATACTTGGAAATGAAATCCTCTGCATATTGATTGAGGCTACGACCTTTGGCGAAACTTCGCTGAATGCCTAGACCAATGTTTGCACCACTGGATTTAGGGAACATCCAGGCATAACCACCAGGTGCCATAGACCCGAAATGGAGTTCCACTGCATCACCAAATTCGCCATCCATCAAAACAAACTTCACAGGTATTTTTGTTGAGGATTCATTCCAATGATCGCGGCGAAGTGGGTCATTATGCCCACCAGCACCAACGATGATTTTTGCAGATAAGGATGTGCCGTCTCGTAAGTGTACGGAATTCCCTTCAACGCGTTCAACGTGTGAATCCACCAGATATTGTGCACCATTCTGTTTTGCCAACTCGACCAATTCTTCATCGTGCGCGACACGATTGAGTACAAGACCTTCAAAGTTGAATTTGAGAGGCTTACCTGAAGGCGGTACGATGTGCATCTTTGTTGAACGAAGAGAAATAGCTGATTCGGGCGTTTGAAACAAATCATCCATATCTGGGACTGCCGGACACAAACGCCTCATCTCATCATTGCTTGGAACTAGTTCACCACACTGCAATGGGCTGCCAATCGGGTCCCTACCATCAATGACCAATACATCTGCACCATTTAGAGCAGCATATCTTGCAACTGTGCTACCTGCAGGACCGCCACCAATGATGATGACATCGTGATTCAATTGGTCAGTCATTGCGAGTCATCACCTGCCGGGTGATTTCCTCAAGTACGCTTCTAACTTCATGATTCTCAAAAATTGTGAGATGTTCCAAGGCGCGTTCCAGATGGTTCTGAATCAATAGACGGCAGTAGGAGAATGAATCGGACTGCTCAATTAGAATCTCTAGTTCATCCCAACGATCATCACGGAAATTGCTCAATACATCTGCAAGTTGACGGCGGGAATCACCGTGCAATAGTGTCAATGAATGGATGAGTGGAAGTGTCATCTTACCTTCATGGACATCTGTTCCTCTCGGTTTACCCATACGCTCATCTCCAGTCAAATCAAGCAAATCATCAACCAGTTGGAAGGCGATGCCCAATTCCATTCCAAAGTCGCGCAGTGCGCTGATTTTCTCTGGATTTGAGCCTGCGATTCTGGCAGCACATTCACATGCTGAAGAGAATGGGCCCGCTGTTTTACCACGGACGATTTCATAGTAATCTTCAGGCGTTGTTGAAAGATCTCCAATGTGTTGCAATTGCTTGATTTCTCCTGCTGCAATGTTTGTGCAAGTTTGCGCCATTATTCGGACAATCGTTTCGTCATACCTTCCACCAAGGCCGAATCCCAAAACAAAAAGAAAATCGCCACCGATAATGGCTCGGTCCAAACCATGCTTCTCATGTAGAGTTTGAACACCACGGCGTAATTTTGCCCCATCATAGATGTCATCATGGATTAAAGTCGCAGTGTGAATCAATTCTGTTGCAATCGCAAAATCCATGACTTCGGAAAGGTCGTCTCCTCCTGCCAATTCATACGCTAATAGAGTCAGAACTGGTCGGATGCGTTTCCCACCTGCAAGTAGAATTTCTTGAATCAATTCCATGGCCAGACCGGTGGACCCTTCCATCGAAGATTCAACAAGCGTCTCAAGTGCCTCTTCAATAGCAAGTCTCCTATCTACAAGGAGTGGAGCCATTATCGCAGCCTCTTCCATTAATCCTTCGAGAAGGGGTGGATATATCAACAGGTGGCTGCCGCCTTGAGCCGGGCACGATACGTGTCCGCCTTAGGCGGGATGAGTTATGGAGGCGACAGCAACTCCACAAAATATCCGCCTTCTTGTTGTACAATCAAAGGACGGCCCCACATTTCCACATGTCGAAAAGTGGATGGAATCACATCAAACCGTGGGACTCAATATCGAAATAGAAACGAAGGACAACCTTGATGTTGCACTAAAATCATTGAAAGAACACAAAACCGACTTAATTGCTGTTGAAGCTTCATTGTGGCACAATCTGCATCCTACTTCCGATGAAGGATGTATTGTAACGACTGCTTTACCAAGAAGAGAAGAGAGTCACATCTTAGTCGCTTCAGACCGGCCAGCATTCCTACCGCATCGCTCGGTAATTCTTTCACCAAACAAACTTCAGAGACGACAACTTAGGCGCTATAGACCAGACTACAGAATAATGAATCCACTATCTTTTGCAGATGCTCTTGACCTACCTAAACCTCCACCGGAAGGAGAACTTGAAATTGCTCATTGGATGGAAGATTTACGCGCATCAGGAATAATCAATGGATATGTAATTCGAAGACATTTGTTCGACAATTCTTCGATTGATGCAAGGCGGCATACTTTGATGTCCGATCCACGAGAAGGTGAATCCATGAGATTCCTACCTTCTCCTTTGCAGGGTTTGACACTCATCATATCACGATCTGGTTTCCCAAAAAATCTCTCTGAACAGATAGGAGATAGCGAATCATTCACTTCTTGGCTACATGAAAGAACACTATTGAATGCGATTAACCCAGAAATTAGAGACCGAGTTGGATTACTCGTTCGTTTTCGCCAAATAGGTTCTCTTCTAAATCAAGCAGAGAATGAGAAGGATCTCTTGCGTTCTACATCTTTACTGGATACTGAAGGAGAGGTTATTGATTCTGAATCAAAAATTGAAATCTTGATGGAAATTATTGGACGTAAGGGGCACAGGACTCTATTGTTAGAACGCCTCATAGATCAAGAAGAGGCAGATGTAGCTATCAGATTCATGGCAATTGACTGGAACACAATGCTTGAAGAAGTAACTGCTGAACACTTGGATGATCCCCGACTTGGGCCCGCAAGGCCGCCATTCTTGGACTTGTAGTCCGCAATATTTGATTAGGTCGAAAGACGGCCCTTAGGGCCGTTCAAGAAGCGCAACATATACAGTCGCGCCTAGGCGCAAAGGCGCTGAGTGACCATGAACGTCGATCAAGATGTGCTCTTCGGATTCTATTCTGCGCGGCTCGATGAACTTCGAGAGATTGCGCAAGCGAATAATCTCCCAAAAGGCGGAAATGTAGAGCAGTTGCGTGCCCGTCTGATTGAACACATCGTCATGGAAGATGTCGATTTGTCATGGGAATCTCTTCAGAATATGCCTAACAAGTCACTTGGAGAAACTCTTGGAATCTTTGGAATCAAACGATCTGGCTCTATCAAGGAAAGAAGACAACGTCTCTGGCTCCATTTGAATCATGACCCAAAGAAATTGAGTCCAGAAACAATTTCAGATTTTACAAGAGATGAATTGCATGAACTGTGCAAGGCTTTGGAACAACCTCGATCAGGTAGCAAGCAGCAATTGTTTGCAAGGGTTGCTGGAGTCCTCTCTTCACACTCTGGCGGTTGGGGCAAAGTCAAGAAGAGTCTCAAACGATCTAAACCACCTACTGCTCAAAGTATTACACTAGAGGTGCCAACAATTGATTCACCAGCACCTGAAAAGACTACCACTGATGACGAGGCAGCCGAACTTGCAGCCATGATACAAGAATCGATTGACGCAGTCGATGTGGATGCGCTCACCGATGTTTTGTCAGAACCAGAAGAAGATACTGATGAGGATTTAGAAGGTATTGTTGAACCGGAAGTAATCAGTGATGTGCCTTCTATTAAAACTACAATCGATGAAGGCACTGGTGCTGCTCTCATTGAACTAGAAGCAAGATTGGCAGAGTTACACAGCCACATCCGTGAATTCTTGCTTATTGGTAGAGAACATGATGCGAATGATGTAACTGCTTTCATCGAAGACCTTGGGACCCAAGGTTTCAGAGTCGCACATACAGCGGTACATGATCGAATCCTAGCCGAGGTCACATCAATGATAGAACGTCGCGACCAGGAATCTGATGCCAGTGGTCAGGTTCCAGGTTCATGGCGTGAACGCAAGGCTTTGCGACGTTTGGAAGAATGTAGGTCGAAATTATTGGATTCCCTTGAGGCCATCCTTGATTCTGAGGAAACAGACATAGCCTTGGCCAGAGTGAAGTTTGAAGCAATAGCGGCCGAAGAAGGATTGGACATGGAACTCCCTGGAATCAGTGGACGAGTGCATGGACTATTCGATTTGCAGATTAGTTTGCGCGAATCAGAGGAAGAAATGGATCCGGTAACTGCCCGCAGACATCGAGCAATGGAAATTCTCTACCGCGGCACACAAGATGTTTCTGCAGACGCGATGCGAACACTTCAGCGATTTGAAGAACAAATCGAAGCATTTGAGCGTATTGTCGAGACCCTCGTTAGGCGTGCAGATGGTCGATTTGGACCGGTTGAACACGCTTTGCTAACACGTTTCTTAGAAAGAAGAGGTTGGGATGTTGGACATCCTGAAGTGCGACCTCGAGCAATCGCTGCGGCAGGTGTTCTTGCTGCTGCAATGGGCTATATTGGTAGTGAAGATGTCCCTGGATTACCTTCTGCAATTTCGCTAGATCCCGACAAAGTTTCAGATGTTGTGGATTCGTTGCGTGGATTGCTTGAGGATATGGGCAGACCAGCACCAACACAATCCTCTGCAGCAGTGGGCATTCCCGCATCTGCTGCAGAACAAGCCGAAGAGATAGAAATCGTAAGTCGTGTCAAGTCTAAACTCGATAAAGCGGATGATTTACTTGGAAAACTATCCAAAGGATTCGATGTCGAGGCTGGGGGATAATCAGTTCTTACGATTAGCTGAATAATAGGATTGAAACACCTTTGTCACTTGTTCAATTCCACGAACACCCTTGTTCAAGAGGTCGCAAATAATCTGCTCTCTCATTTGTACTGCTGCTTCAAAGTCTGCAGGACGAATACCTGCTACCTCACACAAAGTTTCTCGGAATTTACTTGGAACACCAGTCTCAACAATGGAATCTTGTGAGGCATCATATTTCCAAATTGGATTTAAGCGGGGCTTATCTCCTTCCATTCCAGAAATCTCTGCAACTTCAGTAATTCTTCGCGCTGTTTTTCCACCTTGGTGTACTCGACTTTGCATGATAATCAAATCCAATCCAGTCAGCATGATTGGCGGGACATTCATTGGTGCACTACACAATCTGGTCACAGTCTCAGCGGCGGTGTTTGAGTGAAGGCTACCACATGAACCATCGTGGCCCGTGTTCATTGCAGTCAGTAATGTAGCAGCCTCAGGACCACGGACTTCACCAACAATGATTCTATCCGGTCGCATACGCAGGCTGGATTTCAAACAATCATCCATACTTACCTCTAGTGTTCCATCGGGACGTTCTTGGCGAGTTTCCATTCTCAACCAATGGTCGTGATAGACCTGAAGTTCAGCTGTATCTTCAACAGTCAACAAACGCTTATCCCAAGGGATGAACATTCCTAGACAATTCAAAGTCGTCGTCTTACCCGAACCTGTACCACCTGCGATTACGAAGTTGGCAGGGCGCGCATCTAGGCCCTCAACCCAAACCCACATCATTGCAGCGAGGCGTGTGTTGATTGTACCCCAGCGAACCAAATCAATGATTGTGATTGGGTCCTCTCTAAATTTTCGCACGGTAAGCGTGGGGCCATCAGGAGATACTGGCGGCAGTGTTCCATTGACACGAGAACCATCTGGAAGACGACCATCAAAAATCGGAACTAAACCGGGGCCATCCCCCAGAGGGACATTGGTCAATGCTGCAATGTTCTTTGCTATCTGAATACCTTCTTCATCATCAACCCAAATATTGGTGCGACAAATCCCATATTCTCGATGAGCAATTTTTACACATTGACTTCCACCGTTGTACATTACTTCCTCAAGTTGATCATCCCCAAACAATGCGGCTAGTGCCCCATATGGGTTCTGTTCAACGTGACCTTCGTAGTGATACATTGGACTGGGGTGTCCTGGTTCTGTGTAAATTGTTACAAGTCCGTATTCGGCTAGCACTGTATCTGACATTCAATCACCTTACATCATTGTCGCCTGAATTCCTTCGAACAAACCAATGTACAACATTGCGGATGTTACTGCCCAGAATGGAACCCACCAAAGAGATTGTTTGGTTCGTCCGAGCATGCGGCCGGAAATGACGACTGTGAGGGCGGAAGATACCATGAGATATGGAAGCATCACGCCATGGATGTGGCCCCAATATGCACCGACTGAGGCTAGACCGAATAAGGCGAACATTGTGCCCATGATTCCTGGCAATAGTAAACACATCAACATCAGTAAAAGAACTGATTGCCCCATCATTTCTTTCTCCCGCAAATTGATCAGTTTATTCAAACGATCATATTCGATTGACAT
>CAYYKF010000021.1:0-21212 GCA_964441035.1 uncultured Candidatus Poseidoniales archaeon
CCTAACTTATTGCGACAATATCCGTCAACATTTGCTCAATGAAGGCAAGGACCCAAGCGAACATTTGCTAACAGTAGCACTTGATGGAGAAAATTGGATGTTCATGTCTGAATTCCAGCATCAATACAATGGCCGCGCCTTCACTGAGGAGTGGTTCAATCGCCTTAGCACACATCCAACGGTAGTAACAACCACACCGAGTGAATTCCTTGAGAAGAACCTGACATTGCCCGAAATTGATGTCATAGGCACTGGTTCATGGATTGATGGAACACTCTCTACTTGGGCTGGTGAAGCCGAAGAGAGCCTTGCATGGCAGCGCACAGTAGAAGCGCGGCAAGCCCTTGTTGCCTTTGAGACAGCGAATCCAACAGACCCTGGCCTTGACGATGCTTGGGAGAGTTTGTACATCGCAGAAGGTAGTGATTGGTATTGGTGGTATGGCCTAGACCAAGACAGCGGCTATGATGAATTGTGGGATGTTTTGTTCAAGGTTCACCTTTCAAACGTATATCGCGCAGTCGACCTAGATTTGCCTCCATATCTGCAAGACTTGTGGACCAATCCCGCATTGCCTGATGCACCCTATGGCGACATCATCGAGCCGATGATTGACGGCATTGCCCTACCGGGAGAATGGGATGGTGCTGCAATGTATGATGCTGGCACCGATGACGAATTGCTGGACATAGAGTCATTCCATCTTGGATATGACGCATCAAACGTCTACGTTCGCGTGGATCTTGGAAGTACTCCAGAAGATTGGGAAACGCTGGATTTGACAGCCTCGCCCGATGTATCCATCTATTTCATGCAACCGAATGCCATCAATTTCAATGAGGTTGAAACCAATTATCGTACATATTATGGTAATACAATCTTGGGATTCCCAGCCAAACATATGGTTTCCTTCAATTTCAATCAACTTCGAGATGATGGAAAATCGAAGTATGATTTGTTCACTGCAGCAGGAAAGGTTGGTGACACTGAACAGTGGAATCTTGTCGGTCAATCGAACCTCGGCGGATGTGCAGTCGATGATGTATTTGAATTCCAAATTCCTTGGTCTGAAATCGGGCTTTCACCACGATATTCTACACGAGTGAAAGTGGTAACCTCATGGTCAGATTCCACCGCATATGGAGATGGTACTGATGTCGAGGTAGCACCTCCAGCCCCCGCTGAGATGATAATGCCAGATCTTGAAGAATGGGTCACATTGCTTGAATTAAATGAGACTGTGGGCGATGAAAATGGAGATGGAACCGTTACTTATCCTACATCTGGTGACTTTACCCCTGGTTCCGGATTGTTTGATGTCACCCATCTAAAGATTAGCCAGAGTTCATGGAATGCACGCTTTGAACTCACATTTGCTGAGATGACTGATTATTGGAGCCTCTCGAATGGATTCAGTCATCAAATCGTCCAGATTTATGTCGACCAAGGCGACTACATGTGGGGTGAGACCGACATGCTGGAAGGTGCAAACGCAGTCATTCACGAGGATTGGGCATGGGAGGTTTCCATTTCAGCGACAGGTGAGCCTGGAGCGGTAAAATCAGTCAATGCGCTGAGCGGGGAAACCAGTTCAAAGGGCCTTGAGGTTCGTGGCGATGTAGAAACAAAGACGGTCACTATCACCGTATCCAAGTCTATCATTGGTTCAGAAGTTCAGAATTACAGATTTGTCATTGTATCTGGTAGTCAAGATGGATTCGGACCAGGTAAGTGGCGAGATGTGGATGCAGACGCCAAGGTTTGGCGGCTTGGAGGTGGTGCTGACCCCAGTGATGTGGATGGAGTTGATTACGACCCCAATGTATTGGATCTCGTCTTCGATGGTGACCAGAGCGCAATGCTTGGCTCATATGATGTCAGCCAGCAAGAATTTGCAGTTCTAACAGGTATTGAATTGCCTGAAATTGCTCAGCAAGTGTATGGGGTTAGCGTATCGAGCATCACATCTTCTTCAGCGGTCATTTCTTGGTCGACCACGAGGTCATCAAATGGAAATGTCACCTGTGGCGATAACAATTTCACTACGCCTATGATGTTACATTCGCAGGCACTAGAGGTGACTGGATTGACAGCGGGGAGCTCCTACACTTGTTCAATCTCAGTAAGTGATGCGCCCCCTGTAACTGTCTCATTCAACACCTCCAACGAAGCCGATACCACACCTCCTGATGTGCTGAATCTTGCTGTAGAGGTCATCCAAGGTGGTTCACTGCGCATCACTTGGTACACGAGCGAAGAGGCAACTGAAACCGTTGAAGTGGCAGGTCAATCATTCATTGGAGACACACTTGCCTTGCGCAAGAATCACGACATGACAATTGTGCCATATCCAGATCTTCCTGCGCTGGAAAATCACACGCTGATAGTCACGGTTGCCGATGCCTCAGGCAACCTGAATTCATCCAGTGTCACCTTCGTTATCGAGGAAGAGGATGCCGCTTCTCCTCTACCGGACGAAGAACCCGAGTCGCCTCCCGATGAAGAGGATAAAAAGGAGGACGAAGAATCTGGTAGGGAGGTTGCGGATTTGATTGAAGAACCCATGGTCCAAATCGCCCTACTTGTCGTCATCATCGGCGTGATTGTAGCATTCATTCGCACTCGCAAGCATGAACTGGATTATTCGATGCATCAAGAAGACTCTCTTCTTGAGGATCTAAACGAACGGGATTGAAGCTGTAGCATGCGTGTGCAGGTTGACCACAGTCAAGATGCAAGGTTTTGGTTGGAATCCTAACATTCGCTGGTAACTGGTTTGGTCTTGCCAAGTGCTAGAATGAACAAGAGACACGCCCTTGTAGGTCTCTGTGTGGTGACCATGAACGTGGCCTGTGACGAAAATATCAGGAATTTCTGAGATAACCAAACGGTCTTCTGGTTCGGGAGACAAGGGTGTCTTTCCGCCCCAAGAAGGCGCAAGATGCCGGCGGTCGATCATCGCCTTCATCGCTTCCTCAGGTTGCTCAAACGTGACAGTGCGAAGTGAGGATACAAAGTCCATGATAGAGACTCCATGGTAGGATAGTACCCTGACACCATTCAGGCTGAAATCGCAAGGATTGCCGACAAACATCGTGTTGTTGTAGTCCGTTTGTAGTTCTGGGTCGAGCGCAGGTTGGGGCTCTGCTGGACGCACAGCATCGTGATTACCTGGTAGCAAGTGCACATCGACCCATTCGGGCAATTCCTGTAGCATTTCTCCTAATCGTGAATATTGATTAAACAAATCTGAGATGTTCAATTCCTTTTCTTGCCCAGGATATATCCCGACACCATCCACACCATCGCCACTAATCACAAGATATCGAATTGTTTCTGCCAATGGGTCTTCCTTGAACCAATCAATCATCTTGTGCCATTGTGGTTCAAGGAATGTTTTGCTACCGAGGTGTAAATCTGAAATGAAGGCTGCTGAAATGGCACGGTCCTTTCCTGCAGTCTTACGTTCATGTATTGTGATGGGTGGGAAATGGAGATTCTCGCAGTAGAATAGTTCCCCCGATTCACTGAAATTTCCAGTGACACCAATCACATCGTCAGGCATTAGCCCTGCATGGACAATGTCTTGCTCTGTTCCCCCCTCATCCCTCTTAGAAAGCAGACACGTCATCTCACCAGTGTTGTCTTCTACACTGAAAATCAGATGTCCATTCTTTGTTGTTCTCGGGTCATTGACCAAACCGATGAGGGTACACGTATCATCGCGATTTGAGAATCGACGTTTCTGACGTATGGCATCATTGACCAATATCGGGCGATTGGGTAATCCTCCGTTAAGGATTAGTTTTCGAATTTGCTTGAGTCTGTCCTTGAAGCAGGCATTGATGTCCTCCTTTTTGCCTTCTGTAACACTCTTACCAGTGATATCAAAGTGGATGCTGATTTCTGCATCCACATCTTTGGCCTTCATCGGAAAGTCCGCCAATTTGTAGTGGTCTAAATCATGAATCCTTGGAGCCGGAGAGGGTTCTGGGGCAGAAATTGGGGCAACGACTCGTGCGACAACTTCCTCTTTCACAGGTGTTTGAATTGGTTTCATCTCACCAAGTAGCGCATCTAGGGCTGCTTCATCCAACATACCCTTTTTTCCAGCCGTCTTCGCTGCTTCAATCAGCAAATCAATATCTGGCAACTCAAGCAATCGTTGACGCACGCTACGGCCAGGAAGTAACCCCGCTTTGGTCACTTTTTGGTAGATGCTTGCCCAATCGTCGTCGCTCACAGGCCTGAGGGCTTGCGCGGCCGTTCAAAGCCATTACTGCGCCCCCTTAGGGGCGCAATAACCTGCAAAATAGCAGTCGGTATGCCTAAGAACACCCTGTGAGACGCAAAATCGTGAGTGAGGAAGCCTCCATGCTCGCTGCCCGCCTCGTGCGGCGCTTGAAGAAGCACGAGTGGAGCCTGTCCGTCGCTGAATCCTGCACAGGTGGTTTACTCGCTTCTGCCTTCACAGATATTTCAGGTGCATCGAATTGGTTCACTCAAGGTTGGGTAACCTACTCTAATGAATCCAAGATTGCTCAATTGGGTGTTGATGCGGGTAGATTGGAAAAAAGGGGTGCGGTTAGCCACGGTATCGCACTGGATATGGCGAAAGGTGCTCAACGTGGTTCAGGTAGCGAAGTTAGTATTTCTATTACAGGAATTGCTGGCCCCACCGGTGGTGACCAAAATAAATCGGTAGGCACTGTTTACGTTGCCATCTGTATTGGCGAATCTTATCTTGTCCGTAAGGGTGAATTCGGCGGTGGTGATCGAGCCAGCAATAAACATTCATTCGTTATTTTTGCAATGCAGAAAGCAATTGAAGCGTGGGATACACATTTCAATCGAATTGAAGCAATCCGTGTAGTTGCAGAATCTGCAACTGGAGATGAGATGATTGAGGTGGATCTCAAACAGGCACTTTCCTCTATCAACCCTGACCTAGATTCTTGGCAAGATGATGCAGATTGGAATGCAGAAGACAAGGTTGCAACAACGCTTCAAGAGCAGGAAAAAGATGCTCTAGGAACTGATGTTGATTGGTCTGAAGAACAGTAGTGGGCCCGACCAGATTTGAACTGGTGATATTCGCCTTGTAAGGGCGACGTCATAACCGCTAGACCACGAGCCCGATGAGTTGACGGGGGCAGCCTCAGGATATGAGGTAAACCCTTCCGCAGCCTTTTGTGTGGTGGCCAATTTTGGAGTTCCATGGAAGGGGTCCGCCGGCTCATGGATCGCCTCCTGGGACGCCTCAAATCTGCTGGTGTACCAATGACCAACCAAATCTCTGCAGCGATGCAATCTGTAGACATTGGAGAATACACAGATTATGACCTTGAACCGTTCTGGCACGACCGTCCTCTCGTATTCCTTGAAACGATGAAAGGAGGTGTGAAGACAATTTCAGCTCCACATATGGTGGCAACAATGCTGCATCATCTTGAGTTGGACCAAGGACAAGAAGTTCTCATTTTAGGTGCAAAGGGAGGTTACATCGCTGCACTGGTAGCTCATATGGTCGGGCCAGAAGGAGGGGTTGTCATTGTCGACCCGTCTAGGGATGTAGTCGAACATGTCAGGTCACGTGTAGCATCTGTTTCAGAGACACATACGGTTCGTGTGAGAAAGATGCGACACCTAAATCGCTGCCCCCCTCACTTGCCAGAACCGCTAGATCGAGTTTTGGTCACTGGAGCCCTAACAACACTCCCAAATTGGATAGAAAGTAGAATGGCTGATGGTGGTTTTGCCATCGCTCCAATGGGTGGTAGATTGGCCCAACGTTTGGTAAAGCGTGAACGACAGAATGAACACTGGTATGACACGGATCTCGGAGGTGTTTTGTTCGGACCGGTTGATATTTCTGAAACTGAACCAGAACCGTTGAGTGCTGATAGCCTTGCAGAAATTCTTCGCGAAGGTATTGCTCTAGGTGATGAATTAGACCTTTTTGAGCCTGAAATTCGAGAGCGGATTCAGAATCTCGCTAGTTCGTTGGAGAATCTACCTGCTGATCTTCCTCCTCTACCCACTAGAGAAGAAACGTTTGAGGAAGAACCTCCGTGGGCATTTAATGTCGATGAATTGGCCGACGAAATACATCCTGTAATCGATTTAATCATGGCAGAGATGGATTGGTTGGGAGACTTGTGGCCGATGCTGATTGCTCTTATCGATGTGCGAATGTTGCACCCAGGAGATTTCGATTCTGATGTGGATGATGACCCTGTTGGAGGGTTTGGAAGACACGGCGACCTCGTCCCGTGAACGCTATACAGGTTAGCGGACGCCCCATAGAGGGGTCAGCCATGCTGCGCATCGAACTTGATCGGCTAAAGCACAAAGATGTGCGACAGAGGCGACGTGCTGTTCGCCGCCTCTTTGAGTTGGATGAGCCGACTGCTTTGGAAGGATTCACCGATTTACTTGATGATTCAGATACTTGGTTTCGTGATAAGGCGATTGAGGCACACCGCCGTTGGATTAGTGCCGAACACAAGACGATGGTGATTTCTCTAACCGTACATCGCACTGCTTCAATTCGTCAACTTGCCGCAGAACTTGCTCCCCGTTTGGGAACTTCCGCTCTTGACATCCTTTCGACCCTCTGCCTTGATGACGAAATTGCCGTCAAACGAACCGCATGGAGAAGTCGCCTCATGGTTGATGCTGGCTCGATTCCAGTTGCAGTCAGTGAGGAGGATCATGTTGTTCGATGTATGGCTATCGAGCGTTCTGGCGATTCAAATACATTCGAAAAAGCACTCGCGGATTCACATGTAAGAGTACGTGAATCGGCACTCAAAAGGATGCGTTCACTCTCAATTAGTCACGAATCTATTGATGCATTGTTGCATGATTCAGAACTCGGCGCAAAGGCCGCAGATATCCGCCTTCCAGAATTGATTGTTCAACAAAAAACCGACGTCATTGCATCGCTATGTGAATCTCCCAGTGCTGAAATGCGCAAAGCCTTAGCCAGACATCTAGATGATGTGGATTGGTTTTCATGGGATATCTTTGTCAAAGCAGTGCAATCAAGCCAAGATACCCTCCTTCTTCCTCGTTTACTTCGCTCACGCCAAGGACCTGATGCAGATTCTCTGCGAAAATCCCTCCTGGAAGGTTCCGAGCAGATGGTAAGAACACGAATTCTAGAGGACCTCCACGGCCGGAAGATTTCAGAAGAATTGAAATCTGTGGTGGAAAAATTGGTAGAATCAGAGGATTCACTGGTCGCACAAACCGCATCAAGTCTATTGGCAGATATTTCCGTATTACAGGGTGCTTGAGATGCGTTTGCTGCTGGGAAGTGGTGGTTTGCGCTCTAGTGAAAGAAAACGCCTCTATCATGATTTGATGCGCAGTCATTTTGACGGAATCAGTGAGATTGTTTTCATCCCTTATGCCAGTGAGAACCATGCAGAATATACTGAAAAAATTCGGGATTTTTCGTCTGCCAGCGGAGTCAATATCCGGGGCATTGATGAATTTGACAATCCAATCGATGCCGTTGAATCTGCGCAAGGTGTATATGTTGGAGGAGGTAACACTTTCCTTCTTGTACGAGATTTACATCGAAATGGCTTACTCGAACCGATTCGTAGCCGGGTTAAGCAAGGCATGCCATACATGGGTGTGAGTGCAGGTGCCAATGTCGCGTGTCCAACCATGCAGACCACGAATGACATGCCAATTGTTTTCCCCGAATCTTTCGAAGCATTCAACTTGCTACCATTCCAAATCAACCCTCATTACCACGATGGTCGAATTTGGATGAAGGATGGTGATGAATTCTACGAACACTTTGGAGAAACCCGTGCTCAAAGAATCTCCGAATATCACCAACAAAATGAGATTCCAGTACTCGGTCTATGGGAAGGTGCTTTCATCAAATGGGATGGTTTTGAGGCCACTTTGATTGGAGGGGATGGGACCGTATTCAAACCCAACATAGAGCCCGAAACACATACGAGTGGAACGATATTCGACGAGAATCTCAATCCACAGAATTAGAGATCTTTGCTGATTGCTCTTCCAATCACCAATCGCTGTACTTCTTGTGTACCTTCGTAGATTTGAGTAATTTTTGCATCGCGGAAGAATCGTTCTACTGGGAAATCAGTTGTATACCCATATCCACCAAGTACTTGCACGGCTCTTTCAGCAACCCACATCGCAGTGTCTCCAGCAAACAGTTTGGCCATGCTTGCTTCTTTCGAATGTCGCGGAGCATCATGCTTGTAGTGCTGTTCTTTCGCCCATGCGGCCTTGTAGGTCATCAATCGTGCAGCCTCAATTTGAGTCGCCATATCAGCCAGATATGCAGTAATCATTTGATGTCGTGCAATCGGCACACCGAACGCTTCGCGTTCATGTGCATATTTCAGCGCAGATTCGTAAGCGCCCTGGGCGATTCCAAGAGCTTGTGCAGCAATGCCGATACGAGAGTTATCAAGCGCGTTCATCGCAATTGGGAACCCTCTACCAGGTTCTTTGAGCACATTTTCGACGGGAACCTTGCAGTCCTTTAGCACGAGCGTACAGGTGTCACTGCTTCGAATACCCAATTTATCCTCTTTTTTACCCACAGTGAACCCTTCAAACGTTTTCTCAACGATGAATGCGGTTGTACCACCATGCTTCTTGGCACCATAATCTGGGTGGTCCACATCTTTGGCGAATAGCACGTAAATATCTGCACAGACTCCATTGGTTACCCACATCTTCTCTCCTGTGAGCAGGTAATGTGTCCCATCATCAGATAACTTGGCCTTACAAGACATCGCTGCAGCATCGGTCCCCGCTCCAGCTTCAGATAGTGAATATGCTCCAACCTTATCGGCTGCTAGCATCGGCAGATACTTTGCCTTCTGTTCATCATTCCCGTGTAAGACGATGGTTTTCGCACAGAGTCCAACGTGAACACAGAAGAAAACTGCGAACGAAGGGTCAACGCGTGCCAATTCTTCAACGATAATCGCCTCTGTGACGTCATCAAGAGGGACACCATCGTATTCTTCTGGAATGGTACATGATTGTAGACCATATTCGATGAACTGAGTCCATTCTTCAACAGGTGGCTGTTGTTTTTTGTCCCTGTCAAGACACGTAGGGGCTAGAACAGCCTCTGCAAAGTCTCGCACCATCTCTCGAATCATTCCCTGCTCTTCGGTATCTTGGAAGTCCATCCCGGCACCCTCAAGCCTGACACCACCTTCCCATTGATAATACAATGCGAAATGCAATCCGTCAAGCATATTGTAGTTGATTCTCCCATCGATTTATTGAAATATGTAGTGTTTCCGGGGCGCCAACGGGGACGCGACATGTCAGATGAGTATCTTGAATTCAGCGTGGTAGGAGATCGAAAATACACACGGGGCCATCTTTGGATGCAACTCGTGGATAAAGAAGAAGAAACTTGGAAGATAGGAGTATCCGACTGTTTAATCAAAGAACTCGGTGAAATCATTCGGGTTGTACCTGCTGAGGTCGATGACGAATTCTCAGAAGGCGATGTGTTGTTTTCATTACGTTCGATGAATGATGGGGAAACATTCCTCAGTCCTTGCGCGGGTAAGGTCATGGAAGTCAACAATGAGTTAGAAGCCATTCCAGAGTTGGTTTGGGATGACACCTATACAGAAGGCTGGATTCTTCTAATCAAACCTCATGATTTCGATGAAGATCAATTACTCACAGCAGATGAGTATATCGAATCATTATCGGAATGAATTATGGCCATGAAGGACCAGGCCATGAATCTGTATCGCCACCCGCCCAGTCGATTACGTCTAGTAGTGTGAGAACTTCTTCTTCGTTTCGAAGATTCAATTCGATTTGCATTCGATGGAGCCATGATTTCAATCGTCCAAGCCTTCGCCCCATCGGTAAACCGGTTGCAGATGCGATTGCATGCCCGTCAAGTAGGGGCCCATCTCCAGCCGCCAGTGGTGGCAGTGATTTGAGTGCATTTCGAACACTTTGATACAAATCTGGCTGTAATGCCTTTTCAAGAGAGAGATGTGCATCAATATTCACCCCTACTCCTGCTCTGTATCGTCGCAATTCGGCTTCACTTGAAGGGTCAGGAAGATTTCCAAGAAGCTGATGTAAAATCATGAATTTCTTTCGCTCTTGGTTGGAAAGAGTTAGTGTTCGCAAATCATGTTCGATAATTCTCCAACGTTCATGTGGGATTTCTGCTGCTAGAAGAACCAGACGACAAATTTCAGCATCGCTCTCGGTTGCCTCAAGTGCACGTTGCAGTATTGTATCAGCATCCCAGCCAGGTAAGATTCGGCTCAACATTCCATCTTGCCTCATTCTTTCAAGGATTTCAGGAGCATTTAATCCTCGAAGAATACGTGAGAATTCAGCCCAAATCCGTTCACTTGCAACCTTTTCCAGCATCGATTGTTGTTCACGAAGAGCAGTTGCAAGTTCTTCATCTGGAATCCAAATTCCGCGTTCACCTTGGTCCATGAAGCGATATCCACGTAGTAATCGCAACCCATCTTCACTGAGTCTTTGTTTGGCATTGCCCACTGCCTTGAGATGCTGGTTTTGCAAATCCTCTATACCACCGAAAGGGTCGTGGATTAACCCTCGACTCAAATCGACAGCGATTGCATTGATGGTGAAATCTCTTCGCGATAAATCCACACTCAGGCACTCACCAAAATCAACGATGTCCGGCCTCCTTCCATCACCATATTGGCTTTCAGTTCGGAGTGTGGTGACTTCAAACATGTCTTCAAATCCTTCCATGCGTACAGTGACCGTTCCAAATCGAATTCCTGTTGGCAGCGCTTTTGGAAAAATCTCAAGAATTTTTGCGGGCAAAAGTGTCGTTGCTAAATCATAGTCATATTGACCTCGTCCAAGTATTGCTTCGCGAACAGACCCTCCGACAATCCACACGCCCCCATCAGCGGATGCTATGCGATTCACAACTTCCTTCAGAGATTCAGGTAGGCCTTCCTTCCATGCGCTGAGTATCTCATTCAGCGGTGTTCCTGGAACATCGGCTAGAAGCCCTTCAAGCCACACATTTTCGGCCATACCACGCCTTCGGCGTGGTGGAAGAGCCATGATGCTGTCGCTGTGCGAAGTGATTTGAAGGTCAATTACCTGCGGGGCGTATGGACGTCGAGTTGGTCACACTATCCTGGCTCAAACCTCATGAAGAGGTGAAGCCGAAGAATGTCGATGTTCTGCACGAGATGACACTTCGCTGGAATGCATACACGAAGCCCTTGCTCGTGGACCGAGATACGGGTACAATCCTAGACGGTCACCATCGCTATCATGTTGCAAAACGAATTGGTCTTTCACGCATTCCAGCCATTCTCGTTAATTATATGTCAGATGAAGGGATTGAACTTGATGTTTGGCCAGCCAGTGAATTCACGACGCTCACCAAGAAACAAATTATCGAAAAGGCATTATCCGGAGACGTATTTCCTCCGAAGACGAGCCGTCATCGATTCAGTGATCACATGCCACCTATTGCGGTACCTCTGGATATTTTGAGAATCGATGAATAATTTCGATTCCAATTTACTGGAAGCCGGTTCCACAATGTGGGCAGGCTTTCCAATCAGCCTGTACCCCGTTGCCGCAGGATGGGCAAGTAGCAATACTTTTGACGTTACTTTCTGTTGGAGAATCCTGTGCTTTCTGAGCAGATTGCTGCTCGAGGAATGTCTGCATGACTTCAGGTGTTAATGCACCTTGTTCAGCAGCCATGCGCATCATATCGGTCTGCACCTGATCTGCTTGTACTTGACGCTCAATCACAGAATCTGATTGCTGTGCCATCCTTGCTCTCTTGGCAGCCTGTACCTGTTCAAATGCACCCATTGCAATGTCCATTCGAGAGCGTTCTCCAGAAATTTCGATTTCTTGCCTCTCTGCCATATCATGACGTTGTGCGGCCATCTCAGCCTCTTGTTTTCGCAATTCCAAGAGTTCGGATTCAAGCGCGGCTTCGACTTGCCCTCTTGCTTGTGCTTTCGCAACTTCCGATTCAGCCAAAATACGTGCAAGCGTAACGCTCTTTTGGCGCTCGATTGCAGCCAGTGCGGCCTCATTTACGACATCAGCTCTTGCCATCATTGTCTCCGTTTGAGATTTGTAGGCAAGCAATTTCTCCATATCTGATTCATTGATTACAGCGAATGCCTTCAGTAGTGTAATTCCATATTGGTCGAATGATGCACGCATTTCAGCACGCATTCCCATTTCCAATGCATCTTGGAAATCAGCACCACGAAGGGCTGTGGCATTCTCTTGTTTTGCAATCAGGGGTTGTACTACACGTGCTAGAACTTCGCTAGAATACATTCTTTCAAAGAAGGCAACATTTAGTTCCCGTTGATTGTTCGTGAAGATGTTGATTAGTTTTGGGACATCATCTCGCTGAATTTGCAGTCGAATGTTGAGCATCCCTTTGACTGATTCTCCATCTGCAGTTTGTCCATTCATCAGCATCAATACGTCTAGAGGCCCAGTCATTGCAAAGATGAGTTTGTGATCTCTTGAGCCCATTCCTATCTTACTACCCAACCATCGGCTGAATCCGCCAACGTAATTCTTCAGGACCGTCTCCGAAAGAATGTCCTGTACTTTCCCATCTGCCATAATCACACAGGTTTCATTTGGTTTGAGCACGATGTCCTTTGCAGACCATGACTGGATTGAACCAGAATCAATCATTCGTGCCACTATATCGGGGCTATCTCTCCATCGAAGTTGTGTCATTTCCAATCCTCCTACTTGATTTCCCTTAATACTGCACGGCGTTCGCTGAAGTGTCCACGAACACTACTGACAAGTTGTCGAGTGTTTCTTGCTGTTTGAACTGCATCACCACCTTCGGCGGAATCCTTCTCCAAATCATTACTCAGATTCACCGCCTTGACAAGAATCGTCAAAGTCTCATGGTCGTGCTTGATGAGTTTGTTCAGTGTTTTTTTATTAGCACTGATTTGTTTGCTGAAAAACGGGTGTTCTCCTCCAGTCTCACCCATATTGACATCATTCCGCAATGCATCAATTTCCTCGATGGTTTTCGCACATTCTTTTGCGAGTTTGACATCTCCATCACTGTACGCTGCGTCATGAACATTCTCGACATGTGTACGAACACGATCAGCACAGCGGACAATTTCCGCCTTTACAGCGACATCAGTCTCCCGGCGTTTTCCTCTAGTGTATGCTCCATAACCACCAACAATCATGCCCAATGCTCTGACATAGGTCAACGTATTTGTTGGATTGCCGATTGTCATACTACCAGTTATTCTTCTTCACTACTCACTATTGATTCCTTTGGAATCATGATTGAGCCAAGAATGGTGACTGAACCGGAACCGACAAGGGCAGAAACGAATACCCAGAGATTGGTTAATCCGCCATCAACAGGTGATAATGCCCCTGTGGTTGGATACATCAGATATCGAGCGTACTGCTCAAATCCATCATATGACGTCGCAGGTTCATAAATCCCGTAAGCGATGACTGAAAGTAATCCACAAACTGCACCAGCCAAGGCTGCCCGTGAATCAACACGCTCCCAAAGAGATAGTAAAACCGGCAGAACAGTGGCTGCTGCTAACAAATCTGCAAAAAGGAAAATCGCGAACAGGCTGTATTGATTTTCAACACCCCAAAGTGAGAGATAAACTGCAGGTGGTATCAGAGCCAAAGAGACAATTCTAGCCATCTTCAAATCCATTTTTCCATCTGAGATATCACGACTGATTGAGGCTACAACTGCATTCTGCAGAGTATCTGCACTAGAGCAGACCAGTGCAATTCCTAGCACTACAAATAAGGCTGTGATGAGTATGTGTGCATCTTCTATGAGGTAGAAGAAAGAGGAAGAAGGGTCCTCGACCGCACCTTGTCCGGCGACAACAGTTCCTAAGAATCCCATGATGAACATCAGTGGGAATACGAGTGCTGCGGCGAACCACGCACCTTTCTTGAGGGCCTCACTGTCTTTTGCTGCATAGTTGCGCTGCCAGTTCCCTTGGGAGAACATTTCTGCTGCGGTAATCGCTAGAATAAGAGCAAGGCCTGCCTCAAATGAAGTGCGATTAAGGTCAGAAATACTGCCATGCTCCCACCCGTACGACAAATCTTCGGGTGTGTGCGCTTTGGCTTGATCAATCATCGTGCCAATATCGCCTCCGAAAACAATGAGGAGCAAAGCGACCAGCAGCCATAGCGCTAACCAACCCTGCCAACGGTCTGTTTGCAACGATGCTGGTAAGCCGCCATAACTTGTGTATGCCGCGGTGACAATTGCGACGAGCAGTATCGGGTAGAGCGGTTCCATTCCCGTGAGAATTTGCATCGCTTTTCCTACTGCAGTGAATTCAGCGAACAAGAATGTGAACATGTAGAGAAGAGAGATAATTCCAACATAGATTTGCATGGGCCTCCCAAGTCTCATTCGAACATAATCTGCGAGAGTGATTCCATCAGGCAGTCGTTCGCGAATCTTTGGACCTACGTATGCAAGCAGTAGGAATGGTGTTGATGCAGAAATTGCATAGCCGAGAACCTCCCAAAAACCACCATAATATCCCACCTCAGAAGGGCCGAATAGCAGCCATATACCCATGCCCGAAGCGAAGAGACTCAAACCAATTCTTAGCCAACTTTGAGTACCACGGGCGGAGAGATATGCATCAGCATCTCCGTCAGAATCCTTCGTTGAACTGTACCCGATGTATGCAAAGAAACCGAGAGTCACAATCATTAGTAGATATCCCAGATTGGTATCCATAATTTCACCTAATTATCTGGTGCAAGGAAAGCATAACCCCAATCTTGTGGGATGTCCAGTGTCCGTTTAACGGAGCGAGGACTAATCCACCGGAGAAGATTGAGAGGCCCTCCCGCTTTGTCATTGGTACCTGATGCTCGGGCGCCTCCAAAGGGCTGCTGAGCAACAACCGCTCCAGTTGGCTTATCGTTGATGTAGAAATTACCAGCAGTAAATCTCAGTGCATTATATGCAGTCTGAACGTCCGCTTCATCAGAGGCAAAAATCGAACCGGTGAGCGCATAGGGACTTGCTTGGTCACAAAGTGTCAGAGTTTCCTCAAAGTTTTCATCTTCGTAAACGTAAACAGAAAGAACAGGGCCGAAAATTTCCTCAACCATGGATTCAGAATTTGGATTAGAACAGACAATGATTGTGGGTTCAATGAACCAACCTACACTATCGTCACTTCCTCCTCCTACAATGACCTCACAGTCTGGATTTGCTTGTGCTCGCTCTATGTATCCAGTAATCTTGTCAAAGGCGCGTTGGTCGATGACTGCAGTCATGAAATTGGTGAAATCACGGGCATCTCCCATCTTGATTTTTCGCACTTCTTCACAAAGAGGTTCAGAAATTCTACCCCATACAGAATGTGGGACATAAGCTCTACTCGCGGCAGAACATTTCTGTCCTTGGTATTCAAAAGAACCTCGTAAAAGAGCGACCAAAAGGCCTTGTTCATCGCAATTTGGATGCGCTACGACAAAGTCTTTGCCACCGGTTTCGCCAACGATTCGGGGGTAACTCTTGAGATTAGGAAGCGCTTCTCCAATCCTTTGCCAGAGGCCTTGGAATGTTGCAGTTGAACCTGTGAAATGGACTCCTGCAAAATTTGGATCCGAGAGACAGACCTCTGAGATGTCAGGTCCTGAGGAAGGTACGAAATTGATGACACCGGGTGGGAGTCCAGCTTCCATCATTAAATCCATCAGAACATAATTCGAATGGCATGAATTTCTACTTGGTTTCCAAAGCGATGTGCAACCAACGAGTGCCGGAGCACTCGGTAGATTTGCAGAAATACTGGAGAAGTTGAATGGAGTAATTGCGAGCACGAACCCTTCTAGTGGCCGTATTTCAGTACTGTTTTCAACACCAGGCGGAGAGACCAATGGCTGATACAAGTCATGGAACCCGCGTGCATAATGAGCATTGAATCTCCAGAAGTCGATTAGTTCACATGCAGCATCAATTTCAGCCTGAAATGCGGTTTTACTTTGATTGAGCATTGTCGAAGCGTTTGACCGCATACGCCAAGAGCCAGCAAGAAGGTCGGCACATCTCTCAAAGATTGCACATCTTGCTTCAAGTCCCATCGCAATCCAACTATCCTGCGCCTCTGTTGCTGCTCTGCAGGCAGCCTCAATCTCAGATTTACCTGCCATATGCACATTTGCAATGACATGTCCATGGCGGTGAGGGATGACTTGAGTCATTGTATTCCCTGTGAAAACTTTCTCACCATTGATGATGCATGGAATTTCAACAACTTCATTCATTTGTCGATCAAGTTCGGCTTGTAGTTCTGTACGTTCTTTGCTACCTGGAGCGAATCCTAGGATGGGCTCATTTACAGGATGGCTTGACATGTATTGAAACTAGAATATACAGTGTTTGATGGTTGCGTATCAGCCCTGAGCCGTAGGCCGTGCGATTCAAGGGCCATAGTGGCGGCCCTCTGAGCGTGTCAGATGGTGAGTTGGTGCGCACCGCACTGTATGATGCTCATGTTGAGCGCGGTGGCAACCTTGTCGATTTTCATGGCTTTGAACTACCAATTTGGTATTCCTCAATGATGGATGAACATCTCAATACTCGTGAAAACGCAGGACTCTTCGATGTATCGCACATGGGATTCTTCCGATTCTCAGGTGATGGTATTCGTGAATGGCTGGACACCATTGGGACACAGAAAGCCAGTATTATTGGTCCAGGACGATGTGCATACACACACTTTCTAGATGATAATGGTATTATTATCGACGACATGATTTTTTGCGTTGTCAGTGAATCTGAGGTGCTCGGTGTTCCAAATGCAAGCATGATTGATCACATGTGGGATTGGTTCCACAAGCATCTAACTGCAGGTTTGAGTATTGAGAACATATCTGAAGAAACCAGCATCTTGGCTTTACAAGGACCAAAATCACCAGAGGTATTGACAGCAGTTCTTGGCGATGTCAACGTTGTGAAGCACTTCAGAGGACAAGAAATTCAGGAGAACCGATTTGGAATTAAAGGTTGGATACAAGGCACAGGATACACTGGTGAGCGTGGATTCGAAATATTCGTTCAAAATGAACATGCAAAGATCCTTTGGGATGCGTTATTGGACGAAGGCGGGCATGGTATTTGCCCTGTTGGACTAGGTGCAAGAGACACGCTTAGGATGGAGAAAGGTTTCCTCCTTTCCGGTCAGGATTTTTGTGCGGCTTCCCTCACCGATGATGATAACCTCATGCGCGATTCTGCAGAAACCTTCGTACCATTCGGACTCAATATGGACCATGATTTCATTGGACGTTCTAGAGTTGTCAATACCAAGGAATCTCATGAGCAGATGAAGGGTGCCCGTTGGCTAGGGTTGAAGGTATTAGAAAAGGGTCCATTCCCTCGAATTGGGTATACCGTGATGCGTGGCGATGACGAAATTGGGACAATCACATCCGGAGGTCCATCTCCTAGTTTAGGCAAGGTTGGCATTGGACTTGCATATCTTGAAGGAGTTGAGATTGGCGAAGAGGTATTCATTGCACCAAATCCTCGTCGTTTATTGCGTGCAGTCGTTGTTCGCCCGCCGTTCATCTAAACTGAACGTTGAAATGGGAACGCCCAAAGGGCGTTCTCATGCCGGCTTTTGAGACACGTCGCTTCTGGCTCGTGATTGCGACATTTTTTCTTCTAATTTCGTTGCCATGGGCCGGATCGCTCAGCAACGAGGAAACATCTGTATCCAACGAGTCTGAATCGATTTTTCCAGAATTGAACGAAGCACAAATTGAATCTTTGAAGGCGACAGGTGGGCGAGGCGTTACGCAGTGGGTAATCAACGGCGAAGCATCCCCGGGTTCGCATAATGATGCATCAAATATCAACAGCGTTTGGATTAGTGATGTAATTAATACCTCAAGCGGAGGCGTCATCGTCACGGGTTCATATCGCGGCGATGTCCTTCTTGGTGCCACCATCAACCCAGTCGTATATGATCGACGAATGGCATTTGTCGGTGAGATGAATCAATGGGGTTCATGGGTTTGGTTCAAGCACACGGAAAAGCCATCGGATTCAGTTGGTGGAGCACATTCATCTCAAGTTTCAATCGGTCCAGCTGGAATTTGGATTTGCGGTTGGATTTACGACACCATCTTCTTTGACAACATTACCATGACCACAGGTGGCCTCTATCTTGATGGATTTGTTGCGTTGTACAATACATCCACATCTACTTGGGATACAGCGGTAAATTTCGGCGGACCGGCTGATGATGATGCTAATGCTTGTGCAGCAACCAGTTCAGGTAGTGTCTATGCCGGCGGATCTTTCAGAGGTACCTCCTTCTTTGGCAGCGATGTTCACACCAGCAATGGTGGTTCAGACATGTACGCATTGATGGTCAATCAGGTTGGATTTGTTACCTGGACGAAGGCCTGGGGGGGCGATTATGATGACAATGTGACCGCAATTGCGCTAGACAGTTTAGAGAATGCCTACTTTGTGGGATATTATCGTGACAATGTTCTGGATTGGCCTAATCAAATTCTTGTTCAAGCAGGTCTTCCCTATGCATCTTTTGTGACGAAAGTAGCCGTCAATGGAACTTTTGAATGGGCATCAGAAATCGTTGGCGGCGGAAATGGCGATTATGTCATTGCTTATGCAGCAACATATGGGAATGGGGACCTCTATGTCGGGGGATGGTTTGAAGGTCAAGCAGAATTTATCTCTGGAGTCAGTGTTGCACTGGTTTTGCCAAGCAACGTCAGTACCACCAATGCTTGGGTCGCATCCTTGGATACCAGTGGTTCATGGAATTGGGCAACTAGAAGCAGTGGAGAAATGTATTCTTATCAAGAAATCAGAGACATTTCTGTAGGTCCATTAGGAACAGTTGCGGTGACAGGTTATCTGGAAGATAATAATCAATATTGGACAAACGGAACGTTCGGTAGTTTCCAGTTATTTCGCGGACCTGGCACGGAGGGTTTCGTCGCTGGCCTAGACCCCTATGGCAATTGGATTTGGGCCGATGGATTTGGCAGTGAATTTGACGAATATTCTCAGGGTGTAGCTTGGGTAGGCCTTGGTCGAGTTGCAACAGTAGGTCGCCATTGTGTGTCCTCTGTATTCTCTTGCACCACTCTTTTCACAGGAACCAATATCTCCACATATACCTATGATGATGGGTCAGGTTACATTTGGTCTTTTGAAGTTGACACGGACTTGGATGGTGTCTCTGATTTACATGACAATTGCCCCACAATCATCAATTCAGGTCAAGAAAACATGGATGCTGATACTCTAGGCGATGTTTGTGATGACGATGCTGATGGTGATGGATTTGATGACTATTATGATGACTGTATCGGACCTGCTGTGAATTGGATTCAATCGGAATGGACGATAGATCGTGACGGTGATGGTTGCCGAGATATGGACGAGGATGCTGATGATGATGGAGATGGAATTGTCGACAGCTTGGATGCCTGTGATACTCTCCTCACCAAGCACAATTGGAGTAGTGATTATGCCAGCGATTACGATAGTGATGGTTGTCATGATTCAGATGAGGATGAGGATGACGATTCTGACTCTCTTGCCGATGCCTCTGATGCATGCCCTCGATATCCGTACAACAAAAGTTGGACGTCCTCACCAAGCACCGATTATGATGGTGATGGTTGTGATGACAACGATGACGATTCTGATGACGACAATGACGGCGTTGATGATGCCATGGATAACTGCCCGCGAGGTGACAAAGATTGGGTGAGCAGTTCAGAATCGGATTTTGACAGTGACGGATGTCTTGATTCGGGCGAAGACATCGATGACGATGGAGATTCGATTCCAGATTATGACGATGCTTGTTTAGATGGAGCGTTGAATTGGAATTCTCAGATTGAAACAGATCGAGATAGTGATGGATGTCGAGACTTTGATGAGGATGACGATGATGATGGTGATGGTTTGCTTGACACTGAAGATTATTGTCCAGCAGGAGACACAAATTGGCTGTCAGTTGCGTATGCACCAGGATTATCGCCCAACATAGTCACAGATCATGACGGTGATGGCTGCCGTGATGACGGGGAAGATCATGACGATGATGGCGATTCTGTGCAGGACGCTCCCTTTGGTAACGACAATTGTCCACGTGGAAAATTGAATTGGACCTCTAATGCGGTTAATGACGGTGATTCTGATGGCTGTCATGACATGGAGGAAGATTCAGATTTGGATAACGATGGATACCCAAATAGTGTCGACACCTGTCCTGAAACGCCTCTCAATGAGCCAGCTAATGTGACTGCACAACCTGGTTGTTCATACTTCCAGGTCGATTCAGATGGAGACCAAATTATCAACCGTTTCGATCTCTGTGATGATGTTCCTGCGGCTGAGGGCTTTGATGCCAATGATGATGGTTGTACTGACGATAATGATAACGACGGTATTCTCGATAATGTTGACCAATGTCCAAACACACCAACAATTGAACAGAACAATCGTGACAGCAATGGGTGTGGAAATCTCACTGAACAGGATACAGATGGTGATGGCGTCATAGACAACCTCGACGCTTGTGCAGATACTTCAGATCAAAGTATCAGAGATGCACATCCAGGATACGAATTTGATGCTGTATTTGGTTGCTGGACAGGCGATGATGATAATGATGATGATTTATATCCAAATTGGATGGATCAATGTCCTGGTAGCAATAAATCATTGGAGATTTTTGAAGGTGGATGCACCTACGAACAACAAGATTCGGATGATGATGGCATCCCCAACAGTGTGGATGGATGTATGAACACAGCTTCAGGCGCGGTAGTTGATGAAAATGGCTGTTCAAAACAGCAAATTTCCACTAAGAGTGATGAAGGTCTCTCAACAGGTGCGCTGATTGGCATATTATTCGCAGTCGTCTTTGTTATCCTTGCAGGAACTGTAGGAGCGATTGTCCTCATCAAACAGAAACAGAAGGGAAACAAAGAATCACGCCGCAAATCACGCTATGAAGAAGATGTGGTTGTATCGCAACATCTCGATGAACCTGAATCGCACGGGACTGAAGCGGTTGATGATTATCAAGAAGATCCGAATTACAAAGTCGATGAGAATGGTTGTGAATGGT